>JBEKEI010000039.1:0-29941 GCA_050013915.1 Roseiarcus sp.
GCCATGGAGCCCCGGCAATGGGAGCCCCGGCGATGAGAGACTTCCAAAGGACTTCCAAGGACTTCAAAAGGACTTCCAAAGAACTTCAAAAGACTTCAAAAGACTTCAAAAGATTTCCAAAGATTTCCAAAAATTTCCGCCGGCCTCCGGGCCCGGGCGACGAGGAGGGATGGCGGGCCGCGGCCCGGGCGTTGCGCGCGGGTTTCCTTTTGCCGGCAACCCTCTGATTTCCCTCGATCGGCCGAATAATGAAGTACCAGATCTTTCAACAAGCAAAGGATTTGTCGGGCGATCCGGCCGGCGCCAGTCCGGCGCCGGCAAGGAGGCGCCTCCGCCCGCAGGCGAGCGTCGGGGCGCGGAAGGCGGCGACCGCGGCCAGGCGCATACAGCGATCGTGTGGGGCGTGGGATCGCGCCGCCAAATGCCGAGAGGCGCGCGAGCCCGAGACGTTCCCTGTCGTCACAGGCGACAGGGGAGCGCCGCCATGCGACGAATCATCGCGTGACCCCTGTTCTATTTTGCGCGAGGCTCGCGCGCCCGGGCGCGCGCCCGGCGAAACGGAGGGGACATCGGCGGCGCATGTCGGGTTCGCCGCCCGGAAAACGCAAACGACCAACCGTCAATTTCGAGGGAGAACGTTCATGAAGCTCAAGACGTCGATCCTGCTCGCCGGCGCCATCCTGTCGGCCCCGGTCGCGGCCGCATATGCGGACGACCCCTTTCCGCCGCTTCAGGAGGCCGCCAAGTCGCTGCCTGCGCCGACCACGGCCGATATCAGCCCGCAGATGCAGAAGTTCATCGCGGCGCCGCTGAATCCGGACTGGAACGCGCTGTGGAAGACCGGCGACGAAGCCCGCGCCTACGCGCTCAAGCAGGCGGCGGGCGTGCTCAAGGGCATCGACGCGCTGAAGGAGCGCATGCAGGTCTCGGTCGAGCCCGCGACGATCGACGGCGTCAGGGTCTATGTGATCACGCCGAGGACGCTTCCGCCGGAAAACCAGGACAAGGTGCTGATCCACGTTCACGGCGGCTGCTATGTCCTGTTCCCCGGCGAAGCGGGCACGACCGAGGCGCTGATGATGGCGGGCATCGGGCGCTACAAGGTCATATCGGTCGACTATCGGATGCCGCCGGAAGCCTATTTCCCGGCGGCTCTCGACGACGCGGTGACGGTCTACAAGGCGGTGCTGAAGACCACTTCGCCCGGGAACGTCGCCTTCTTCGGCACATCGGCGGGCGGCGCCCTGACGCTGGAAATGGTCCTGCGCGCCCGCGAGCAGGGCCTGCCTATGCCTGGCGCGATCGCGCCGGGCACGCCGATGGCCGACGTCACCAAGCACGGCGACAGTTTCTATACGAACGAAAAAGTCGACAACATCCTGGTGTCCCGCGATGGCTTCTGCGACGCCGCCACGGTCATCTACGCTGAGGGCCATGATCTGGCCGACCCCTTGCTCTCGCCGGTCAATGGCGACATGCGCGGGTTTCCTCCCGCGATCCTGACCACGGGGACGCGCGACCTGCTGCTCAGCAACACCGTGCGGGTGCATCGCAAGCTGCGCAGGGCCGGGGTCGAGGCGGAACTGGACGTGTTCGAGGGCGAGTCCCACGCGCAATATCAGTTCGACGATCGGGTTCCCGAGACCAAGGAGGCGTTCGGTGAAATCGCCGCGTTCTTCGGCAAGCATCTGGGGCATTGATGGGTCGGCGGCGATCCGGCGGCCGGTCTTGCGGTCGCCCGTCGCCGGCGGCCGGCCGCTCCCGTCGAATCCTCGCCATCCAACCCGCCGGCGCCGCGGCGAACAGGGCGGCCCGGCGCCGGCGGGGAATGGCGCGCCAGCGCCCTCAACCGCCCGGCAGCATGCGCGCGAGGACGCGGTCGCGCCTGCCGAAGCGGTGATAGAGCGCGCCGGCGACGTGCAGCGCGACGATCGCCGCCACCAGCAGACCGCCGGCCAGATGCCAGCCGAATATCCGGTCGGACAAGGGTTGGTCCTTGGCCAGGATCGCCGGAAATTCGAACAGGCCGAACACGCTGACAGGATCGCCATAGGCGTTGGTCCCCGCCCAGCCGAGCGCCGGCACGACCAGCAGGAGGGCGTAGAGCGCATATTGGGCGGCGAGCGAGGCGCGCCGGTCCGCCGGCGTCAGCGCCGGGTCGGCGGCGGGCACGCCGAAAGCGGCGCGACGCGCCAGCCTGAGGACCATGACGATCAGCACCAGCGCCCCCACGGCTTCGTGCAGATCATAGAGGCGCGCGCGCGTCGGACCCTCGGCGATCAGCCGCTTCATCGTCAATCCCTCGGGGATCAGCGCGATGACGGCGGCGGCGACGGCCCAGTGCATGACTTTCGCCGTGGCCGAATAGCGCGAGGGTCGCGCGCGCCGATGCGGGATCGCCGCCATGAATCGCCTCCTGCCGAGCCCGGCGGCAGTCAATCAAGAAAACCCGGCAGGCTCAAGCGAGCCGCTCGGCGGATCGCGGCGTCGCCGCGCGCCTGCGCGGTCTCGGATGGCGCTGCGCCATCGCAGATCGTAGCATCCGCCGGTCCCGGAGCCCGCATGACCCGACTCAAGCTGCTGCTCCTCTGTCTCGGCCTCGTCCTCCTCGCCGCGCCCGCGCTGTTCTACGCGCGCTACGGCCTCTATGGCGTCAACGTCGTCCTGCGCCGGGGCGGCTCGGTCTGGCCGGTTGTCGCGCGCGACGATCCGCGGCTGACGCCGGCGGTGCGGCTGGCGCTGACCGGCGCGGTCGGCGCGCCGGGCGCAGTGACCTGGGCGGAGCCGCGCCCGGGCTTCGAGGTCGGCGAGCTGCCGGTGCTGGTCGACGGCGTCGCGGTCGATCGCCTGCTGCTCGCGCGCATCGATCCCGCGCGCTGGCGCTTCTCGGTCCATTCCGCGCCCGCCGGGAATCGCGACCTCGACGCCTGGATGGCCGAACTCGGCGCCGCGCTGGTCGTCAACGGCAGCTATTTCGACCTCAGAGGCCATCCCGACACGCCGCTGCTGAGCGCTGGCGTCGCCTATGGGCCGGCCGATTACCGGTCCTCGCACGGCGCCTTCGTCGCCTCGAAGGACGGCGCCGGCGTCGTCGACCTCGGCCACGAGGACTGGCGGCAGGCGTTCGCCGGCAAGGACGATGCGCTGGTGTCCTACCCGCTGCTGCTCGATGCGAGCGGCGCCAGCCGGGCGACGCCGTCGCGATGGCTGGCGGGGCGCAGCTTCGTCGGCGAGGACCGGTCCGGGCGGATCGTCATCGGCACCAGCGCCGACGCGTTCCTGACCCTCGACGGCCTGGCGCGGCTGCTGCGCGCCGCGCCGCTCGACCTTTTGCTCGCGCTCAATCTCGATGGCGGCCCGGTCGCCTGCCAGAGCATCGATCTGGGCGTCTACCGCCGCCGGACCTGCGGGCCGGAGGAATTGCAGGTCGACGCCGACTCCGTGCGCCTGCTGCAGCCGCTGGTCGCGGGGCGGGGCTGGGCGCTGCCGATCGTGCTGGCGGCGACGCCGCGATGAAGCGTCGGGCGGCGGCGGATCGCGCCTCGCGAGGCCGGCGAGGGCGCCCCGGGTCCTCTCCCGCGAGCGCGGGAGAGGGGCGTCCTGGGGCGAGGCCGCTACCTGCGGAGCGGGCCCCGGTTCAGGTCGTGGCTCTTGGAAACCGCCGCCGCGGCGGCGCCGGCGGGCTGCTGGCGCACTGCGTAGAAGGATCCCGTGCCCGGGGTCGAACCCGCATTGGCGTAGCCCATGATGCCGTCGATGCCGTTGCGGGTCACGTTGCCGCTGTAGATCAGGCCGGCGGGCTCGGCGTTGTCGGTGAAATTCCAGGTCACCAGGCCCTCGACCTGAAACCAGCGGCCGCCGCCGAGCTCGTAGCTCCAGCTGCCATCCGCCTTGAACGTCCAGACCGTCATCGAATTGCTGACCGGCGGACCGGAATCGCCCCAGGCGACGAAGCCGTTCCACGTGCCGACAATACTGGTTGCGTTCGACATTTTTGTCATCCCTCTCGCTTTCGAGAGCAGTTCCGATCCGGCGCCGGTCGGGGCCTTTGCAAGTCGCCAACAAGCGATCGGAATTCGACTGCTCACACGAGCGCACAGTGCATGGGGACGGCTCGCGAGCCGTGATCTGATCGTTCGCAGACCGTGAAAAACCTGGCAATATTGCGTGAATATTGGTCGGCTGGCGTCTGGCGCGCCTGCGTCCGGTCGATCAGTGCCGAGCGTCACGGCGACATTTCGGGAAATCGGGCTCCGGCGGACAGGAAGTCGTTAGGCGAGCGGCGCCGAACCAGCGCCGCCGCCGGATCGCTTCCCGCGCGGCGGCGCCCGGGCGCGCCTGCGATAAATCCGCCCGACGCGGTCCCGGCCGGGCAAATATTCGGGCGCGGTCGACGGCGTTAATCAGGCGTAAACGCGCGCGCCGCAGAATCATCGCGAAAGCGAGGCATTGGCGGCGAAGATGATTCAAGAGAGTGTTGCGTCGGACGTGTTTGGTGCGTTGCGTCGCGTTTGCCTGGAATTCCTGTCCCGCGCCGCACCGGGCGCGGCGGCGCTCGTGCTCGGCGTGCTGGCGGGGGCCTGGATTCTTCACCGGCTGCCGGCCGCCGCGCCCTTGGTCGCGTCGGCGGCGGCGCCGAAGTTCGCCGCAGACGTCCATGGCCTGCTGTTCGATCCCGGATTTGCCGGCGGTTCCGGTCGGTTCTCGCTCGCGCGCCTTCCGCCTCAGGCATTCGGCCTTCCCCCGGTTCCGCCGATTCGGGTCGCCGCGATCCCATCGCCGGGGGAGGCCGAGCCGATCGCGCGGCCGAACGCGGCCGCGCTCGGCGAGACGGCGCCGGCGCCGACGCCGCGTCCCGCCGAATTCGCGCTGCCCGCCCAGCCGCCGGCCGGCGTCCGCCGACTCGCCCAGAACAGCAAGGGCGCGCCGGCGGCCGCAGCGCCGCCCGACGACCGGAATTTCTTTCAGAAGCTGTTTGGCGTCGGCGGCCCGTCAGGGCCGCCGCTCGCCTATGCCGCGGCGGAAGACGGCGTCTCCAGCGTGCCGCGCAGCGAAGCCTCCGGGCCGTCGGCCCGCTGGGATCGATGGACCGCCGTCTACGACGTCTCCGCGCATACCGTCTATCTGCCCGACGGCACTCGGCTGGAAGCCCATTCCGGGCTGGGAAACCGGATCGACGATCCCGATCACGTCGACGAGCGCAATCGCGGCGCCACGCCGCCCCATGTCTACGCGCTCGAGGCGCGCGAACAGCTGTTCCACGGCGTGCAGGCGCTGCGTCTCAATCCGATCGGCGGCGCGGGCGACATTTTCGGACGGGCGGGTCTGCTCGCCCACAGCTACATGCTCGGTCCGAACGGCGATTCCAACGGCTGCGTTTCGTTCCGGAACTATGACGCCTTCCTGCAGGCGTTCCAGAGCGGCCAGGTGAAGCGGCTCGCCGTGGTCGCGCGCCTGGGCTGAGACGGGCGGGCGGGCGTTCCGCGCGACTGGTCGTGCGCGAGGATCAACGTCCGAGCAGCGCCCTGAAATCGGCCCGCGCCCGCGCGGCTTGCGCGCGCGCCGCGGGCGAGGCGTCGCCCATGCCGAAATAGCCATGGATCATGCCGGCCCCGCGATGACGCCGGGTCTCCACCCCCGCGCGCGCCAGAGCGTCCGCATAGGCCTCGCCTTCGTCGCGCAGGGGGTCGAACCAGGCCGTGCAGACGACGGCGGGCGCGACGCCCGCCAGCGATTTCGCGCGCAGCGGCGAAGCGCGCCAGTCCAAGGCCGCCGCCGCGTCGGGGAGATAATGGCCGGCGAACCAGCGCATCATGGCGAGGGTGAGGAAATACCCCTCGGCGTTTTGCGTCCGCGAGGGAAAGCGCGCATTCTCGCGCGCCTCGCCATAGAGCCCGGCGACATCAGTCACGGGATAGACGAGCAGCTGGGCGGCGAGCGCAAAGTCCGCGTCACGGCAGGCGATCGCGACGGCGGCGGCGAGATTGGCGCCGGCGCTGTCGCCGGCGACGCCGAGCCGGCGCGCGTCCCGGCCGAACGTGGCGATGCGCGCCGCGACATCGCGAACCGCCGCCAGGCAATCCTCGAAGGCCCCGGGAAAGCGCGTCTCGGGCGGGCGCCGATAGTCGACGGCGACCACGACCGCGCCGGTCTCGATCGCCAGCAGCCGCGCCGCGCGATCATGCGTCGCGAGGTCGCCGGCGACCCAGCCGCCACCGTGAAAGAACACGACGGTCGGCGCCGCCTGCGCCGTCGGGCGATAGACCCGCGCGGGCAGGGCGCCGCCGACGCCTTTGATTGCGATGTCCTCGACCGCGGCGACTTCAGGCGGCGGCGTGGCCGCCCGGGCGGCCGCCAGCCCCAGCAGCATTTCGCGAAAGCTCCCGGGGGTCGCCGTCGCCAAATCGGTCTGCGGCAGGAGCTCGATGACCATCGCGAGATCGGCGTCGAGCGGCTCGGTCATCGACGGAGTTCCTGTTGGACTCGCTTGTTCCGGCGCCCTGGCTTGGTCGCCCCGGGGGGTCCGGCGGTCG
Organism: Roseiarcus sp.; assembly: GCA_050013915.1. Classification (GTDB taxonomy): domain Bacteria; phylum Pseudomonadota; class Alphaproteobacteria; order Rhizobiales; family Beijerinckiaceae; genus Roseiarcus. Next base: position 6,534 of record JBEKEI010000039.1, read on the forward strand.
CGGCCTCGCCGACGCCCGAGCTTCATAGCCCAGTACCCCGGCGCTGCGAAAGACTTTCGCCGCCACGGGCGGCGCGGGCCACGGCTGGCGAAACCGGCGGCCCGGTCGAAAGGGCCGTTCAGCCAATCATCGCGCGCACGAGCGGTATCACCGTCTCGCCGTAGAGCGCTATGCCGCGCATGAGCTTGTCGTGCGGGAGGGTCCCCGCGCTGTATTTCAGATCGAACCGCGACAGGCCCAGGCCTTGCGCGGTCGCGGCGATCTTGCGCGCGACGGTCTGCGGCGAGCCGACATAGAGCGAGCCGCGCTCGATTTCGGACTCGAATTCCGCGCGTTCCATCGGCGGCCAGCCGCGCTCGGCGCCGATCCGGTCGCGCATCTTCTTGTAGTCGGGCCACAGGTCCGCCTGCGCCTGGGCGTCGGTATCGGCGACGTAGCCGGGCGAGTGCACGCCGATCGCGCGCGTGGGCCGGCCGAGCTGCGCCAGGGCGCGATGATAGAGTTCGACCAGCGGCTTGAAGCGCGTCGGCGCGCCGCCGATGATCGCCAGCATCAGCGGCATGTCGTAGCGCGCCGCGCGGATGACCGATTCCGGACTGCCGCCGACGCCGATCCACGTCTTCAGCCGGCCGTTCTCGATCGCCGGAAACACCCGCTGGCCGGTCAGCGCCGCGCGCGTCTGGCCGCGCCAGGTGACCGGTTCCCCGCCGATCAGCGCCGCGAAGAGATCGAGTTTCTCCTCGAACAGGAGCTCGTATTGGGAGAGTTCGTAGCCGAACAGCGGGAACGACTCGGTGAACGATCCGCGGCCCAGGATCACTTCGGCGCGACCTTTCGAGACGGCGTCGAGCGTCGAAAAGCGCTGGAAGACGCGCACAGGATCGTCGGAGCTGAGAACCGTCACCGCCGAGCCGAGGCGAATTCGCTTCGTGCGTCCGGCGATCGCGGCAAGCGCGATCTCGGGCGACGAGATCGCGAAATCGGCGCGATGATGCTCGCCGAGCCCGATGAAGTCGACCCCGACCGAGTCGGCGAGGACCGCTTCGTCAATGACGTTGCGGATGACCTGCGCCTGGGGGAGGATCCGGCCGTCCGGACCCGCGGTTACGTCGCCGAACGTGTCGAGCCCGAGTTCGAGATGCTGCGGCATGCGGCGCCTATCCGTTGCGGGTTGGCGACGGGACCCGACTGCAAGCCGGACCCGCGCGATCCCGCGTCGCATAGCCGGCGTGCTGTTGCAACGCAACATGCCGTTCGGCCGGCGGCCGGCGAAGCCCGCAATCGGGGCCAGCGCTTCCGGCGCGACCGCGATCTCGCAGCCGATGAGCGGCGCCGGCCTGTTCGGCGGCTGTTCCGGCGACGAGCCGACCCTTCCTTCCCCACGCTTGCCCGAGGCGCCGGCTTCCGCCAACACTGCGCCATGGCTGCGCTGGGTTCGAAACTGCGCATTCTGGCTCGCGGCCTCGCCCTGGTCGGGTTGGCGCTCGTCTGCGTTTTTGCGGCGCTCGTCGCCCTCTACGCCGTTGCTCCGCCCGTCTCGACGCTGATGCTCGGCCGAAAGATCCGGGGCGAGAGCTACGAACGCATCTCCGTGCGGCTCAGCGACGTCGCGCCAGCGGCGATCGCCGCCGTGGTGGCGTCCGAGGATGCGCGGTTCTGTCAGAACGACGGAGTGGACTGGGGCGCTCTCCACCAAGTCCTCGGCGGCTGGGGCGAGGACGGCCCCCGCCGCGGCGCCTCGACGATCACCATGCAGACCGCCAAAAACCTGTTTCTCTGGCCGGGCCGTTCGGCCGTCCGCAAGGGCGTCGAGATCGCGATGGCGCTCGTCCTCGGCAAGGTCTGGTCGAAGTCGCGCACGCTGGAAGTGTACCTCAACATCGCCAAATGGGGCGACGGCATGTTCGGCATCGAAATTGCGGCGCAACGCTATTTCCACAAGCGCGCCAGCCAGCTCGACGCCGACCAGGCCGCACTGCTCGCGACCGCGCTGCCGAACCCGATCCGCCGAAACCCCGCGCATCCCAGCATGTTCCAACGCCGTCTCGCGGCCGGCGTCATCGCGCGGGCGAGCGGGAATTCCGAATGGCTGAACTGCCTGCCGCGATAGCGCCCCGCGATTCGACGGAGCGACGAGCTTCGATTGGGCGATCGGCCACCGGCCTCAGGACGACGCGGTTTCGCGCGCCGGGCTCCCGGCGCCGACGCCGTATCGCCCGCCGCCGACCGCGCGCCTGACCGCTTCGTTCGCCGCTGCTCCCGCCAGCAGCGCGAAGGCTGTCGCGAAGAACACCATCGGCATGCCGAAACGCGCGGCGACGGTCGCGCCGGCCAGCGGTCCAGCGATCTGTCCGAGATATTGCGCCGACTGGGAAAAGCCCAGAATGCGGCCCATGGCCGCGTCCGGCGCGCTCCGGCGGATGAGGGCCGTGATCGCGGGCAGGAGTCCGGCGAGCGCCAATCCCATGAGGAAGCGCAGGGCGACGAGTTGCCATGGCGCGGTGGCGAAACCCTGAGGGACGAGCAGCCCGCCGGCTGTGGCGAGCGAGATCACGACGACGCGCCAATGGCCGTGACGGTCCGCGTAGTGGCCGATGGTCGGCGCGGCGATCATGCTGGCGAAGGCCGCCGCCGACATGGCGAGCCCGGCGAGCAGCACGACATTGTCGCCCGGCCTCGCGATCTCGCCGACGAAGATCGTGATGATGGGCTCGACCGACATGTTTGCGACCATCAGCAGAAGCGCCGAGGCGAGCATGGCGGCGACCGGCCGCTTGTCGAGGATCTGGCGCCACGCGCCCGGTTCGCCGCCCGCGCGCCGGACCGGCCGCAGGCTGCGGTCCTCGCGGATCACGAAGGCCGTCATGAGAAACGACAAGAAAATCACCGCGCCGGCGAGAAAGAAGGTCTGGCGCAGCCCGATGAGGCCGGGCGAAACGCCGCCGATCAATGGCCCGAGCAGGCTGCCCGACAGTGACCCGATTGAAAGCTTTCCGAGCGCCCAGGCCAAGCGGTCCCTGGGCGTCTGGCTGGCGACCAGAATGACGCAGCCGGAAGTATAGCCGCCGAGCAGCCCGGCCGCGGCCCGCAGCGCCACGAGTTCGTGGACGTTGCGCGCCATGCCCATCATCGACATGGCGACCGCCATGCCGAGGCTGGCGCGGATCAGCATCGGCTTGCGTCCGTAGAGATCGGCGAGCCAGCCCCAGATCGGCGAGACGAGCGCGGCGGCGAGAAAGGCGGAGCTGAACGCCGCGGCCGACCAGAACACGATCGCGTCGGGAGCGCCGACGCCGAGGTCGCGGATGTAGTTGGGCAGGAACGGCAGGATCAGCGTCATCGCCGCCATATTCGTGAACGAACCGAACAGGCAGACGTAGAGATTGCGCCGCCAATAGGGGTTGACGCCGGCCTCCGAGCCGAGCGCGGCGGGATTCGCGGTCACTTCCAGCCTTGCTCCGCCGCGGCCGACGCGCGGGGCGGACGCCGGGTGACTTTGCGCCGTCTCACCGTTGCGGCGCCAGCGCGTCCGGGCGCAGCAGCTGCTCGTCTTTCAGCTCGGCCCAGAGATTGGGGTCGAGGTCGTGGATCAGCAGCAGGTCGAGGCGACGCGCGGCCTGGCCCTTGCCGTACCAGCGCGAGATGTCGAAATAGCGCACGCCGACCTCCCAGGCCGCGCCCCGCAGCGCGCCGGCCTCGTCCTCCGCGATCATGTCCCAGTTCTCGCCGAACGGCGCGGCGCCGGGCCCGAGTTCGGTCGCCGCGACTTCGGCGCCGCCGAGCCGCCGAAGCGGCAAGGAAGAGATTTGGCTGTCGGGCATGCTGAACTCGTGGGCTGGCCGCGTCGGGTGTTCCGCTCCAGTCATAGCGCCTGAGCCCCGAGCATCAAAGCGGCGCGGACTGGCGAGGTCAGGACCGCAGGCGGGCTCAATCCTTCGACGGCGCCCTCGCATAGAGCGCCTCGCCGAGCCGCTGGGCGAAGACGATCTCCATCTCGGTGCGCGGGTCGTCGGCGATGGACGGCACAGCGAACGCCGCGATCCGCAGCGGCGCCGAACCAAGCCGCATCAGATGGGTGGCGTCGTAGGTCAGGAGGAGCGACATCGCACGCTCGGCCCCCTCACAATCGGACGGCATCCCCCAAGGCGCGTCGCGTCTCAGCAGAATGGGGCGCCGCGTCAGCAGCGCGACGAGTTCGGGATGGACGACGTCCGCCAACTGCGCGCCGACGAGTATCCGCGCGTCCTGCAGGATCGGGTCGACCTTGAGCGCCGCTTCGAAGGCCCGGCGGTCCGCGGCGTCGAGCAGCGGCGAGGGCGCCCGCGCCCGCTCGCTGCGCGCGCCGATCTCCTCGGACGCGAGCCCGGCGAGCACGAGCCCGCAGAAGACGACGGCCGCGATCATGAAATCGAGCGAGTGGTCCGCGGCGCTCTGGGTCGCCGCGAAGGCGAGCGCCAGGGCCGCCGCGATCGCGACAAACCCGGCCAGATTGAAGATTCGAGTCTTGCCGGGGGCGCTGAGGCCGTTCGCGCCGAAACAGGAATAGATCAGCACGGCGACGCCGAGCGCGCCGAGCCGGATCGGAATCGCCGCGAACAGACCGCGGAAATCCGTCAGCAGCGTCAGCAGCAGAAACGGCAGTGCGACCAACAGTCGCCGGATCGTGCGGTTCTCCGCGGAGGTGAGGCTCGGCCGGTCGCGTTTCAGCAGCAGCCAGGTCAGCGCCGCATAGCCGCCGACGACGTCGACGAGCAGCAGAATCGCGTCGAGGGTCGTCCACAGCGGGATGAAGGCGGCCAGCGCCGCGATCAGGAAGCAGCCAGCGGTCAGGGCGATCTTGATCGCCAGCGGCGCATGCCGCCGCAACAGGCCTTCGGCGAGCCAGAGCGCGGCGAGCGGCGTCGCGCCCGCAAGCGCGGTGGCCACGCGGGTGAGCGCGTCCGAGCCGGCGATCCATCCCGCGGCCCGTGCGAAGAAGAACGCGCTGACGAGACTCAGGGCGAAGACGATGCGCCGCGAAACGGGGCCGCGGGGATCGACCCGCTGGTTGGCCCGCGCGACGATGGCGAGCCCGGCCCCTGTCAGCGCGCTCATCAGCGATTCCGCCACGACGAGGGGTTCGAAGACGGCGCTCATGGCTGGCATGATTCTTCTGCGGTCATTTCGGCCACGGCCGCAATATCCCCCAAGCGCGGTCGGCGCTGAACCAGTGGATCGCGGGCAGCGCGACCCGCCGCAGGACGATGAAGCCGAGCGTCGCGAGCACGCCCGGAAGCGAGGCTCTGGGCACGATCTCCAGGAGATAGCGTCGGCTGGCCGCCAGATCGATCCGCCCGATCTGCAGAAGGTCGTCTCCGCGCTCGTAGTCGAGCTCGCGCGCGCAGAAGTCGTTGAATTTCCCTTGACGATGCTTCGGCGTGGCTGCGAAGCTCTTCTTGAGCGCGGCCGATCCGCCGGTATAGGCGTCGCTGATCACGAAGCGCGCTTCGTCGAACCCGGCTTCCTCGCCGACGCCGAACGCGCGCCGATGGCGCCCCATGATCTGTCGCGCCAGCAAGAGGTGTTCGAAGCTTCGCCGCGCGTCGGGCTCGGGGCTCGGGAAGACGCCCGAGAAGGTCTCGGCGACCTTGCCGACGATCGCCGGCGCCTGCGTGACGTTGGAGAGCCAGATCGGACGAAACTGGTTGCGTACGAACAGGATCAGGCAGGTCAGGCCATAGAGGATCCAGGACAGTCCGCGGCCCTGGATATCCGGATCGATCATGACGAGGCCGAGATGGGTGACGATCGAGGGCCGCCCGTGCATGGAGACGTCCAAAGCCGTGAGTGCGTTGAACGCGATCGGCCGATCCGTCGCCTCGTCATACAGGATGGTCAGGATCGCGCGCGACAATTGGTCGCCGTCGTCCCTGAAGACGCCATAGTCGAGCGATCCCGCGGGAAGGGTGCGTTGCGCCACCGACCTCATGTCGGCGACGAGCCGCTGCAGCGCCTCGCCCGCCATCCATTCTGCGGGCCGCTCGACGATCCGCGTGCGGATTCCGCGGCCGGTGCGGAAGGCGAGGTCCAGCCGCTTCTGCCGCAGGGCGCGCAGCCAGACCGTCAGCATGCCCGCGTTCCCGGGCGGCGCGGCGGCGCCTCCGTCATGCCGCCTGCAGCCCAGCGCCAAACCGCTCCTTGGCGAGGGCGGCGGCGGCGACATAATCGGTCTTGCCCGTGCCCAGCAGCGGCGGCCTGTCGACGACCATGATATGCGCGGGAACCGAGAGTTCGGTCGCGCCGATCGCCTTGGCCTGCTTCAGCAGGGCCTCGCGGCTCGCGTCGGCCTGCGTCGTGATCAGTACGAGTCGTTCGCCCTTTCTTGCGTCGGGCGCCGAGACGACGATCGACTGGGCCAGGGGCCAGACCGCCGCCGCCATCGCCTCGACCGCGGAAAGCGAGACCATCTCGCCGGCGATCTTGGCGAAGCGCTTGGCGCGGCCCTTGATCGCGATGAAGCCCTCGGCGTCGATGGTGACGATATCGCCGGTGTCGTGCCAGCCGTCGGGCAGGCGCTCGAGCACGCCGGGGTTCTCGGCCCTGAGATAGCCGAGCATCACATTGGGGCCGCGCACGAACAGCCGCCCGCCCTCCTCGATGCCCGGCACCGGCTCGAGCCGCGCCTCCATCAGCGGCGACAGCCGACCGACCGTGCCCGGCTTGTTGGCCATCGGGGTGTTCATCGCGAGCACCGGCGCGGTCTCGGTGACGCCGTAGCCTTCGAGGATGCGCACGCCGAAGCGCGAGAAGTAGAGCGCGCGCGTGCGCTCCTTGACCGCCTCGGCGCCCGCGAGCACGAGGCGCAGCGAGCGGAAGTCGTACGGGTGTGCCGAGCGGGCGTAGCCGGACAGGAAGGTGTCGGTGCCGAACAGGATCGTCGCGTTGGTCTGGTAGATCAGCTCGGGGATGATCCGGTAGTGCAGCGGCGAGGGATAGAGATAGACCGGGATGCCGCCGAGCAGCGGCATCATCAGGCCGCCGGTCAGGCCGAAGGAGTGGAACACCGGCAGCACGTTGAAGACCTTGTCTTCGGCGTTGGCGTCGACGCGCGCGAGTGCCTGCGCCGCATTGGCGAGGATGTTGCGATGCGACAGCACGACGCCCTTGGGCGTTCCCTCCGAACCCGAGGTGAAGAGGACCACGGCGGGATCGTCGCTGGCCCGCGCGACGCGCTGGCGCGCGCCGGCGAGGAGGCCGCGCAGCTTGTCCACCGCCCCGATCGTCTTGCGCAACTCGTCGAGATAGACGATCCGCGCCTGCCCGGCGAGCGCCTCGACGAGCGGCTCCAGGCGGGCCTTCTCGATGAACGCGCGCGACGTCAGGATCACCTTCACCTGTGCGGCTAGGCAGGCGGCGCGCACGCTGACCGGGCCGGCGGAGAAGTTCAGCATCGCGGGAACCCGGCCGATCGTCTGCAGCGCGAAGAAGGTCACCGCAACGCCGGTCGAATTGGGCAGCAGCACGCCGACATTCTCGCCGACGCTCGTGAAGGTCTCGAGCTTTCGGCCGAGGACCTGCGCGCCGAGGATCAGCTTGCGGTAGGACAGCCCGCCCGCGAGCGGATCCTCGACCGCCGGCCGGCCGGCGTCGCGATTGCGCCAGGCGCTCGCGAGGCCCTCGAACAGGGTCTGCTCCATGGTCGTGTTGAGCACCATGGCGTCGATCATGACGTCCTGCAGCGCGGCGCCGGCCGCGATCCGCCGGGCCTTGCCGCGCAAGGCGTCGTCGAATTTCAGCTTGACCGCCGGCAGGAAGGTCACCGTGATTTTGGGGAACCAGGATTTCTTGATCTGGCTCTTGTCGAGATAGCTCAGCGTCGAGCGCTGCGCGCCCTCGATGCGGACCGGCACGATCCAGGCGTCGCCCTTGTCGGCGATCATTGCCGCCCCGTCATAGACCTTCATCAGGCTGCCGGTGACGGTCACCCGCCCCTCCGGAAAGATCACCAGCGGCTCGCCGGCCTTGACGAGATTGACGAGATGGCGCGTGGCGAGCGGGCGCGTTGGATCGATCTTGTAGGCGCGGATCATCGCCATGAACGGTTTTGACCACCAGGCGGTCGCGATGCCGGTGTCGACCGCGAAAGCAGCGTCGATCGGCAGCACGGAGTGGAGCAGCGGGCCGTCGAGCAGGCTGACGTGGTTGGGCGCGATCACGAGGCGGATCCCGGCGGCGGGCAGGTTCTCGAGGCCGCGGACCTCGACACGGAACAGCGCCTTGAACAGGAACCCGCCGACGTCGCGCACGCCCTCGCGGCCCCAGGTCTTCATCACCAGCCCGGCTACGCCGAGCGTCAGCGCGCCGAGCAGGGCGAAGATTACGGCGACGCCGACGCCCTCATATTGAAGGCCGGCGACGACTGCGCCCGAACCGACGATGAAGCCGGCCGAGATCACATTGCCCGCCGCGATGACGCGCGCGCGCCGCTCGGGCGCCGCCCAGCCCTGTACCGCCGCGAAGGACGGCACGACAAACAGGCCGCCGCCGACGGCGATTCCGAACAGGTCGAACAGGATGCGCAGACCGCTCGCCGAGGTCAGGAAGGCCCGGGGAGTAACATCGGTCCCCGGCGTCACCGCCGAGATCGTCCAGGCGAGGGCGAGGCAGAACGCGCCCATCTGCAGGCCGCCGATCGGCACGAGCGCGAGATTCGGACGGATATGGCTCGCGCGCGCCGCGAGGATCGAGCCGACCGCGACGCCGATCGCAAACACCATGAGGCAAAGCGTCACGACGCCCTGCGTGCCGCCGACCACGGACTTGACGAGGCTCGGCAACAGCGACAGCGCGACCGCGCCGGCGAGCCAGAACCAGGAGACGATCAGCGTGCCGTCCCACAGGCGCTTTTCCGATTTGAGGTCGCGGATCAGCGCGCGCGTCGACGTCCACGGATTCTTGGTGATGACGAGATCGGGCGCCGCGGCGCCGGTGCGCGGAATGAACAGGGAGGAGAGCCAGCAGGCCAACGTGACCGCCATCATGACAGCGACGATCATCAGGGCCTCGCCGCCCCGTGCGGCCGCGAGGCCGCCAGCGACGGTTCCGGCCAGGATCGCCACGAAGGTGCCCGACTCGATCAGCGCATTGCCGGCGGAGAGCTCCTGCGTCTTCAGATGATCCGGCAGGATGCCGTATTTGATCGGCCCGAACAGCGCCGCAATGATCCCGAACAGGCCGAGCGCGACCATCAGCACCGGGACCGACTGCATAGCAAAGCCGGCCGCCGCGACGGCGGCGGCGAATATCTCGGCGAATTTCAGGCGCTGCGCCATCACCGCCTTGTCGTGCTTGTCGGCGAGCTCGCCGCCGAGCGCGGACAGCACGAAAAACGGCGCGATCAGGACGACGCCCGCGAGGGTCACGAGCGCGCCGCCCGCTTTCTCGCCGAGCGAGAACAGGATCAGGATGACCAGGGCGTTCTTGACGAAATTGTCGTTCAGCGCCGAGAAGAACTGGGTCCAGAACAAGGGCGCGAACCGGCGCGAGGTCATCAGCTGCTTGATCATGGTCTTTGTGTCCTTTTTCGAGCCCACAGACACTCGGTTGGTCGCCTTAACAGGGATGCAACGCGGCCGCGCCGATGCTGCGGATGGTGAATGAATCGGGCGCTCCGCCGGAGCGCCCGCTGACGGCGATCATTTCTCGCCGCGGTCGATCCGCATCAGCAGCTGCTCGGTCTTGGCGTCCTCGATCTTGTTGACGAGCCTGCCCGCTTCCTGGACGTCGCGGAGAGTCTTGGTGACCGTGATCGTCGAGGAGACCAGCATCGTGATCCCCATCAGCAGGTAGCCCTTCATCCAGTAGTTGATGTCGAGGAAGAAAAGGCCGCCGAGGGTCAGCCCGAGCGAGAGAAGCATGTTGGCGTAGGTGAAGCTGACCCAGGCGCCGGAGTGTTGGTTCATCGTGGGGTTCATGGGAGTTCCTTTCTTCGCGTGCGGATCGATAGGGGTGATCGGAATTTACGGGTTGGCGGCGCTCGGCGGCTCCCTGGCCGCGGCGCGCTTGAGCCGATCGAGGATCGATGCGGCCGTCGGTCGCGTCTGGGGCCCGAAGCCGGCCTCTTCGAGCTTTCCGGCGACCAGTTCGGGGCCGAAGCCGCCGTCGAGTTCGTCGAGCGCGCGGTCGGCGGCTTCGTCCTCGAGCTGCCGGTCGCGCAGCCGTTTCAACACTGTTTCGGCGTCGCGCAGCGAGCCGCTTTCGCCGCCCACGCTCGCCGCGCCGTTGGTGCGAAGCCGGCGCACCGCCTCCGAGGCCCGTGCCGCGCGCCGCCCCCGTTCGAGGTCGGCGACGCGCCGCTCGGCATTGGCGACCATGCCGCGCAGCTTATGGGTCTCGCGAAGGAAGCTGGTATGGGCGGCCTCGGCGGACAGGCGGTCGAACTCCAGGCCGGCGAGCGCTTCGGCCGCCTCGAGCGCGAGATCGTCGCGGCCGGCGGCGAACGCGGCGCGGGCGCGCGCCTCGAGGTCGAGGATCCGGGACCGGACGCCCTCGAGCCGCTTCAGCTCGCTGCCGCCCTGCGCGATTGCGATCGCAAGCGCGCGGCGGGCGCGCTCCAGGCCCGCGGCGGAGTCGCGAACGTGGGTGTCGAGGATCAGCAGCGCATTGCGGTCGGCGAGGTCTTCGGCCGCCCGCGCCGTCGTTCCTCGAAAAATCAGCGTCAGCGTCTTGAGCATTGCCGTCTCCTCTGTTATATGAACATTGTTCATGGAATCGGTTTAGCGCCTCTCTGAACAATGTTCAAGTGTTTTTTCGAAGGACGCTCAGACCAGCGGAGACGATCGATGATCGTGGTGAAGAGGCAGGAAACGAGCGGAAGGCGCGTCGCGCTGCGCGAGGCCTTGTTGGCTGCTGCGGAACGGGTCATTCGCGCGCGAGGCCACCAGGCTCTGCGCGCGCGCGAACTTGCTTTGGACGTCGGCTGCGCGCTCGGGGCGATCTACAACGTCTTCCCCGATCTCGACGCGCTGATCCTGGCGGTGAAGGCGCGCACGCTCGATTTCCTCGACGCCGAGATCGCCGGTCGGATCATGACGGCCGCGGGGTCGGAAGGGGCGGATCCAGGTCTGGCGCAAAGGGAGGCGGAGCGCCTGCTGCAGGAGCTCGCGCGCCTCTATCTCGCTTTCGCGTCGGAAAATCCGCGGCTCTGGCAGGCGGTGTTCGAACACCGCAGCCCGAACGCTGACGTTCCCGACTCCTATATGGAGAAACTCGAACGGGTTCTGGGCTATGTCGAGCGGCCGCTTGCGATCCTCTCTCCGGCGGCTTCGGACGGGGAGCGAACGGCGCTCGCGCAGGCGCTGTTCTCTGCGGTGCACGGTATCGTCGCGCTCGGCCTCGACGGGAAGCTCGGACCCGTATCGCCTGAACTTCTGCAATGGCAGGTCGGCGCCCTGGTCCATGCCGTGGCGATCGGGCTTGCCGCCGACCCGGGCTTGACGGGCGCCGGACGATGAAGCCGCGCGCGGCCGGATTCCGCTGCTCGCCGCTTAGCGGAAAAGTAATCCCGATCCCTCACAATCACATGCGCCGCGATCCGAACGTGGCGCGCAAAGAAAGTCGCGTCGTGTCGATCGTCCCGTCCAACATCCTGCACAGGCTGCAGCGGCTCCGGCAATTCGTGACCTTCGACGAGGCGAGCGCTCGCCTGGCGGCGAGCGACCGGCCCGCGGCGACCCCGCTGCGCCCGGTTCGTCGCGCGAGCGCGGCGTCGGTGCGCGCGCTCTGGTCGCGGCTGAGGGAAGCCGGCGGCGCAAGCGCGGCCGCCGAGGCCGCGATCGCCGACTCCCAGGCGCTTGAGGCGGCGGAAGTCTATTCCCGCAATATTGAGAACTTCATCGGCACGGTCAAAGTGCCGGTCGGCGTCATCGGCCCGCTGCGCATCAACGGGCTCCACGCCAACGGCGACTTTTTCGCGCCCCTGGCGACCACGGAAGCGGCGCTGGTCGCCTCCTTCGCGCGCGGCGCCGAGATCGTCAGCCGCGCGGGCGGGGCGAGCGTCGCGCTGCTGTCCGAGGGGCTGCTGCGCACGCCCGGCTTCGTCTTCGCCGGGCTCGTCGAGGCGGGCGCCTTCGTCGACTGGGTCGCCGGCGCGGCCGAGGCGCTGAAGACGGCCGCGGAGACGACGACGCGCTGGGGCAAGCTGATCTCGCTCGAACCGATGATCGACAACGACACGGTGTTCCTCCTCTGCCGCTACACGACCGGCGACGCGTCGGGCCAGAACATGGTGACGATAGCGACCGAGGCGCTCTGCCGGCATATCGAGGCTCATTCGCCGATTCCGCCCAGGCGCTGGTATATCGAGGCGAATTTTTCCGGCGACAAGAAGAGCTCCTACCTCGGCCTGATCACCGGGCGCGGCCGCAAGGTCAGCGCGAGCGTTGTGCTACCCGACGCGCTGATCGAGAAACATCTGCGCACCAGCGCCGAGGCGATGCTCGACTACAGCCGGCTCGCCAATCTCGGGGCGCTGCTGAGCGGCCAGTTCGGCGCCCAGGCCCATTACGCCAACGGTCTCGCCGCGCTCTATATCGCGACCGGCCAGGATGCCGCCTGCGTCGCCGAATCCGCCGTCGGATTCACGCGGATGGAGCGCCGCGAAGGCGGATTGTTCGCTTCGGTGACCCTGCCCAACATTCTGGTGGGTTCGGTCGGCGGCGGCACGGGCCTGCCGAGCCAGTCGGCCGGACTCGACATTCTCGGCCTGCGCGGGGAGGGGAAGGCGGCGGCGCTGGCGGAAGTCGCCGGCGCGATCTGCCTGTGCGGCGAGATTTCGATCGTCGCCGCGATCGCGGCCGGCCAATTCGCCCGCGCCCATCACAATCTGGCGCGCCTGCGATGAGTCTCGCGCAGCCGTCGCTGGGGACGCGGCTCTGGACCTATCAGAGCGAGCGCTTCCCGCTGTTGCGCACCGGCCTGCTGCTGGCGATGTTCACCGCGGCGAGCATCAGCGTATCCGCCAATCTCGCCCATCGCGCCTCGCCCGGGGTATGGACATTCTTCGTCGCCTGGTTCGCGACGCTGATGATCTTCTTCCAGCTGCGCGCCAGCGACGAAGTCAAGGATTTCGACGACGACCGGCGCTTTCGCCCGGAACGTCCGATCCCGCGCGGACTGGTGAGCCTCCGGCTCATTGTCGGCCTCGGGCTGGCCTGCGCGCCGCTCGCCGCGCTGATCGCCGCGAGCCTCGGCCTCTCCGTCCTGCTTCCGCTCGGCCTCGTCTGGCTGTGGCTCGGCCTGATGAACGCCGAATTCTTCGCGCCGCACTGGCTGAAGGCGCGGCCCTTCCTCTATCTGGTTTCGCACATGGCGATCATGCCGCTGATCGACCTGTTCGTGACCGCGACCGAATGGCTGCCGCACGGCGCCGAGCCGCCCGCCGGCCTCGGCTGGTTTCTCGGGCTCAGCTTCGCCAATGGCTGTGTGCTCGAAATCGGCCGCAAGGTCTGGGCGCCGCAGAGCGAGCGGGCGGGCGTCGAGACCTATTCGACGCTGATGGGGCCGCGCCGCGCGGCCGCGCTGTGGCTCGCCGCCGCCTGTCTCGCCTATGCGCTGCTGATCGGGGTCGGACTCTCCGTCGGCGCGCCGCTGATCGTCGCCGCCATCGGCGCCGTCGCGCTCGCGGCCCTGGCGGGCGTCGTCGCGCAATTCATGGCGGATCCGACGCCGGCCGGCCAGCAGCGGATCGACGCCCTCGCAGGCGGCTGGGTCTTCGTCTGCTATGGGACCGCCGGCTTTGCGCCCCATCTCGTCCCGGGAGCGCATCTGTGAACGCGTTCGTGCTGACCCCGCAGGCGGCCGGCGCGCCCGCGCGCATCGGCGGCAAGGGCGCCGCGCTGTCGACGCTCGTCCTCGCAGGCTTCGACGTGCCGCCGTTCGTGACGATCGTCGGCGAGGCGTTCGGCGAAGGCGGCCTCTCGGCCGAAGCCCGGCGCGAACTCGACGATCACCTCGCCCGGCTCGGCGACGGACCCTATGCGGTGCGCTCCTCGGGCCGCGAGGAGGATGGCGCGACGGCCTCGCACGCCGGACAGTTCCTCAGCATCCTCGACGTCGCGCGCGCCGACGTTGCGCGCGAGGCGCTCGCGGTCTGGCGCTCGGGCGGCGCCGAATCGGTGAAGGCCTATCGCGCGTCCCGGGGCCTCGAGGCCGACGGCGGCGCGCCCGCGGTCATCGTCCAGCAGCTCGTTTGCGCGCGCGCCGCCGGCGTCGCCTTCTCCGCCGACCCGGTCTCCGGCGATCGCAGTCGCATCGTCGTCTCCGCCGTCGAGGGGCTCGCCGACCGGCTCGTGTCGGGCGAGGTCGACGGCGACGATTATGCGCTCGACAAGGCGAGCGGGCGCCTGCTCGCGGGACCGGCGGGCGGCGTTCTGTCGTCGCCCGATCTCGAAGCTTTGTGCGCGCTCGTGGTCGCGGTCGAGGCCGCCTTCGGAACGCCGCAGGACATCGAATGGGCGCTGGAGGGTGAGCGGCTGTACCTCCTGCAGGCGCGGCCGATCACCACGCTGCGCGATCCGCCTGCTCCCGACGATTTCGTCGCGATCTTCGACAATTCCAACATCGTCGAGAGCTATCCGGGCCTGGTCTGCCCGCTGACCTACAGTTTCGCGGTCATCGTCTACGCGCGCGTCTACCGCACCTTCGCGCGGCTCGTCGGCGTCGCCGAGGCGGCGGTGGCCGCTGAAGGCGCCGCGTTCGACAACCTGCTCGGGCGCATCGACGGCCGCGTCTACTACAACCTCGTCAACTGGTATCGCGCGCTGTCGTTGCTGCCCGGCTTCTCCATCAACAGCGCGCATATGGAAACCATGATGGGGCTCGACGAGCCGCTGCCGCGCGAAATCGCCGCCGGAATCGGCCCCCGCCGCGCCACGGGACTCGCGCTCGCGCTCGAATATGCGCGGGTGGCGCGGGTCGGGCTCGGCCTCGTCTGGCGCGCCCTGCGGCTGCGGCGGACGATCGAGAGCTTCCATGCCCGCCTGAATCGCGCGCTGCGCCAGCCGGCCTCGGCGCTGGCGGCGATGCCGCCGTCGGCGCTGGTCGCCGAGTATCGGCGGATCGAGGCCGAACTGCTCGATCGCTGGGACGCGCCGCTGATCAATGATTTCCTCTGCATGGTCGCCTTCGGCGCGTCGCGCGCGCTGCTGCGGGCCTGGGCGGGCGAGGCCGGGCTCGCGGTCCATAACGAGATCATGATCGGCCAGGGCGACATCGTCTCGGCCGAGCCGGCGCAGCGCATCCGGCGGATGGGCGCGATGGCGGCCGGCGACGCCGGATTGATCGAACGGCTGCAGGCGGGCGACCGCGCCGCGCTCGGCGCGCCGCCGGCGCTGGCGGCGGAGATCGAAGCCTATCTGGCCAAATTCGGCGACCGCTGCACGGAGGAGCTGAAGCTCGAGAGCGCGACGCTCGACGAGGAGCCCGCCGCGCTGTTCGCCTCGATCGCCGCCGCCGCCCAGGGGCCGGCGACGCCCAAGGCGGCGCCGGTCGACGGGCAGGCGCAGCTCGCCGCGCTGTTCCGCGGCCGGCCGATCCGGCGCTTCATCGCGGCCCGCTGCGTCCGCTGGGCGAGGCATCGGGTGCGCGATCGCGAGAACCTGCGGTTCGAGCGCACGCGGATCTTCGGGCGCGGGCGGAAATTGTTCATCGCGCTCGGCCGGCGGTTCGAGGCGCTCGGCCTGCTGGCGGAGCCGCGCGACGTCCTGTTCCTGACCGTCCCGGAAGTCCTCGGCGCCGTGGAGGGCGCGGGCCTGGCGACGGATCTGAAGGGCCTCGTCGCTCTGCGCAAGTCCGAAATGGCGGCGGCGGCGCGCCGGCCCGATCCGCCGGCGCGGCTGAGCTTCCGCGGCGCCGTCGCAGCTGCGGTGAAGGCTCCTGCCCCGCCGGCGGCTGCCCCCGCCGAAGGCGCCGAGCGCAGGGGCACGGCCTGTTCGGCCGGAATCGTCCGGGCGCCGGCGCGGGTCATCCGCGATCCGCGCAAGCAGAGTCTGGCGCGCGGCGAGATCCTGGTCGCGCGTCATACCGACCCCGGCTGGATCGCGGTCTTCGTCAACGCCTCGGCGATCGTCGTCGAGCGCGGCAGCCTGCTGTCGCATTCGGCGATCGTCGCGCGTGAACTCGGCATTCCCTGCGTCGTCGGGGTCAAGGGCGCCACCGACTGGGTGAATTCGGGCGAGACGCTCGAAGTCGACGGCGGGGCGGGCGTCGTGAGGAAGATTGATGGTTGAATCGGCGATCGCCGCGCGGGCGCGGTTCGACCAGATCCGTTACGCCCAGCTGTGGGAGGACGCCGACGTCCTGCTGCTCGGGCTCGACTCGGCGCCGGGCGCGACCCTCGTCTCGATCTGTTCGGCGGGCGACAATGCGCTCGCCATGCTGACGCGCGACCCCGCCCGGGTGGTCGTCGTCGACCTCTCGCCTGCGCAGATCGCCTGCCTTTCGATCCGCATCGCGATGTATCGCCAGCTCGCCCATCCGGAGTTCCTCGAACTCACGGGCTCGCGGCCGTCGACGCGGCGCGGCGCGCTGCTGGACCAGGTCGCCGCGACGCTCGGACCGGACGACCAGGCTTTCTGGGCGGCGCGCACGGCCGAGGTCGTCGCCTACGGGCTCGGCGGCGTCGGCAGGTTCGAGCGCTACTTCCGCATCATGCGCACCCTTCTGCTGCCGCTCGCGCAGAGCCGGGCGACCCTCGACGCGGTGTTCGCGCCGCGCACGCGCGAGGCGCGGGCGGCGTTCGTCGCGGCGCGCTGGAACAACTGGCGATGGCGGCTGCTGCTGCGGACGTTCTTCTCCAATTTCGTGATGGGCCGGCTCGGCCGCGATCCCGCCTTCTTCGACCAGGTCGCGGGCAGCCTCGCCGACCACGTCGCCGGCAAGATCGATCACGCCGCGATCGACCAGGACCCCGCGCGCAATCCCTACCTGCACTGGATCCTGAAGGGCACGCATGGTGCGGCGCTGCCGCTCGCCTGGCGGCCGGAGTTCTTCGCAATCATTCGCGACCGGCTCGACCGGCTCGACATCCGGCCGGGCTCGCTCGAGCGTTTCGTCGCCACCGGCGAGAAGGCCGACGGCTTCAACCTTTCCGACATTTTCGAGTATATGGACGCCGCGACCTTCGCGGCGGTCTATGGTTCGATCCTCGCCGCTTCGCATCCGGGCGCCCGCCTCGTTTACTGGAACATGATGGTCCCCCGCCGGGCGCCCGAGGCGTTCCGGTCGAGGGTCGTCCGGCTCGCCGAGGTCGAGGCGCGCGGCAAGGCGCTCGACAAGGCGTTCTTCTACAGCGACTTCGTCGTCGAGCGGGTCGCCGGCGCGGCCGCCGCATGAGCGCAGCCGCCGGCCTCGGCCTCATCGTCTGTTCGATCGCGCTGCTGCTCGGCGCGATGGCCGCGGTGAAGGAACTCGCGCGCCGTTTCGACCTCGGCCCCGAATTGCAGCGCAAGCTCATCCATGTCGCGACCGGCCTCTATGCGCTGACCCTGCCGCTGACCTTTCGCGACCGCTGGCCCGTCGTGGCGCTGATCCTGGCCTCGGTCGCGGTGATGCTCGCGCTGCGGCTGCCGCAGTTTGCGCGCAGCGGCGTCGCCTCCGCCCTCCATGCGGTCGAGCGCAGGTCCTATGGCGAAATCTACCTCTGCCTCGCCGTCGGCTTTCTGTTCTTCCAGTCGCAGGGGCGCCCGATCCTCTATGTCCTGCCGATCCTCACCCTGACGCTGTCCGACGCGGCGGCGGCGCTGGTCGGCACGACCTATGGCCGCAAGCGCTTTCCGGTCGAGGCCGGGGTCAAGAGCGTCGAGGGCGTCGTCGCCTTCTTCGTCGTCACCTGGCTGCTGGCGATGATCCTGCTGCTGGCGATGACCGACGCCGCGCGCGGTTCGGTGATCGCGCTCGGGCTGCTGATCGCCGCCTTCGGCGCGCTGGTCGAGGCCGATTCCTGGCGCGGCCTCGACAATCTCTTCGTTCCCCTGAGCCTGCACTTCCTGCTCGCCGGCAATCTCGACGCCGGCGTCTGGGATCTCGTCGGCCTCAGCCTCGTCTTCATCGGCGCGCTCGCCGCGATGAACGCCGCCGCGCCGATCCTGCGGCTCTCCCATCACGCCGCGCGCGCCTATGGCATCCTCATCTTCCTCGTCTGCTCGATCGCCCAGCCCAGGGACGCGATCCTGCCGGTGCTCGCCATACTCGTGCATATCCTCGCCCAGCGGCTGCGGCCGTCGCGCAGCCGCTACCCCGATCTCGACCTCCTCGCGGTGATCGCGGGGGCGAGCCTGGTCTGGCTGTTTCTCGGCCGCTGGTTCGGTCATTCCGCAATTCCCTTGTTCGACCTGACCTTCGCGGCGATGGCGGCCGCGTTCCTCGGCCTGGCGCTGCGCGGGCGCCGGCGCTGGGCGCTGGCCCCTGCGCTGCTGATTCTCGCCTGGGTGGCCTGGGAAGTCGCCGGCTGGACGCCCGGCGCGAGCGGTTGGCTCGGCCCGCTCTGGCCGTGGATCGTCGCCACCCTGGCGCTCAGCGTCGCGGTTCCCCTGTCGCGGCCGCACCTGTTCGACCGCTTCCGCAGCCCGCGCGTGCTCGGGCTCGCGGCGGCGCTCCCCCTGGCCCTATTCGTCTGGAAAGGCGTGGTCGCGTGACAGATCCCGAACCCCTGGAAGTCGACGGCGCGCAGGCGCTGATCTATCGCGACGCGCCCGCCTGGGATGGCGCGCGCACCGCCGCGATCGGCGGCTTCTCCTGCGCCGACGAAGCCGCCGGCCGCGCGTTGCTGCGCCGCGCCCAGGCGCTGCTGCGCGCCGAGGGCTTCGCGGGGCTGATCGGACCGATGGACGGCGACACCTGGCATCGCTATCGGCTCGTCTTCGAGAGCGACGGCGCGCCGCCGTTCGCGATGGAGCCGGTCAGCGGGCGGCACGACAAAGCCGCCTTCCTCGCCGAAGGCTTCGCGCCGATCTCCCATTATGTCTCCGCCCGCGCCGCGCTCGCCGACGCCGCGCGGGACGAGGCGCCCGCGGTCCCCGGCATCGTCGTCACCGCCTGGGACGGGCGCGACGCGCCGGCGCTGATCGCCGGCATGTTCGCGCTCTCGCTCGCCGGCTTCGCCGGCGCCCGGTTCTTCAAGCCGATCGCCCATGAGGCGTTCGTCGCCCTCTACCAGCCGGTCCTGCCGCTGATCGATCCGCGGCTGGTGCTGTTCGCCCATGACCCGCAGGGACGTCTCGTCGGCTTCCTGTTCGGCCTGCCGGACCGGCTCGAGCGCGCGGCGCCCAAAACGGTCATTCTCAAGACCTATGCGAGCGGCGTGCGCGGGGTCGGCCGGCTGCTCGGCGACCGCTTCCATCGCGCCGCGATCGAGCTCGACTATTGCGACGTCGTCCATGCCTTGATGCATGTCGACAACCCGTCGCGCGCGCGCAGCACGCTGCACCGCGCGACCGTGTTCCGCCGCTATGCGCTGATGGGCGCGCGGCTGTGAACGTCCTGGCGCCGTTCCTCGACAAGGCCGCGCGCTGGAGCGCGCGCACGGCGATCGTCGCGCCGGGCGGCGGGCGGATCTCATTTGGCGCGCTCGCCGAGCGCTCGGCGCGGCTCGCCGCGCTGTGGCGGGGGCAGGGGATCGGGCCGGGCGATCGGGTGCTGGTCGCCATGCCGCTCGGCGTCGCGCTCTACGCGGCGATCGCGGCGCTCTGGCGGCTCGGCGCCGTCGTGGTGTTCCCCGAGCCGGCGCTCGGCCTCGCCGGGCTGCGGCATGCGGCGCGGGTCGCGCGGCCGCGGGCGTTCCTCGGCGCCGGCTGGATGCGCGCGCTCGCCCTGGTGCCGGAAATCTGGCGGGTTCCGATCCGCCTCGGCGCGGCGGGCGGCGCCGCGGGCGGCGATTTCGTCGATCCCGCCGGCGCCGACCATCCCGCGCTGATCTCGTTCACCAGCGGCTCGACCGGCCTGCCCAAGGCGATCCTGCGCAGCCACGGATTCCTCGGCGCGCAGAACGCCTGCGTCGCCGAACTCCTGCGCAGCGACGATCCCGGCCAGACCGATCTCGTCGCGTTTCCCGTCTTCGTGATCGCCAATCTCGGCCTTGGAATCTGCTCGGTCCTGCCCGACTGGAAGCCGGGCCGGCCCGACCGCGCGCGCGCCGAAGGGATCGCGCAGCTCATCGCCGCGCATGGGATCACCCGCGCGCTGGCGCCGCCCGCGATCTGCGAAATCCTCGCCGCCGGCCCGCCGATGCACGGCCTGCGAACGGTGCTGACCGGCGGCGGCCCGGTGTTTCCGGACGTGATGGCGAAGCTCGCCGACCGGCTGGCGACGCGCGACGTCGTCGCGGTCTATGGCTCGACCGAGGCCGAGCCGATCGCCCACCAGGCGCTGGAGGGAATCTCCGCCGCCGACTGGACGCGGATGCGCGGCGGCGGCGGCCTGCTCGCCGGGCGGCCGATCGCCGGAATCCGCCTCGACCTGATCGACGACGAGATCGTCGTGGCGGGCGACCATGTCGTCAGGGGCTATCTCGATCCCGCCGACGACGCCGGGACCAAGCTGCGCCGCGACGGCGCAATCTGGCATCGGACCGGCGACGCCGGCCGGCTCGACGCCGACGGCCGGCTGTGGCTGCTCGGGCGCCGCAGCGCCAGGGCGGGGCGGCTCTATCCGTTCATGGTCGAGACCGCGGCGCGCGGCTGGCCGGGCGTCCGCCAGGCCGCACTGATCCCGGCGAGCGATCCGCCGATGCTCGCGATCTCCGGCGATGCGACCAGGCGCGCGCTGTGGGCCGCGCGCGCCGCCGAGCTCGGCGACCTCCGCGTCGTCGCGGTGGCGGCGATTCCGCTCGACCGCCGCCATCGCTCCAAGGTCGACTATGCCGCGCTCAAGCGCCTCGCGCCATCGCCGCGGTGAGGGCCGCGACGGCGGCCGCGGCGCGGCGGCGGGGCGGTTCGCAGCGTGCGCCCCGGAGCGGCGAACACGCGGATTCAAGGACTTATCCGGAATTGCTGATCTCCCGTACGATCCGGCGCCGCCATCGGCGGCCCGGCAGCCGCGGCGGGGCGTCGACAGGCCCATTCTGGTCGTCGAGCGGGTTCGGGGATCATCGACTGTCTTTCGTTGCGGAAACTCTTGGAAATTGTTTTTTTGTCGGATCGTGGAATTTCAGGGGTCTGCGGGGAAAATGAAGCCGATTCGGGGGCTGGTGGCCGGCGGCGCAGGGCCGGGTTCGAGGGCGACGACCCAGGCACATTGGGCGGAAAATCGGAAGATGTCAAGAATTATTCGAAAAAACAGAATCGAGGCCGGGCTTGCTCTGCCTTCATGCAGAGGCCTCCGGCGTCCCGGTCGCCTGCCCCGTCGCGGCCCCCCTCAGAACCGCTCCACCCACGGCCGCAGCTCGACCTCGTGCGACCAGGCGCTGCGCGGCTGGGCGAGCACGTCGACATAGGCCTGGGCGATCGCCTCGGGGTCGAGGGTCGAATCGGGCCGGTCGGGCGGGTCGGGGCGGTGGGGCGCGCGCACGGCGCCGTCGATGACGAAATGGGCGACGTGGATTCCCTTGGGCCCGAGTTCGCGCGCCGCGCTCTGGGCGAGGCCGCGCAGCGCGAACTTGCCCATCGCGAACGGCGCCGAGCCGGCAAAGCCCTTGATCCCCGCCGTCGCCCCGGTGAACAGGATCGCGCCGCGCCCGCGCGGGACCATCAGCCGCGCCGCCTCCCGGGCGACCAGGAAGGCGCCGAAGGCGCTGACCGCGAGCGCCCGCGCGACCTCGGCCGGATCGAGCTCGGCGAGCGGCCCGCGCACCCGCCCGCTGGCGTTGTAGACGACGACGTCCGGCTCGCCGATCCGCTTCACCGCCGCATCGAACAGCGCCGCCACCGAGGCCGGGTCCGCGGCGTCCGCCTGGAAAGCCGCAGCGCCGGTCGCGGCGGCGAGCGCGTCGAGCCGGCCGCCGTCGCGCGCGGCGACGCCGACCTTAAGGCCGAGCGCGACCAGCCGGCGCGCCAGCGAAGCGCCGATGCCGGGGCCGGCGCCGACGATGAGGGCGGTCTTGTAGGGAAGGGGCATGGCGGCTCCTGAGGTTGGCGGGCGCGCTGGTTCTATCATGGAAGCGCCCCGGCGCCGCAGGCGCGCCGCCGGTCGAGGCGAGCAGCGACATCGCCATTGCGAGATTGTCGACCGCGTGGGGCGCGCGATGGCGAGCTCCAGCCTGCGCAGCCGGACCTCGATCGTGGCGCACGGCGCGAAGTCGTGAGCGGGGCGGGCCCCGCCCGCGCGCTCAGCCGCAGCGCGCCAGCGGCCAGGCCGGGCCGAGCTTCAGCGCGACGTGATAGGCGAAGAACAGGAAGCGCATCGTCCGCTCGACGATGCAGAAGCGCAGGAACGACCCGTCGTCCTGGAAAATCTTCATCAGCGCCGCTTCGTCATAATCCTCCATCGCGCTGAACGTCCGCAGCAATTGCGCGCGATCCGGCCGGCGCGCGATCAGCGCGGCGAGGCTGGCGCCGGTGAGCGCGATGTCGTCGGCATAGGCCTTCTTCATCTTGTGGATGGAATCGAACAGGTCATGCTCCTCGGCCGGACATTGGGCGGCGTCGAGCAGGGTCAGGATCGAGGTCGGCCCGCGCATCGGCAGCCGGTCGAGAAAGTCCCAGACGCCGTCGTTCCAGAGGGAGTCGCCATGGGCGATGCCATTGGCGACCTTGCGGCGCAGGCCGCGGCGGATGATCTCGCGCGCGGCGGCCTCGAGCAGGGCGTCGATCTTGAGGATGAACGCCCAGTCGCTCTCGCTGCGCGCGAGCGTGGCGACGAGGTCCCCGGGCAGGCCGAGATCGGCGCAGAAATCCTGCTCCTCGGCGAGCAGGGCCTCGAACTGGCCGCGCGCCGGCGAACCAGGCGCGCGCCGGTCGGCGGCCTCCGGCCGGTCCGTCGCGGCGTCGGTCAACGCCGCGGCCCCGGCCGGGTCATTGCAGCGCTTCGAGCTGGCGCAGCAGCTCCTCCTGCGCCCCGATCGCCTCGTCGCGCTCCGCGGCGAGCCGGTTGAGCCCCTTGACATGGGCCTTCAGCGCCGCCACCCGCATCGCCCGCTCCAGGGCGGCGAAAATCGCCTCGTCCGCCCGTCCCGCCGCATCGAAAGAATTACGCGCCATGACCGCCTCCAGCGAGGAGCAGGATGCGCGCGCGCGGTTAGAATAGATTTAATGGACGGCCGGCGCCGCTGGAAAAAGGCGGCGCCGGTCGCAGGAGAGGCGGGCGGCGTCGCCGCCGGCCTCACTTCACCTTGGGGCTCAAGAGCTCCTTGGAGCGCGGCTCGTTCATGTTGGCGGTGGTGATGAGATTGGCGCCGGTGTCGACGAAGGCCTCGACCTTCTCGCCCTTGGAGGCGGCGA
>JBEKEI010000040.1:0-29563 GCA_050013915.1 Roseiarcus sp.
CTTAGGTTTTAAATTTATATTCGGCGCGACTTTCTTTTAGCTTGTCTTCGCATTCCTTCGCTTCTCCACGAAGACTGAACGCAATTGTTCTATATTCTATGCTGCCGATGTTCTCAAAGACGTACTCTCGCTTGCCTCTGTTGTTTCGTGTGCCTGAGCCGTGAGGCGGGAGCAAAAGCGACGTCATGCGCTTGGCGACGTGGTTGCCCCGCCCGAAGAGCACCTTGGAATTGCCGTGGCGTAATTCGTAGCAACCGGGGCCGAAGGGTGCGACTAAGGACTCGCGTTTGCGGGGATCAGGAAATTTGCGCCACTCCGACCAATTATCCGTCATCGTTTCCCTCGTCGCGATATCTCTCATAAGCTAATCATTTTCGGCCGAAAATCGTGGCGGCACCACTGGGCGCATTGCCAACGAGATGCTGGTACTGCTTCCGACTCGGATAGCCATGTTCAATCCTCGCCAACAATATCCGCGAATGTCCTCATGGACGCGATGTCCCAGAATACTCGGTTAGATGTAGGCTTTCATGAAGCTTGGCTACGGGGAAGCGGCGACGTTCACGCACCACGCCCTCTGGCGTTCTGTCCGATTCCGAGACGGCTTGAAGTTCGCCAGCGCCTCTCATATGGTTTCTTCGACGCGACGGATATCGCGGTCTGGAGAATAAAAAGAGACTTTCGAGGGTCGAAAAGCTAGCTAAGCTATTGAAGTCGCGGGCGTAGTTCAATGGTAGAACGGAAGCTTCCCAAGCTTCATACGAGGGTTCGATTCCCTTCGCCCGCTCCAAATTTGCACCAAATGGCTGATTTTGCTGGGGACGGCTGAGTTTCTCGGCCGGTCCGCGCGGACGACGGACACCTGCCGCGCGGGATGTTCGATCGAAGGGAATGCCGGCTCGGATCGTCTCGAGCCCCGACGGCCGGGCGAGGTTCACTCGCGCTCGATGGAGCGTCCCGGCGGCTGCAACGCAGCCGAAACAGCTCGACCGCCGCCCGTTGCGCCAGCGACAACGATCCGGTACAGAAATGAAAGCGCTTTCATCGTCACGCGACAGCACGGGCAGAAGACGTGGTCGACCATCTCCGGGGAATTCGAATCGTCAGCTTCAACCATTTTCTCATGGGGCCGGTCGGCATCCAATTCCTTGCCGACCTCGGCGCCGACGTGATCGCCATCGAGCCGATCGAGGGCGCTTTCCAGCGCAAGTGGGGTGGCGCCAACCGCCGCGTCGATGGCCAGACGATGCTTCAGCTCACGGGCAATCGCAACAAGCGCAGCTTCGCGCTCAACCTGAAGAGCCCGGAAGGCGTCGCCATCGCCCGCAAACTCGTCGCTGGCGCGGATATCGTCGCCGAAAACTACCGTCCCGGCGTCATGGCGAAGCTCGGCCTGGGCTATGACGATATCCGCGCGATGAAGCCCGACATCATCTACGCCGCGGCGTCCGGCTTCGGGCCGGACGGTCCCTATGTCGATCGGCCGGGGCAGGATCTCATCATCCAGGCGATGTCGGGGCTGGCGGCGATTACGGGCACGCGGGAGGGCGGACCGCGAGCCGTTGGCGTATCGGCGGTCGACCATCATGGCGCGGCTCTGTTCGCCGCCGGCATCCTCGCCGCCCTCGTCAAGCGCGGGCGCACCGGTCGAGGCGGCCGCGTGGACGTCAACCTGCTCACCGCGGCGCTCGATCTCCAGATGGAGTCTTTGGTCTGTTTCCTCAACGGCGACCGTCGCGACGACGTGCGCCAGGCGGGCCCCCTGTCGGGCTGGTACTTTGGCGCGCCCTATGGCATCTACTCGACCAAGGACAGTTTCATTGCGATATCGCTGGGATCGCTCGATGCGTTGAGCGAGGCGGTTGGAATTCCCGCGCACGAGCGGGTGCCCGACGCGCAGGCCTATGAGCGGCGGGAGGAAGCGGCTGCCGGCGTCGCGCGCGCCTTGAAGGCTCGCACGACCGCGCAGTGGAGCGAGATTTTCGCCACGCGAGGCGTCTGGCATTCAGCGGTCAATGATTACAGCCGTCTGGCCGACGATCCCCAGGTCATTCACAACAGGAGCTTCGTGACGGTGACCGGCGCCACGGGCGCGCCGGTGACGCTCGTCGCCCACCCCGTGCGCTATGACGGGACGACGCCCGACGTGCGGCTGGCGCCGCAGAAACTCGGCGCCCAGACCGTCGAGATTTTGTCGGAGCTCGGCTATGACGACCGCGCCATTGGCGCGCTCTTCGAGAACGGCGTGGTGTCGGGAGAACGGCGCGATGAGGTCGCGCCCGAGCCGACGCTCGTCTGACGCCGCATTGCAGCGATGAGGATCCGGCCCATGACGTCGATGCACGTCGAGATCGGCGACACGGTGCGGTTTTCGAAGACCGTCGGGGAAACCGACGTCTACCTGTTCGCCGGCGTGACCGGGGACTTTTCCGGCAATCACGTCGACGACGAGTTCATGAAGAAGTCGAAATACGGCCGTCGGATCGCCCACGGAGCGCTCCTCGTCGGATATATGTCGACGGCTTCGACGCGGATGATCGAGCGCAGCTTGTCGAAGGGAATCGACTCGACGCCGGTCGCGCTCGGCTATGATCGCGTTCGCTTCCTCAATCCGGTCTTCCTCGGCGATACGATCAGCGTCACTTACACGATCCGGGCAATCGACGAGGGGCGCCGTCGGACCCGCGCGCAGGTCGAAGTGCACAATCAGTCTGGCCTGATCGTCGCGGTCGCGGAGCACCTCATAAAGTGGGTTTCGAACGAGATCGAGAATGCGGGCGCGCCTTTGCCGCCCGCCGCGACAGGGCGCCCCCAATGACCGCCATGGCGGGCAAGACGGCGATCGTCACGGGCGGCGGCGCCGGGATCGGGCGTGCAATCGCACTCGGCCTGGCGGCGGCGGGTTGCGACGTCGGGCTCATCGGCCTCACGGTCGATTCGCTGCAGAAAGTCGCCGCGGATATTGCGACCGCAGGTCGCCGCGGCTCCGCCGCGACGGCTGATGTCGCGGAGCCCGACGCTGTGCGGCTTGCGGTGGACGCGCTTGCGCGCGAGCTCGGCGGCCTCGACGTCCTCGTCAATTGCGCCGGAATCATGAGGCTTGGAACATTGGAAAGGCTCAGCGTGGACGATTGGCGGCAGACGTTTGGCGTGAACGTCGACGGGCTCTTCCACACCAGCAGGGCGGCGATCCCGCATCTGCGGTCGAGCGGGGCGGGCCGGATCGTCAACATTTCGTCCTGGCTCGGCAAGAGCGGCAAGGCCTATTACGGCGCCTATTGCGCCTCCAAGGCGGCGATCATCTCGCTGACGGAGACGATGGCGCTCGAACTCGCGCGCGACCGCATCACGGTCAACGCGATCTGCCCGGGCATCATCGCGCATACCGGCATGCGCGAACGCGGCGAAGCCGACGCGCATGCGCTGGGGTTGCCGACCGCCGAAGCGCGCATCGCCGGCATTCCCCTCGGCAGGCTGGGCGAGCCCGAGGACGTTGCGGGCATCGCCGTATTCCTCGCGTCCGACGCCGCCGCTTACATGACCGGCCATACCGTCAATGTGACCGGCGGCCTCTGGCTGTCCTGACAGATCGCGCTTTTGTGGAAAGGAAGGTCCATGCCCAAGTTCAAGACCTATATGCCCAAAGGCGTGATACCGGCGACCCTGCTTGCGCTGCACGACGACTATTCGATCGACTACCGCGCCACGAAGGATCATTTGCGCGACGTTGCGGCGGTTGGCGGCGTGTCGGCGATCACCGTCAATGGCCACGCCTCCGAAGTGCACGCCTGCAGTTTCGATGAGCAGCGTCAAATCCTCGAAGCCGCGGCCGACGAGATCGGCGATCGCTTGCCGATCATTTCGGGCGTTTACGCCGACGGCAGCTTCGAGGCGGCGCGCATCGCCCGCATGGCCGATCAGGGCGGCGCTTCCGCCCTGCTCGTCTTCCCGCCCAACTCGATAGGCATGGGCGGCTACCTGCGCCCCGAAATGGCCCAGGCGCATGTTTCGGCGATCGCCGACGCGACCGACCTGCCGCTCATCCTGTTTCAATATCCCGAGAGGAGCGGCGTGCAATATCCCTTGGAGACGCTGCTGCGGCTTGTCGATGCGGTTCCCTCGATCCGCGCGATCAAGGACTGGTGCGGCGACCCGGTGCAGCACGAAACTCAAATTCGGATTCTGCAATCGCTGCCGCGCCCGGTAAACGTGCTGACGACGCATAGCGCCTGGCTGTTGGGATCGCTCGTCCTCGGCTGCAACGGATTGCTTTCGGGAGCCGGCAGCGTGATCGCCGATCTCCAGGTCGCTCTCTGGCGGGCGATCCAATCCAGCGATCTGGCGACGGCCAGGGCGGTGAACGAACGCATTCATCCGATGACGAGCGCCTTCTATGGGCCGCCCTTCGTCGATATGCACAATCGCATGAAGGAATGTCTGGTGCTGCTTGGGCGTCTGCCGCGCGCAGTCGTGCGTCCTCCTTTGATGAAACTGCCGCCTGCCGAGATCGCGCTGCTTGGCGGCGCGATCCGATCGGCGGGGCTTTCCCGAGAGGGCGCCCTCGATCTGGTGGCGTGACCGCGAAAAAAGGCAAAGGGGGGAACATGGCCGATTACATCATCGTCGGAGCTGGCTCGGCTGGATGCGTCCTCGCCAACCGCCTGAGCGCCGACTCCGGCGTTCAGGTCGTGCTGCTCGAGGCGGGCGGCCGTGATTCCAGCCCCTTCATCCATATGCCGGCAGGTTATCGCCAACTGATGATTTCAGGAGCCGTCGACTGGGGATACCGGACATTGCCCCAGAGGCATTGCTACGACCGCACGTTTCACTGGCCGCGCGGCAAAGTGCTTGGCGGATCGAGTTCGATCAACGGGATGGTCTATATTCGCGGCCACGCCTCGGACTACGACCGCTGGGCGCAGCTGGGCAATCGCGGATGGTCGTATGCGGAGGTTCTGCCGTACTTCAAGCGCGCCGAAAACTGGGAATACGGGGAGGACGAATATCACGGCGGCGGTGGGCCTCTGCGCACCTCACGCGTCAAGGACTTTCATCCCTTGGCGCTCGCCTGGCTGGAGGCGGGCGTACAGGCGGGCTATCAGCGCACCTCCG
Source organism: Roseiarcus sp. (assembly GCA_050013915.1). Lineage (GTDB taxonomy): Bacteria > Pseudomonadota > Alphaproteobacteria > Rhizobiales > Beijerinckiaceae > Roseiarcus. The sequence goes on from JBEKEI010000040.1 coordinate 5,113, forward strand.
ACGTCAACGGCGCCAACCAGGAGGGTTTCGGCCCCCTCGACAGCACCATCAGCGAAGGCCGGCGATACAGCACCGCCTATTGCTATCTGCGGCCGGCCTTGTCGAGGCCCAATCTCGAGGTCATTACGCGTGCTCTCGCCTCGCGCATCTTGATGGAAGGCGGCCGCGCCGTTGGCGTCGAATATTTGCGCAAAGGTCGCAAGGAGACGCTGCGCGCGGACCGGGAAGTGATTCTTGCGGGGGGCGCGATCAATTCGCCTCAACTGTTGCAGCTATCCGGAATCGGCGACGGCGACCATCTCCGTGCGCTGGGCCTCAAGACCGTCCACGAACTGAAAGGCGTCGGACACAATCTGTCGGATCATGTCGCCGTGGAAATCCAGCAGACGTGCGTTCAACCAATTTCGCTGTTGAACGAATTGCGTCCTACCAAGATCGCCAAATCGCTGGTACGCTATATCCTCACGCGGGATGGACCAATCGCTCACCCCGGGATCGAAGCCGTCGCCTTCGTCAAATCGCGCCCTGAAATCGTCGCGCCTGACCTTCAATACCACTTCATTATGATCATGTACGGCGAAAATGGATTGGAATTGCACAAGTCTCATGGTTATCAACCGCTGGTCAACGTCCAGCGGCCGGAAAGCGTCGGGAGCGTGCTCATCAATTCCTCCGATCCAACGAAGGCGCCCGACATCGATCCGAATTATCTCGCAGAGGTTGAGGACATCCGCGTCTTGCGCGAAGGCGTCAAGATCGGCCGAGAAGTGCTGGCCCAGCGCGCTTTCGATCCCTATCGTGGCCCTGAACTCTCCCCTGGCGCGGACGTAAAGACCGATGCGCAAATCGATGAGTATCTCCGCCGCAATTGCCATACTCAATATCATCCGGTGGGCACGTGCAAGATGGGACAGGATTCGATGGCGGTCGTCGATGCCCATCTTAAGGTGCATGGGCTCGATGGGTTGCGCGTCGTGGACGCCTCGATCATGCCGACAATGATCAGCGCCAATACAAACGCCGCGACGATCATGATCGCCGAGAAGGGGTCGGAGATGATCGTCGACAGAAATCCGGGCATGACGGCGCGCGCCGCCTGACAACATGACAACAACTCGAATGGCGTCGCGTGCTGGCTCTATCCGGCCCAGGCTCGTCGACGTGGCGCGGTTGGCGGGTGTTTCGCTGGCGACGGCGTCCCGCGCTCTCAACCAGCCCGAAATCGTGCGCCCGGCAATACGCGAACGCGTGCAAGAGGCGGTGATGACGCTCGCCTACTCGCCGGACCGGATGGCCAAGGCGCTGAGTTCCGGCAAGAGCCGCATCATCGGCGCCATCGTTCCGACGCTCGGCAACGCCGTCTTCGCCCATGGCGTCGAAGCGCTGCAGGAGAGACTGGGCGAACGAGGCTACACGCTCCTTTTGTCGAATTCCCAATACGACCCGGAAAGAGAGTTGCGGCAGGTCGGGGCGTTCTTGGAGCAGGGCGTCGATGGCATGGTGTTGGTGGGCGACTTATTTGCCCCTGAGGTCCTGCCCTTGATAAAGCGCCGCGGCGTTCCGCTCGTCACCACCTATGTCTGCGCCTCCCGTCACGGCATTCCCGCAATCGGCATCGACAATAGCCGAGCGACCCGAGAAACAACCGAGTACCTTCTAGGGTTGGGTCACCGGCGATTTGCGATCGTCGCCAACACCGCCCTGCCCAATGACCGATCGCAGGCTCGCCTGGAAGGCATGCTGTCGGCCTTGAGCGATCACGGGATTCATGTCGCGCCGAATAGCATCGTCGAGGTGACGCTGCCCACGATCGCCAACGGACGGCGCGCATTCGTGACCCTGCTATCGGCCAACCCGCGCCTCACAGCGATTCTATGCACGACCGACGCCCTGGCCGTTGGAGCCCTTGCTGAAGCACGCAATCTAGGAATTCGTGTTCCCACGGATTTGTCGGTCGTTGGTTTCGACGATGTCGAGATCGCCGCGGAGGTCGATCCGCCCCTGACCACAGTGAATGTTCCGGCGGCGGAAATCAGTCGACTCGCGGCCGATCGTCTGGTCAGCGCGATCGCGGGAAACCCGGTTCCGATGATGACTCAACTTGCGGCGCGCCTTATAATTCGAGGATCGACCGACCGTGTGCGGCGCCGTCGGTCGACCCCGCTTGATGGCAGCAAGCCGGTCTCGCGCTCCCGCATTGGGGAAATGTCGAAGGGCATCCGTCGAATGCTGTGAGATGCGTTTTGATCGACTGGCGCACCAAGCTGACGTTCTGAACAATCCATGCAGCGGCCCCCCCGGCCGATGGTCGCCAAAGGCGCCTCGCCGGCATCGCATCCGCCTTCGAGACTCTGCGCATCGGCCGGGATCGGGGGATCGGATGCAACGGCCGCCGAGCGGAAGTCGACGCGGAGGTATGCGCCGCCTTCAACCGCAGCGAATGCGCACGGCTCTTCCAGTCGGCGAGGCGATCAGGATTATCGAGTCGGCCTGAAGGACCGGCGATCGACGCGACAGAATGGAGCGAGGGATCCCGCGTCGACCGGACGGCAAAGGCGCTGCCCGGCGACAATTGGGATGGGCGGCGCTCATCCCAAGCGATGCGCCACAATGGCCCCTGACCGACGGCCAATTTCAGCAGAGACGCGAGGTGAATACTGCACGTCACCGTTTCACCAGGCTTGCCGAACGCGCGATGCTCTTCCGCTCGACCACGTCGCGCCTACCCCTCAGAACCTCGAACAGCGTGTCCTTGCCGTCGCGCCAGAACCGGATATCGAAACACAGCCGCCCTAGCCGTAGATCGGTCAGCATCACGTCCGGCAGCCAGTCCGGCAGCGCGGGATCGACATAGAGCTTGCCGCGCGGCGCATCCTGCTGCAGTCCCAGCATAGCCTGCAGCAGGAGGAACGGCGTCCCAGCCGCCCAGGCCTGCGGCACGTTGGCGCCCAGATACTGAACCGGGAAACTCGTGCGATCCCGCTGCAACCCGCCATACAACTCGGGCAACTGGTTCAGCAGGAAATGGCTTGCGGCGCCGCTGATGTCGCGGGCCACCGCGGCCGCCTCCGCCACAAATCCATAGCGTCGCATGCCCATTGCGATCAGAGAATTGTCATGAGGCCACACCGCTCCGGTCTGATAGTTGTACGGGTTGAACGCGGGATGATCCGCCGACAGCGTGCGAATGCCCCAACCACTCCACATGTCCTTGCCCATCAGCCGCGCTACCACGCGCCCGGCGCGTTCCGGTGCGACGATGCCCGACCATAGGCAATGCCCGACATTGGAGGCCACCGACAGCACCTTCTTCTTCTCGCCGTCCAGCGCGAAGACATAGAAGCCGGTCCCTTCGTCCCAGAAATCCTCGTTGAACTTCTTGAACAGCGCCGCGGCCTTCTTGCGCAGCGCGTTGGCGCGACGCTTGTTGCCGACCCCATCGTAGATCTCCGCCATCCGCAACCACGCGTCGTAGACATAGCCCTGCAATTCGCACAGCGCCTTCGGTCCGCGCACGAGCGTTCCGTCGGGATACATCACGGCGTCTCCAGAATCCTTCCATGCCATATTCTCATAGCCGGCCGTCGAGCGCGTCTGGTATTCCTGGAATCCGTCGCCATCGCGATCGCCGTATTTGTCGATCCATGCTAGGCATGCCTCGGCGTTCGGCAAATGCCGCTCGATCAGAGAATGGTCTCCGGTGGCCCGCCACGCCGCGTGCAGCGCGACCAGATATAGCGGGGTCGCGTCGGCAGTGCCAAAATACGGCGTGTGCGGGATCAACTTGAAATGCGCGAGTTCTCCGTAGCGCAGTTCATGCAGGATCTTGCCCGGCTCGGCGTCGCGGTAGTCGTCGCGCTCCGTCGCCTGATATCGTCCCAACACCTCCAGGGCGCCGGCGGCGAATTCCGGATAGACGATCATCGTCTGCAACGAGACGATCAGCGTGTCGCGACCAAACAGCGCCACGAACCATGGCAGCCCCGCGGCGGGCACGAACACCATTTGATCCATGCCTTCCAGGGGCAACCGTAGGGCGGCCATATCCTGTATGCCCTGATCGTAGCAGCGATAGAATTCCTCGTTGCTGGTGTCGATCTTCAGCACCGAGCGCCGCCACTCGTCCATCTTGTCGGCATGATCCGAACTCGCGCTCGAATGCGTGCACTCCGGCGGCGCCAGGAAGCGCTTCGCACCATCCACCAGATCGTAGATCAGGCAGCGCCGCCAGGCCTGTCCGGCTTTCAGCACAATATCGAAGCTCAGCCGCCCGTTGGCGTTCACCGCCGGTTCGCCGTCCCCCTTGCTTGTGCGGACGATCACCTCGCGGCAGAAATCCTTGTTGCGATAGGTAATCCGCAACATTTGCCGCTTGTCCGACCAAGATGTGGTGATGCGGCCGCGCCGCACGATGTGGTCGCTCTTCACCTCGAAAATGTCGGCGAAATCGGCGCGGATCGCGATCTCCAGATTGAAACGCACCGGATGCTGGCTGTTGTTGGTGATGTCGATGTCCTCATGCAGTCCGCCGTCGATATGGCGGCCGATCACCAGGCCCAGCGTGCGAGCGGCGATCGGACCGTTCTCGGTCGCAAAGGCGCGATTGGTCTGGAAGATGCGCGCCGCATGAGGGGCGATCGCGCCGCCGTTCAGCAGGTCCCACGGCTCGCCGTTGGCATAGATCGCCCAGGCGCTGATCAGCCTGGTGTCACGAAAATACAGCCCGCGGTCGCTGGGCCAGTTCACCTGCCCGTCGGGCTCGGTCACCAGCACCGACTGCCCCTGATGGATGGCGATCTGCGCGGGACCGACATGAACCTTGAAAGTCATTCGCCCGGTCCCCCTCGATATCGATCAAACGAAGCCTTCCAGCGTAACCCGTTGCTGCCAAGATCGATGCACATGCTGGAGGAGAGCCCTCCCTACAGCTCGTCTCGCCACCAGGCGTTTCGCGGAGGTCGAGGGGCTCGATCCCGCGCTGCCGCGCCTGACGAAGCCGTTCGTGCACAGCGATCTCGCGGCGGCGGTGGCTGGGCTTCGCATCGGCGTCGACCCGATCGACGGCGTGGCGCAAGACTAGGTTGCGGAGAACAGAGGGACGGCGCCGCGTCCGTCAAAGTTGTGGATCGGAGTCGAACTTTGACCCCTTCTAGTGAAACCGGAGGCATGCAGATCAATGCCTAGCGGTGTGACCCCTGGCCGATCGGCGCCATGATCCCCCGCCGGTTCACGTTCACGTCGTCGCGCAGCGGCTATTGGGCCGCGCCAAGCGTGCCGCACGATTGGGGGGCGAGCGCATGGAATCCATTCCCGACCGTTGAAAATCATGGAGCGGCGGCGGGGAGCTCCGTCGTGTACTGGCCTGGGATCCAGACGAAATGACTGTCCGTGACGCCGACATGGCCGAGGCCGGGGAAGGTAATGTGCGCCGCGGCGACCCAATGTCCCTTCTGAGCCGCGTCGGCGAACTGCGCGTCGCGCTGGCGCTCGGGATTCGCGGGTCCGTATCACAGGTCGCGGTGACGCTGGGATCGCTGCGGTTGAGATGAGATTCATTGATGCGCGAGCCTCAATTTGGCTGCAGAATTGAGACCCAGAAATCCGCTTGGTTTGCGCCGAGAATGTTGGCGGCAATGGCGCCGAAGTCAGCGTGGTGGGCGCCGATCGTCCGGCCAGGAAGTTCGGCGATGATTTTGGGGCCTGGACGCTCAACGATCGCGACCCAGCGAGGAGCGTCGGACGAAGCGACAGAGGCACGGTCGGTTTGCTCCTAGGCGGAATTGTTGCTCCATACGCCGCGACAACTCGGTCGAAGCCGCGAACGACGAGATCAAGGGCCTCTGGCGTCTCGATCGAATGCTCGGGATCGATCGGCTCCGGATCGCGGCGGATCAGCAGGAGCGTGAGCAAGTCGATTGGCTTTGTCCTCGCGACCGCGTGCGGCGTCCTCCGCGCTGCCGGGAAGGTCCGCTGTGCGCCCTCGTGCGCGTAAGAACAGTTCGGCGGGACGCTGAAGGTCAACTCCCGCCACCGCCATACCGAAACCGATGGCTGCGCCCTGGATGATGAACTGGAACGCCGAGGACAGTCCGAGCATCTTCAGCATCTGACCGAGCTGGGTGAGGAACAGCGCGGCGCCGGCGACGGCCGTCATGCTGCCGATGCCCCCGGATATCGCTGTCCCGCCGAGCACGGCCGCCGCGATCGGCGCCAGCAGATAGGGATCGCCGACCTTGAGCGTCGGGTTGCGGATGAAGGCTGAAAGCAGGATGCCGACAACGCCATAAAGCAGTCCTGCGACGACATAGGCCGCAAATTCGTAGATCGTCACGTTGATTCCAGCCACCCAGGCGGCGCGCGGATTGGCGCCCACCGCCGAAAAGCGCCGGCCGACCGTCGTCTTGCGCAACCCGACGCTCAGCATGACGACCAGCACCGCGCCGACCCAGACCGATACGTTGAGCCCGAGAAGCCGCGCATCCCCAAGTTCGGCCATGCCCGGCGGCACGCGCGCCTCAGCCGGCAACGATTCGCGGTACCACAGCGTGGCGCCCGAAGTGATTGCGCCAATGGCGAGGGTGACTATCAGCGCATTGAGCTTGAACACCGCGACCAGAACGCCGTTGACAACGCCGATGGCGGTCGCAAAGAACAAGGCGCCCACGGTCGCCGCCACGGCATATTCTTCGCGCCCGCGCGAGAAGCCGAGAATGATTGTGCTCGACAAGGTGATGATCGCCGGAATCGACAGATCGATGCCGCGCGCCATCAGCACCAGCGCCTCACCGATCGCCGTGATGCCGAGAAACGCCGCGAGCGGGATGATGGCGAGGAACGTAGACGGAAGTAGGCTGCGCGGGACGACGAGGGCGCAAAGAACCAGCAGCGCGAGCATGCCGATCCAGATCGCCATGAAACGCATCCGCAGCGGCGAGCCGGCCTGGATCAGCGGCGGCGCGGACTTGGCGACTGACGAACCGCTTGCGAGTGCCGGCGCGTCACGGGATTCGGCGATCGGTGCGGTCATGGGCTGCTCAAAGGCTTCGCCGACCGCTGAACCGCGCGCCGAAGGTTGACAAGAAGGGCCCGAGTCGGCTGCCATCCTGAGTAGAGAAGTATGGCGAACAACGTCAAGGCTCCGCTCGTAATGATGCCGGCGCCGGTGGTGAGCCCGAGCAGCGTAATGATGTTGATGGTGAGGGTGAAGAAGAGGGCGCCGAGCATGGCGCCGACGAATGAGCCGCGACCGCCCGCCAGAGAGGCGCCGCCGAGCACCGCCGCGGCGATGCTGGTCAGTGTATAGCCCGAACCGACGACGGGATGGCCGACGCCGACTTCCGACGCGAGGAACAGGCCTGCGACGGCGGCGATGAGGCCGGACAGAAGATAGGCGCGCAGATGGACGACGTTGATGTGGACGCCGTTGCGCTTCGCCGCTTCCTCGCGAAAGCCGACGGCGCGCAGTTTGAGGCCGCTGCGCGTGCGGTAGAGCCAGACGTCGCCGGCAATCGCGGCGACGAGAATGACGAAGAAGGAGACCGGCGCAAAACCGACGCGGGTCTTCAGGATGTCGAGGAAGTCGTCATTGATCGCGCCGAGCGGCGAGGGCCTGAGGTAAAGCGCGACGCCTTGGACGACGCTCAGCGTTGCGATCGTGGTGATCACCGGATTGATGCCGACGTAGCGGACCAGGACGCCATTGGCGGCGCCGACGATCGCGCCGACGAGAAGACAGAGCGCCGAGCCGAGCGCCATGAGGCCGAGGTTGATTTCGCCCGCAATCAAAAAGGACGCGACGACGACGGTCAGGCTCATCACAGAACCGACCGAAATATCGAATCCGCGCACCATCAGGACGTTGAACTGCGCCATGGTGACCAGAGCGAGCGGCGCCGTGGCGAACAGGATGTGCCGGATGTTGAGCCCGGTCAGAAAGACGTCGGTCTGCGCGGACGCATAGGCGCCCACGGCGAGCGTCAGCAGGCTCAGCAACACGAGGGGAAGCCACCATTTGGCGCTCGCGCCGGCGACGATCCTGACAATAGCTTCGAGCGAGACCCCAATTGACCGACCCCCGCCGATAGCGCTCTTGGCGCCCGCTGCGACTTGCCTCGAGCGTAGGAATGAGGAGACGATCGCCTCCTCGGTGATTTCGTCGCCCTTCAATTCGCGGATCACGCGCCCGCGCGAAAAGACGAGCACGCGATCGCAAAGGCCCGCGAGCTCCATCGCGTCGGAGGAATTGATGACGCAGGCGACGCCCTCATCGGCCTTGGTGCGTATCGCGCGATAGATGTCGAAGCGCGCATTGGCATCCACGCCCTGGGTCGGTTCGTCGATCAGCACAACCTTGGCGTCATGGAGAAAGCTGCGCGCGAGAACGGCTTTCTGCTGATTGCCGCCCGACAGGCTCGCAATCGGCTGGTCCAGGGTCGCGGTGACGATGTTGAGTTCGTCGATCAGCGCGCGCGTCCGCGCGCGCTCGGCCGGCGCCGAGATCAATCCGCCAACGACGAAATCAGGCAGCGCCTGAACGGTCATGTTCTCGCGCAGACCGAGCGTGGGGAAAATGGATTCGTTCACCCGGTCCGCGCTCAGCGAAAGGATGCCGGCGGCGAGCGCCTCCCGAGGGCCGCCGCTCGCGACTACCCTGCCGCTGCTGATCATCGCGCCGCTGGATTCGACGAGGCCGCCGAGCGCCCGCAACGCCTCGCGCTGGCCGTTGCCTTCCGCGCCTGCCAAGCCGAGAATTTCGCCGCGATGGACCTGCAGAGCGACGTTGCGAAAGCGTGGGCCGCTGAGCCTCTCCGCCGACAAGACGACGTCATCGTCCAGGACCCGGCGCCGGGTTGGATGACCCGATTCGATCGCGCGGCCTGTCATCAGGGCAATCAGATCGTTCTCCGAGAGATCGCTGTTGACCTCGTACGTGCCCTGCCCTTCGCCGTCACGCAAGATCGTCATGCGGTCGGCGAGCGCGAGAATTTCAGGGAGCCGGTGGCTGACGTAGACGACCGCGGCTCCAGCGGCCGCTATCTGTTCGACGATGCTGCTCAGTTTCTCGACCCCGGAAAAGTCGAGCGTCGAGGTCGGCTCGTCGAGCAGCAGTACCGACGGATTGGCGGCCAAAGCCTTCACGATCTCCAGGAACTGGCGCTGGGTCGGATTCAGGCTCCCGACGAAAGCGTCGGGGGAGATTTCGACATCGTAGGCGGCGAGCCGCGCGGCCGCCCACGCGCGCTTGCCGTTGAGCGAAACCGAGCCGTCGACAGCGCCGAGAATCAGATTTTCGGCGACGGTGAGCTCACGAACCAAGGAATCGTCTTGATAGACGGTCGCTAGACCGAGCCGGCGCGCGACCAGCGGATCGGCGCTGGTCAGCGCCTCGCCCATGATCACGATCTCGCCCTCGTCAGCAAGCGTCGCCCCGCTCGCGATGCCGAGCAACGTGCTCTTGCCGGAGCCGTTCTCGCCTAGGACGGCGTGGATTTCGCCCGGCCGGCATTCGAAGCTGACGCGATTGAGCGCCTGAACGCCGGGATAGCGCTTGGAAACGTTGGTGAGTTCGAGCGATGCGGTCGCCATTGCGCCAAATCCCAAGGTGGATAGCATGGTTCCGCTGCGGCGCGGGCCAGAGGCGCATGGCGTCGCCCGCCTGATTGCCTCGGGCCGCAGCGGGCGCGAAACCGGATTCGCGCCCACTCGCCTGGAGTCTGTCCTTGACCTATTTGGCGAACATCGCCTTCATCGTTTCGTCGTCGACCAGCGTCGAGACGGAGGCGTCCTCGGGCAAAGCAGGGTTGCACATACCCTTGACGACCGGCTTCAGCTTGAACGGCACGTCGATGTTGGTCGGCACGTCCTGGCCGGCCTTCTTCATCATCGCGGCCGTCAGCGCGAAGCGCGACTGGTCGTTCTGACCGTTGGAATAGAAGATCTTGAAGTTCGGATCGTTGACCTTCTCCCAGTCGCAGAACAGGCCCTGCTCGTCGGTGCGGAGCGCGACGATCACGTCGGGGCTCTTGTTGACCGCCTGCCAGGCGCGCAAGCCCCCGCGGAAGCCGTCGGCATATTCGTAGACGACGGAATCGACGGCGCCGTTCTGCGAGAGGAAGCCCGTCATCGCCTGGAACGAGCCCTCCTGGGTCCAGTTGGTGTCGGCCTTGCCGAGAAGCTTCAGGTTCCGGTGCTTGCCAAGCTCCTCGTCCGCGCATTTCTGCCATGTCGCGCTCAATGGATTGCCCGGCGTGCCGCCGAGTTCGACGACCGTCGTCGGATCCTTTTTCGAATTGTCCGCGACGGCCTTGATGAAATCGTTGCCGAGGTTGCAGACGTTTTCGGCGATCGCCGTCACATAGTCCTTGCCGCCCTTGCCACCAACGTCGGTGCCGTTATGCAGCGTCACCAGAATGCCGGCCTCGGTGGCCTCCTTGACCGTCGGCAGCAATGCTGCGCCCGCGTCGGCGAAAATCACGATGACGTCGACCTTTTGGGCGACGAACGCCCGCAGGTCCGAGACCGCCTTGGTGGCGTCGCCGCCGGCGGAGGCGTAGACGATCTTCTTGATGTCGGGATAGGTAAGCGCCTGCAGGATGAACTCCATCTTGGTCACTTTGCGCCAGACGTTCTCGCCGAAACCGTCGGCATAGGCGACGGTGAGCGTGCCGTGGCCGGTCTCGCAGACGTTGTCCTTCCAGCATTTGAGCGCCAGTGCGCGCTGTTCCGGCGTGAGGTCGATCGCGGCGCGCCTGATCGCCTCGATGATAACCGGCGAAACGTTCTCGGTGGTCCCGACCGACTTCATCATGAGCTGATTGACGTCGCGCGCCTGGGTGGGAGCGGCGGCGAAGGCGAACAGCGCGGCCGCCGCGGCGGGAACCACCCACAGCCGGCCAATCCCAACATTTCTTGTCATTGATTTTCCTCCCTGCATTGTATTCTTGACGCGAGGCAAAGGTTGTCCCCCGTCTATTTCTTGTTCAGCCACGGGTAGCGCTCGATGTCCCTTCCAGCGTAGTCGGGGTCAAGATAGATGAAACAGCGCTGGATCTTCCAGTCGCGGATTTCGAACACGTCGCACCAGCGGCCCGCGAGATGCTCGGGTAGGTCGGCGCGCCATGAGCCGTCCCGGTGCTCGCCATGGCTGGTGCCCTCGGCGACGACGAGATCCTCGCCCGAGAAGATCCAATTGAAATTCGAATAGTGATGGACGATCGACTTGAGCGTAGCGCCCACGTCGCCGAACAGCTTGCCGATCTGATCCGTGCCGCGGGCGACGCCCCATTTGGGGAAATAGACCTGCGCGTCGCTGGCGAAGAGATCGAGAATGCTGCCGCCTTCCGAGGTCACGCCGCCATTGTCGAAAGCCTTGAGGTATTCGACGGCGACAGATTTACGCTGCTCATTGGTCATCGTCTGCTTGGTCAACGCCATGGATGGCTCCTCCCGTTGAGAATCATTTTACGCTTCGACGCGACCGCGCGCCTCTTGAGGCTACTCCGCGGCCGCTCGCGCCGGCGCCGCTTCCTTCACCGGTTCGGCGTGCGCGGCCTTGGCGGCGAGATAGGAAAAGGCGAGGATAGGTCCGAGCGTGGCGCCGCCGGCCCAATAGGCGCGCGCGGAAGCGGAGGCGACGCAATTGCCGACGCCGTAGAGGCCGGCGATCGGTTGATCGCCAACGTCGAGCACCTTGCCATCCGGCGCCGTCTTGGGGCCGCCCTTGGTGTCGAGATTGCCGCCTGTCATCAGCGCGGCGTAGAAGGGCCCAGTCTCAGCGATCGGGTACATCGTGGGATTGGGCGCGGTGGGGCTCGCCGCGGCGGGGCCGTTGAACAGGAGCTCCACCGGCCGCTCGCCGCGATGGAAATCGAGATCCTTGCCGGCGCGCGCGAACTCGTTGAACCGCTTGACCGATCTCACGAGATTGGCGGCGAAATCGGGCGCGAGCTTCAGATTGCCGATCTGGTGCGAATATTTCGCAAGCCGCTCGGCGACCCGGCGCGTCAGCTCCTCGATCGTCGCCGCCTTGATGACATGGTCGTCCTTCTCGCCAGGAGGAACGATGAAGCGGCCATATTCGCTGCTCGCGGAATTGTCCTGGCTGCGCTGGTCCCAGACCGCGACGAGGACGAGGTTCGAATATTCGCCGAGCGCAGGATTCCATTCGAAAAAGGCCTGAGCGGATTCATTGTAGGCGAGCTTTTCGTTGGTGACGCGCTGGCCGTGCTTGTCGACGTAGATCATCGAGTCGCCGGATGGGGAAAACGTGCCGATCAGCGAAGGGTCGCGATTGAGCGCCTTCTCCAGTACGATCGGGCACATCCAGGCGTAGTTCATGTTGCGCAATTGTGCGCCGACCGTTGCGCCGATGTTGACGAAATCCCCCTCGTTGGTGACCGCGGCGCAACCGCCGAGCACCGGCGCGCTGAGGAAGTTCTTGCGCATGTCGACATCATGCGTGAAACCGCCGGTCGCGAAGATCACGGCTTTGCGCGCGCGCAGCGCGACAGTCATGCCGTCGGCGCTGTCCGCTTCGACGCCGACGACCTCGTTGCGTTCGTTGCGGACCACCCGCTGCACGCGCGTTCCCGTCCGGATTTCAACGCCATCGCGCCGAGCTGCCTCCGACATTGTGCGCACCGCCACCTCGCCGCCGTCCGACATCGTGTCGCAAGCGCCCTTTGGCAACAGTACGCGGCCCTTGGGCGCCTTGTCCTCCGGAAGCTCGCACCAATAGTCGGGCACGTCGGGGCAATGGCGGTATTCGAGCGCGCCTCTTTCGGCGAGCAGTTCGGCGGCGGGCGAGGCATTGTCGTAGATCGCCTCGCACATGGAATAGTCCCAGGCGCCCATCCCGAACTTCGGAAGATCGGGGTCGTAGGTCTCCGGCCGCGATAGGCGCGCCATATAGCGGATGCAATCGGTCTTCGGGTCGGCCAGGCCCAGCTTGCGCATCGCCGCGTTGTTGGGCACCCAGTACCAGAAGGCAGCCTTGCGCGTTGTGCCGCCGATCTCCGGGGCCTTCTCGAGCACAATGACATCATCGCCGAGCCAGCGCGCAAACAAGGCGGCCGACAGGCCGCCGGCGCCGCTGCCGACGACGACGATGTCGACCTCAGCGTCGAAAGCGCCTGGCCGCGCAGGCGCTGCGGAGCGGCGTTTGGCGACGGCGTTCGAATCAGACATGGATAGCTCCACCTTGGACGTTCGGCGCGACGGCGAGCGCGCTCGCCGTCGCGTCCTCCCAATTGACAGGCGGCTTGTCGCCGCCGCGTGCGGATCTGAGGGGGGACCAACTCTCCGCCGACGCCGATCCCGCGCCCATTGTCCGTTGCTACCGCAACGCTGCCGTCAAGGTCTTACAAAAAACGGCAATTATAAAAAGCGCGCGGGAATTTGCCCCCGTGCGACGGCGAGGCGACCCACTCAAGCGCCGCCGTTTGCTCGTTGAAAGGACTTCGGCGTCGTGCCGAGCCGATTCCTGAAAGCCATCGTCATGTGTTGCTGCGACGAGAACCCGGCGGCCAGAGCGATTTCGGGAATTGTCAGGCCCGGCTTCATCAAGAGCTTACAGGCATATTGCAGTCGGCGCTCGATGATGAACTGGTGCAGCGTACATCCGGTGCTGACGTGAAACTGCCGCCGGAGCGTGGCGATCGGCAGGTCCACGGCCTTGGCGAGATCGGCGATGCTGAGCGGCTCGCCGAGGTTCTCTTCGATATAGGCGACGAGGCGGGCGGAATCGCGCGCCGACAGGACCCTGCAGTGCGTGCGCTGGCGAAGCGCGCTGATGCCCTGCATCGCTTCGGCGAAGGCCAGGCACGCGAGCGATTCGATGCGCAGCCCATCGCTACCGCGCTCCGTAACCATCGCGGTGCGCGCATAGGCGACGAGATTGGCGATCGTCGGCGACAGGATGTTGTCGAGGCTGCGCGAAACATCCGTTACGGTCGCGTCGTCGCCGAAATAATTCTCGCGAAATCCCGGCGGGAACGTGAAGGCGACGAACCCGCCGCTGACTTGGCTCGCGCTGACCGCGACCTCACCGCCCTCGGGATGAAACGCGATGCTGAGCGGCTCAAAACGCATCGCCGCCGGGCGCGCGCCGTCATAGGCGGTTCTGGCCTCGATGGCGCCGAACAGCAGGCAGATGACGTCCGTTGTGTTGCGAAATACCAAGTCGTAGGGCTTGGGCCGCACCAAATCCCAGCCGACCCCGCCGGTCGATCGATCCGCCCCCAAATTGCGCACGTGGCTGCGTGCGACCTCGGGCGAGCCATAGCGAGCTGCCCCGGCTGCGAGGTTCAGCATGCTCCATTCTCCCTCCCGCGCGTCGAACTCTTGGCGTCCGCTCGATTCTTGGCAATCAGTTGGCGTCAGGCTTCCTAATCGGACACGCCACGATTCGATCTGCGATCCGATCGCCGCTTTCGCGACGCGGTCGGCTTGTTCGTGTGCCGAACGGCCGTTCTGCCTGCGGACAGACTAGCCGACCAATTTGATCTAGGTCAAAGAAAAAGAAATCAATCTTCCGCCAAACCTAGGGAGCGTGCGTGAAAGGCCTTCGGAGAATCCGCCTGGAATCCCCAGGCTCGGTCGGTATCACAAGCCTCTGATATCCAGTGCGACAAGTCGGCTTTCAAGTAATGAACCGCTCACAGTTATTTCAGTTTGATCCCGATCGCATTGGCGGACCCAATCGCGTTCACCTCTCACGCGCGGGGCGACCGGGAAAGAATTCAACCGGTCACCATTTCGAAGTTAGCTGACGCCGCTCCGAATTGAGCGAAATCGTATCTTGGCGCGATTGGCTTTGCGGTCGTGCTCCCAGGCGGCGATTTCCTCGATGAGGGTTTGCGCTTCGCCTATGACTTCGCCGTCCCCTTCGCCAACGATCAGGCCGAGCAGGGCCCGCGGATGATGAAGGTCAGGATGAAAACATCCGGCGGCTTCCGCACCATGGCCGGCGCCCAGACCTTCGCCCGCCTTCGCTCCGTCATTTCGCCGCCCGCAAGCAGGGTTGGAATATTCTCCAAACCCTCCTCGCAGACCCGAGCTGCCGCTTCCAAAAGCTCGCGGCTCAAGGCGGCTTGGGAGTTACAAAAAAACTCCCATATTCTCGATCCAGCATGGCGCCTGACAGCGCCGGCCACGGGTTCTCACCCGGCGCGCCTTGGCGTCGGTGCTGAATTGACCGACGGGTCGCGCGACCGCGCGCTGCCCTTTGGCGACGGCAGCCGGGCTACCGCTGTTCGCGTTCCCCGCGGGCCCACGCCGCGGCTGCGGGGGGCAACGCCCGATCGAATTTGTCGCTTGCTCGGCGGCGGACACTGCTGCGAATATGCCGCCAACGAAGCGAACGTTTTGGGAGGATCTGCGAGCGGGCTCACGCTCGACCCGCAGCGGCCGAGGGAACAGTGCGGATCAGAGTCCTGGGATCGGGCGCCGGCGGTGGCTTCCCGCAATGGAATTGCAATTGTGTCAATTGCCGCGCCGTGCGCGGCGGGGCGCCGGGATTTGTCGCGCGAACGCAATCCTCGCTGGCGGTCAGCGCCGACGACGAGCGCTGGCTCGTGCTCGACGCCTCTCCGGACCTTCGCCATCAGATCGCCGCGACGCCGCGGCTCGCGCCCGCCGCGAACGGGAGCGTCCGCGCGAGCCCGATCAGAGCGGTGGCGTTGACCAGCGGCGAGGTCGATCACATCGCGGGGCTGCTCGATCTGCGCGAGGCGCAGCCGTTCAGCCTCTATGCCGCGCAGCGGGTGCTCGACATCTTGCGCGCCAACGTCATTTTCGAGGTTTTGGCGCCCGAGTGGGTCCCACGCGTCGCCTTGCCTTTGGGCGAGCCCATGGCGATCTTGGGCGCTGGCGCCGGTCTCGGCCTTTCCATCGAGGCCATTCCAACCGCCGGAAAGGTCGCGCTCTATCTCGAGGACCTGCAAGCGCCCGATCTCGGCTCGAGATCGGGGGACACGCTCGGCCTGCGGATCGTCGAGACATCGTCGGGCAAGGCGTTCTTCTACATACCCGGTTGCGCGCGTGTCGACGAGGCGCTCGCGGCGCGGCTGCGCGGCGCGGCGCTGGTGTTGTTCGACGGCACGCTTTGGCGCGACAATGAAATGATCGAGCAGGGCCTGACGGGAAAGACCGGCGCTCGCATGGGGCACATCAGCATCAGCGGGCCGGACGGTTCGATCGCCGCATTCGCGCGCCTTGATGTCGCGCGCAAGATTTTCGTGCATATCAACAATTCGAATCCGGTGCTCGATCCGGCCTCCCGGGAGCGCCGGGCCGCGACGGCGGCCGGATGGGAGATCGCGGAGGACGGCATGGAGATCGTGTTGTGAACGCCGGCGCGGCGGAGACGGAGGGGCTGGCGCCGGCGCTGACCCGGGTCGCATTCGAGGCGGCGATCCGCGCGGTCGGCGCCGAGCGCTACCACGACAAGCATCCGTTCCATCGGCTCCTGCACGGGGGCAAGCTCGACAAGGGCCAGGTGCAGGCATGGGCGCTCAATCGCTATTGCTACCAGGAAGCCGTGCCGCGCAAGGACGCCGCTTTCATGAGCCGCGTCCATGACCGCGAGCTGCGCCGCGCCTGGATCCATCGGATCCACGATCACGACGGACTGGGCGACGAAGCGGGCGGCATCGAGCGCTGGCTCAAGCTGACCGAGGGGCTCGGCCTTGCGCGCGACTACGTGACCTCGCGCCGCGGCGCGCTTCCCGCGACCAAATTCGCAGTGGAGGCCTATGTGCGATTCGTGGTCGAGCAGCCGCTGACAGTGGCGGTCGCCTCTTCCCTGACCGAACTGTTCGCCCCGTCGATCCATCGCGAACGGATCGCTGGCATGCTCGAGAACTACGATTTCATCGACGAAGCCGTGATGGCCTATTTCAGGCGGCGCCTGACCCAGGCCCCCGTCGACGCCGATTTCGCGCTGAACTACGTGCTGGCGAACGCGCAGTCGCGCGCCGAGCAGGAGGCCTGCGTGGCGGCGGTGCGCTTCAAGTGCGACGTGCTGTGGGCGCAGCTCGACGCGCTGAACCACGCCTATGTGACGCCGGCGGTGATTCCGCCCGGCGCGTTCCGGCCGGCGGTCGGCGGGCATGAAGCGGCGAGGAGCGGCCGCTCGGGGTGAAGCGCGACGTCGCGCGCGAGAGGAGTTTGCCATGGTCGGCAATGCGGGCGAGGCGCCGCTCCACTGCGTGCGCGATTGCGTCATCGATCTCATCCGCAGGGTCGGCGGCAGGATCATCTTCGGCAACCCCGGTTCGACCGAACTCCCGCTGTTCCGCAATTTTCCGAGCGATTTTCGCTATGTGCTCGGCCTCCAGGAGGCGACCGTGGCAGGCATGGCGGACGGCTACGCGCAGGCGACCCGCAGCGCCGCGTTCGTCAGCCTGCATTCGGCGGCGGGCGTCGGGAATGCGATGGGCAATATCTTCACCGCCTATGCGAACCGGACCCCGATGGTCATCATGGCGGGCCAGCAGGCGCGCTCGATCCTGCCCTTCGACCCCTTCTTGCACTCGGTCAACGCAGCCGAATTGCCCAGGCCCTACGTCAAGTGGAGCGTCGAACCCGCTCGCGCCGCCGACGTGCCGCTCGCGATCGCTCGCGCCTACGCCATTGCGATGACGCCGCCGCGCGGGCCGACCTTCGTCTCGATCCCGGTCGACGATTGGGACCGGCCGGCCGAAATGGTCGCGCACCGCGTCGTCAGCGCGGCGGTGCGGCCCGATCCCGGCACGATCGACCGAATCGGCGCCGCGCTCGACGCGAGCGCGCGGCCCGCTTTCGTCGTGGGCGCGTCGGTCGATCGCGATCAGGCCTGGGACGCCGTGGTTGAGCTGGCCGAGCGCCATAGCGCGCGCGTGTGGGCGGCGCCGATGTCGGGGCGCTGCGGCTTCCCCGAAGATCACCCGCTGTTCGCCGGGTTCCTGCCGCCGATTCGCGAACGCATCGTCGGTCTGCTCGACGGCCACGACGTGATCTTCGCAATCGGGGCGCCGGTCTTCACCTACCATGTCGCGGGCGCCGGGCCGCACATCCCGGCCGGCGCCGCGCTCTGCCAGCTGACCGATGATCCCGATGTCGCGGCGCGGACGCCGCTGGGCGTCGTCGCGATCGGCGGCGTCAGGCTCGGCGTCGCCGATCTGCTTTCGCGGACGCCGCCCGGGCGGCGCGCCGCGCCGCGCCCCAGGTCCAAGTCCTTGCGGGTCGAACCGACCAAAAACATCTCGGCCGCCACCCTCTTTCAGACGCTCGCCGAATTGCGCGATGCCGGCGCCGTCATCGTCGAAGAGGCGCCGAGCGCGCGCCCGGCGATGCAGGCCCATCTGCCGATCACGCGCCGCGACGGGTTCTTCACCATGGACAGCGGCGGCCTCGGCTTCGGCATGCCGGCGGCGGTCGGGATCGCGCTCGGCAAGCCGGGAACGCGGGTCATCGCCCTCATCGGCGACGGCTCGGCGATGTATTCGATCCAGGCCCTGTGGAGCGCGGCGCAGCTGGGCCTGCCGATCGCCTTCGTGATCCTCAACAACCGGCGCTACGCCGCGCTGCAGGAGTTCGCTCCCTTGTTCGGCTTCGCCGACGGCGAAGCCGTGCCGGGCACGGCGCTGCCCGGCCTCGACTTCGTCGCGCTGGCGAACGGCATGGGTTGCGCCGCGGCGCGTGTCGCCGATCCCGGCCGGTTGCGCGAAGCGCTCGGCGAGGCCTTGCGCGCCGACGGTCCCGCCTTGCTCGACGTCGAAATCGCGTGAGGCGCGCCGCGGGGCGATGTCGAACGCCGGCCCGCCGCCTCGCCCGGGCCCGGAAATTTTTGGAAATTTTTGGAAATATTTGGAAGCATTTGGAAGTTTCTGGAAGTGTTTGGAGATTTTTTTGAAATTGTTGATTTCTAGATTTCAAGTGGGATTCCAAGGGCTTGCGAGCGAGTGAAGGCCTTTTGCAACCCCGCGCTGCCCGCGTTTCCAGGGCGCTCTAACGCCCGGGCGGCGGTTGGCGTTTCGAGCCGGCGGTGAATCTCCTTGCTTTCACCTGACCCGGGCCGTCGATCGACCCTGATGGCGATAGTAGCCCGGACAATCTCCGGGGTCAAGCAAATTTCTGTAAAAGAGAAAAACTGGCGTCGAGAGGGGATGGGGCGGACGCCGACATGACGGGATCGGCCAAAGCCGCGCCGGCCGCCCGAGCCCTTTCAATCCCTCGCGTCCAGTCCCCGGACAGCCCCGCGACCGCGCGCGCGATCATGCGGCGTCGGCGGGACCGCGCGCGCTCGTCCGGGCGAAGCCCCGGTAGCGGAACGGGATCTCGCCGGCGCCGGCCGTCTCGTCGCGCGCGATCCTGGCGACGGCGTCGTGGCGCGGCGACAAGTGACAGATCGGATCGGCCTCGCGCGCATCGCCGGCGAGCGCCATCGCCTGGCAGCGGCAGCCGCCGAAATCGGCCTCCTTGCGCGCGCACGAACGACAGGGCTCGCGCATCCATTCGGTCCCGCGGAAGGCGGCGAAGCCGGGCGAGGCAAACCAGATTTCGGCAATCGAATGGTCGCGCACATTCCAGAACTCGAGGCCCGCGATGGTCTCGGCGGCGTGGCACGGCAGCGCCTTTCCCGACGGCGTGACGTTCAGACTGCGACGCCCCCAGCCGCCCATGCAGGCCTTCGGGTAGCGGGCGTGATAGTCGGGCATGACATGGTCGATCACGATTTGGCCTTCGTGGATCCGGCGCAGCCGCTCGACCTCTTCGATCGCCGCTTCCGCCGCCGCGCGCGCGGGCAGCAGCGCGGCGCGATTGACCATGCCCCAGCCGTAATATTGCGCGTGGGCGATTTCGACCCGCCGCGCGCCCAGCGCGATCGCGAGTTGCACGATCGCGCCCGCGCGCGCGACATTGGCGCGGTGGATGACCGCGTTGATCGTCAGCGGCAGGCCGGCGTCGACGACCAGCCTGGCGACCTCGATCTTCCTGGCGAAGGCGCCCGCATAGCCGGCGATCCTGTCCGCGGAGACCGGCTCGGCGTCCTGGATCGAAAGTTGCACGTGGTCGAGGCCGGCGTCGCTGAGGCGCGCCATGACCGCCGGCGTCATTCCGATCCCCGAGGTGATCAGATTGGTATAGAGCCCGATCGCGGCGCAATGGGCGACGATCTCGCCGAGATCCCGCCGCGCCAGGGGCTCGCCGCCGGACAGATGGGCGTGGAGGACGCCCGCCGCCGCGGCCTCGCCGAGGACGCGCTTCCAGGTTTGCGTGTCGAGTTCGTCGGCGCGCGGATCGAGCGCCAGCGGATTCGAACAATAGGGACAACCGAGGGGGCAGCGATGCGTCAGTTCGGCGAGCAGCCCGATCGGCGCCGGGACCTCAAGCGAGGCGCTCATAGATCGATCAGGCGCTTTTGCGCGAGCTGCCCGAGCAGATCGCGCACATCGGCCTCGACGCGGGCGCGATCGGCGGAAAACGCGGCCGCCAATTCGTCGACGATCGCCCCGAGGGTCCTTTCGCCGTCGCAGCGTTTGAGGACCTCGGCGGCGACTGCATCGGCCTTGAAGACGCGCTCGGGCGCCAGCAACGTCCATTGGCCGCGCGTCTCGTCGAGGCGCAACCTGACGCCGCGCGGAAAACGTGGCTTGACGTCGCGGTCAAACGCGCCATTCCCGGGACTCATGCCGGCGCGACGATGGCGGGAGCCGGAATGCAGCGCCGCGTCATCTCGCACCCTTTCCACCGTCCCGAAGGCTCGCTCCGCCGCCCTGGTCTCGCGGGGGCCGTCGGCCCCACGCAATGCGCCACCACGGGCGCCCCGCCACCCCGGACCGCGCCGCCGACGAGGAGCAATCCCCCGACGCTCGCCGACCCGCCCGGCGATCGCCGGCGTGTCCTGCGGGAAAACCAACCGCTCCGACCGCAACCGACGAGCACGACACGACCGCGCGCGTCAATGTCGGCAGCGCGAACGCATCAATTCTCCGCGGAAAGGTAGCTCGTCACCTCCATGCCGACGCAAACTTCGACGATCACCGGCGTTGTCCAGGCCATGTTCCGCTCCCCTGTTTTCCGATCGGGCGTGCTTCCGCCACCGCCCTTGCGAGAATAGCATCGATCGCGGCGCCGAGACAAGCGGCAATTGTATGATGACCCTATGGCGTGAAACAGCCGCCGCCCCGCCGGCGCCGGCGGTCGATCGTCGCTCGACGGCGGCCGGAGCATCGATTTCGGCGGCGACGCTGCGCTTCCCCGCAGACCGCGCCACGGCTCGACCGCTCACGCCTTGACCGAGCCGGCGGTGAGCCCGGCGACGTAATGCTCGACGAAGAACGAATAGACGATCGCCACCGGAATCGAGCCCAGCAGGGCGGCGGCCATCAATTGGCCCCAGTAGAAGACGTCGCCGCGAACGAGTTCGGCGATGGCGCCGACCGGGACGGTGCGCACTTCGGTCCTGGTGAGGAAGATGAGCGCGTAGAGAAACTCGTTCTGGGCCAGCGTGAAGGCGAAAATGCCGGCGGAAATGAAGCCGGGCGCGCACAGCGGGAGCACGACCTTGATCATCGTCTGCAACCGGCTCGCCCCGTCGATCCGCGCCGCCTCCTCGAGCTCGCGCGGGATGCTCTTGAAATAACCCATCAGCAGCCAGGCGCAGAACGGGACGAGCATCGTCGGATAGGTGAGGATCACCGAGGTCAGGGTGTTGCCGAGGCCCAGGCGGTTGATGATGTCGGCCATCGGTATGAACAGCAGCGGTTGCGGGACGAGATAGGTCGCGGCGACGGCGAACGCGATCAACCCTGCGCCTGGAAAGCGCATGCGCGCGAGCGGATAGGCCAGCATGACGCCGAGGACCAGCGAGATCGCGGTCGAGACGACCGCGACCACGGTCGTGTTCCACATCCACTGCAGGAAGCTGGTTTCGGTCAGCAGGTCGACATAGTGCCTCAGCGTCGGATGGTGGACGATCAGCGGCATCGCATGGGTGTTGTAGAGTTCCTGGTTCGGCTTCAGCGAGGTCACCGCCATCCAATAGAAGGGAAACAGGGTCAGGGTGAGAAAGAACGCCAGCGGCAGCCAGAGCTGGGCGATGCGCCGCAGGCGGCCGCGCCGGACCACGACTAGGCTCTCCTCATGTAGAGCGTGAGCGCGATGATCAACAGACCGAGAAACGGCAGCATGGCGAGCGCCACCGACGCGCCGCGGCCGAGTTCGCCGCCGTTCATGGCGATGCTGAAGGCATAGGTCGCAAACAGATGGGTCGCGTTGGCGGGGCCGCCGGCGGTCAGGACGTAGACGAGCTGGAAGTCGGAGAAGGTGAAGATGATCGAGAAAATCGTCACGATCAGCAGCACCGGCCGCAGCAGCGGCAGGGTCACGAAGCGGAACAGCGCTACGGCGCCGGCGCCGTCGATCGTCGCCGCCTCGTAGAGATCGCCGGGAATCGTCTGCAGGCCGGCCAGAAGCGTGATCGCGTAGAACGGCAGTCCCCGCCAGGTGTTGATGACGATGATCGACGCCATCGCCAGATCGGCGTTGCCGAGCCACGACGGACCGCGCGTGGCGAGGCCGAGATGGACCAGCAGCCAGTTGACGACGCTGAAGGAGGGGTCGAGCATCCACATCCAGGCGATCGTGCTGAGGACGGTCGGCACGATGAACGGCAGCAGGATCAGCGCCCGCACGAGATTTTTCAGCGGGAAATCCTGGTTCATCACCAGGGCGAGGCCGAGTCCGCCGAGCATTTTCAGGATCGTCGCGGCGCTCGTGTAGACGATCGTGTTGCGCGCGACCTGCCAGAAAACGGGATCTTGCGCGTCGTCGACGAAATTGCGCAGGCCGACGAAGACCCCGGCATGGCCGACCGGCCGGTCCTGCAGACTCAGCAGGACGCCATAGACCAGGGGGTAACCGACCAGCGCCGCCAGATAGAGCAGCGGCGGCGCCATCAGGACCCAGCTGAAGACCGCCTCACGATCGAGGGCGCTCGCGCCGCGAAGCAGCGAGCGGGGCGCGGCGCGATCGGGTAGCGCTGCGGACCGGACCGCCATTGCCTAGGCGCGCGCCGCCCGCGTCGCCCGCAATGGGGCGCGCGTGAGCGCGAGCGCGTCGCCTCGAACCGCCTGAGCCATGATTTCCGCTGTCCCCCGCCGCCCGCTTCCACGCCCGCGCCCGTCGTTCACGCCTGCCGGTAGATCTGCTTGATCTGCGTCTCCGCGCTCTTGATCACGTCGCGGGTCGACGCGCCCGCGCAGGCCTTGGCGAACATGTCGATGACCACATATTTGGCGATCACCGCGGATTGAGCCCGGCTCACCGGCGCCGGCCAGCCCGGCAGATGCGAAGTCGCGATCGAATCCCGGTAGGGCCTGTTGCGCGGCTCGGCCTCCCACATCGGCGAATCGTCATAGCCATGCAGGAACGGCGCGTAGTAGCTTTCGCCCGCGGCGAGCCAGCCGGCGAGCTGCTTGTCCTCCATCAGCCAGCGCAGGAACGCCCGGGCCGCCTCCTTGTCGGCGGCGTGGGTGAACAGCGAATGGCTCCACGGATTGAGAATGTGGAAGCGGCCCTTCGCTCCCGCGGGGTTCTGCGCGTGGTCGGTCACGGCGGCAATGTCGGGGAAGTCGCGCTTGGCCGACCAGAGGATGCTCTCGGCGTTGTTCGTGCAGGAAATCTGCTCGCTCAGATAGGACTTGTTGTTGCTGGGATCGGTCCAGCTGAGGACGTCCTCGAACATCGCCTGCTGATAGAACCTGCGGACGAAATCGACGGCGCGCGCCGTCTCGTCGGAATCGATGACGATCGTCCTGCCGTCGGCCTCGACTTCGCGGCCGCCATGGGACCACAGCAGCGGATAGAGCCAGCCGTGATTGTCGCCGAAGCCGTGCCCCATCTCGAAGCCGATCGGATGGCCGTTCGCCTTCAGCCTGGTTCCCGCCTCGAGAAGCGCGTCCCAGGTCTGCGGGAAATCCTTGAACCCGGCCTCGGCGAACCAGTCCGTTCGCCAAACCATGACCTGCCCGACATTGCCGAGCGGCAGCGCCTTCCATTTGCCGTCGACGACGCAGGCTTCGCGCGCGCCCGGATACCAGCCGCCGGAGGCGACGCCGACCGACTCGGCGATTTCGCTGAGGTCGACGTAGCGCTCATCGTAGAGGAACGGCCAGTTGAACATGTTGGCGGTGATTTCCGGCCCGGATCCGGTCTCGGCTATCGTCGTCACGCGCGTCTGAAGACTGCCGACGCTCGCCAGTTCGTAATTGACCTTGATTCCGGTCGCCTTCTGATAGGCCGGCGCCAGCGTCTTCTGGAAATAGGCGTCGAAGGTCGTGATGAACGAATTCTCGTGGAGCACGCTGAGCGTCCTGGCCTGCGCGCTCGCGATCGCCGGCGTCAGCGCGCCGATCAGGCTCGTCGCGGTCAGCGTCAGGACCTGGCGACGCGTCGGCGCATCTGGCCG
>JBEKEI010000041.1:0-29362 GCA_050013915.1 Roseiarcus sp.
GAGCGTCGTGTCGAGCTTGACGCGATGAAAGCAAAATGTTCACGTTTTGTCCACTACTTTCGCGAGTAGGCCGCAACCATTGCACGTAGGCGGCGGCTCTGAGTCGATAAGTATCAAGAACGTCCAGATTGACTGATGGCGCCCCCCGGCCTCACCCCACCTCCAGCCCGAACGGCACGCCCGTCGCGCAAGGTTCGCCCCGCCCGATCGCCTCCACCGCCCGGCTCATCCGCCCCGCGCGGCCCAGCATCGCGTCGCCGACCGCGACGAGGCGGGCGTTGGGGGTGGCGGTGGGGGAGGCGGCGCGGAGGGCGAGCGCGATTTCGGCTTCGTCGCGCGCGGGCGACAGCGCGCAGGCGGCGATGAAGGCGGCCGCGGTCGAGCGGCTGACGCCGGCATAGCAATGGATCAGCAGCGGCTCGGCGCGGTCCCAGGCCTCGACGAAGGCGAGGAGGTCGCCGACATGGCGCTCGCCGGGCAGGATGTGGCCGTCCATCGTCTCGACGATGTCGGACATTGCGATGAACAGATGACGGTCGGGGCGAATCGCGGCCGGACGCACGACCGGCGTGCCGTGATTCAGCAGGGTCACCAGCGAACGGGCGCCGGTCGCCTCGACCATCGCGCCGATACGGTCGAGCGAACAGACGTGCAGGCGCGGCTTGGTCACGGGGGCGATCATGGCGGCGGCTCTCTGGTCAGTGTCGGATCGCGGCCTCGTCGAGCTCGGCGAAGCGGCGCAGGAAATCCTCCTGCGCCTGGGCCGGCCGGAGCGGCGCAAGATAGGCGTCCATCCCGCCCGGCGCGAGCCTCGGCGCGCCGAACAGCTTGTGCGCCTCGGCAAGCGAAAAGCCGGCGAGCGCGGTCGCCTCGAGATAGGCGGCGGCGCGGTCGGCGTCCTTGATCAGCGCGGCGACGTCAGGCGGCGTCTGCGGCGCGAGGCCGAAACGGATGTGGATCGCCGCGAGCAGCCGCGCCTCCACCGCCTTGTAGTCGCCGCCCATCACCGCCTTGAACGGCGAGATCATGTCGCCGATCACATATTCGGGCGCGTCGTGCAGCAGGGCGAAGAGATGGGTCCGCCGGTCCGCCTGAGGCGCCTGGGCGCCGACCAGCGCCTCGACGAGCAGGCAGTGCTGGGCGACCGAGAAGACTTCCGCGCCGCGGGTCTGGCCGTTCCAGCGCGCCACCCGGGCCAGGCCGTGGGCGATGTCGGAAATCTCGATGTCGAGCGGGGAGGGGTCGATCAGGTCGAGCCGCCGCCCCGAAAGCATGCGCTGCCACGCGCGCGCGGACTTAGCGGCCATGGGACCCGAGCCCGAGCGCCGCACATGCCGCGTGGCGATGGCAGTCGAGGAGATGGTCGTTGACCATGCCGGTCGCCTGCATGAAGGCGTAGACGATCGTCGGGCCGACGAAATTGCCGCCGCGCGCGCGCAGATCCCTGGCGATCGCCTCGGAGACTTCGGTCTGGGCCGCCATTTCGCGCATCGTGCGGCGGGCGTTCTGGATCGGCCGGCCGCCGACGAAGCCCCAGAGATGGCGCGCGAAGCCGCCGCTCCGCTCGAGGTCTTCGTAGATGCGCGCGAGCGCGATCGTCGCCCTGATCTTGGCGCGGTTGCGCACGATGCCGGGGTTCTGCATCAGCGCCTCGACCTTGGCCTCGTCGTAGCGGAGGATTCTTTCGGGATCGAAGCCGTCGAAGGCGGCGCGGAACGAATCGCGCTTGCGCAGGATCGTGATCCAGGACAGGCCGGCCTGGAAGCCGTCGAGGATCAGTTTCTCGAACAGCGCGCGGCCGTCCCATTCGGGAACGCCCCATTCCTCGTCGTGGTAGGCGACATAGAGCGGGTCGAGCCCCGCCCACGGGCACCGGCGCCGCGCGTCGGCGTGGAGGATCGCGGCGACCTCGCGCGGCGGTGGTTCTTTCTCGGCCATGAAACGCTCCGGCTGCTCCGGCGCAAATTCGCGCGCCGCGCGCATTTGGGCAAGGCGTCTCATACCGCGGGCGATTCGAGCGGCCGCTGCACCTGCGGCCCCTCGGCGCCGACCCGGTTGACCGCACTACCGATCGCGATGAGGACGAGCGCGTCTTCCGGGGCCCGACGCAGCAAGCCGATCGCCGGCTCCGCGCCGACGCTGTCGTTGTCGAGCCACGCCGCGCAATCGGCGGGGGCGAGGATCGCGGGCATGCGGTCGGCGATCGGCGCGATCAGGCGGTTGGCGGCGATGGTGACGATGCAGGCGGTGTCGATTTCGCCGCCATGGGGATCGATCCAGGTCTCCATCAGGCCCGCGAAGCCCATCGGCGCGGAATCCCGCCGGCGGACCAGGAACGTCCGCTTCGGCGCGCCGCGCCCGTCGCGCAGCCATTCGTACCAGCCGTCCGCGGGAACCAGGCAGCGGCGGCGCTTGACCGCAGCGCGGAAGCTCGGCCGCTCCGTCAGCGTCTCAGCGCGCGCCTTGATCAGCAGCGGAAATTTCGCGGGGTCCTTCACGAAGCCCGGCAGGAAGCCCCAGCGCGCGAGGCCGAACCGGCGCGCCCCGCCGCGCGCTTGGGGCGCCGCGGTGACGATCGCGATCGGCTGCGTCGGAGCGATGTTGTAGCGCGGCGGGAACGCGGGCTCGTCGCCATAGGCGAATGCGGCGCGCACCGTCTCGGGCGACGAAATTAGCGCAAATCGTTCGGGCATCGGCGAGTCCTTGGTAACCTATCCGTCGTAAGCCTGTTGTGAGGATTCGGCTTCCCGGCTACTCGAAGCCGAACGGGCTCCGCTCCGCAACGGGCAGGACAAGCAAAATGGCGCCGAGAACGTCCAAAATCCCGGGTCGGCCGCCGTCCTCCTGGCTGGACGTCGGGGTGCGCGCGCAAGAATCGTCCCAGTTCGCCCCCGCGCTCGGCCCCATGGATGGCTATCTCGATCACCTCGCCCAGCTCGCGAGGATGGCCTCGCTTCTGGAACGCCTGCCCGACGCCGCCGACGCCATCCGGCGCTGGCGCCGCGTCGGCGAAGCGAAACGCGCGCCCGAGCCCGCGTACAAGCCGAACGACGAGATCCTCCAGGCCTATGGCGAGCTCGATCCGCTGATCCGACGCGCCTTCGACGCCGTCGTCGCCGGTCTCGACAAGCTCGCGGAATCGGCGGTCGCCCTTTGTGTCCGCACGCCCGACCCGCCGCGCGCCAGCGAGATCGAGGCCTGCGCCGAGATCGGCGCGGCGATGCGTCAGCTGCTCGAGCGCGCGCTGGCGATCGCGGAATCGGCGAGGCCGCGAAATTCCGCCGCCTTGCCCGCCCGCCATCGCGAATTGCGGTTGCGGCGACGGACCGACCGAGTCTCCGGCCTCCAATAGCGACCGGGGCCGCCCCGCGAGGCACGGGGTGTTAACCTATTCCCAGAACGATGATCGCGCGGCGCGCGAGATCGCCCTATGCTCGGCGATCATGTTTGTGTCGCCCGATCAATCGCTGCGCGAACTCTCGGACGCGGACGCGCGCCGGACCGCGCTGGCCTATGTCAGCGAGGCCTTCGCGGAGGCCGTGCTCGACGGCATCGATGTCGAATCCTTCGCGGACGCGGCGCTGTGCGCCGCCTTTCGCGAACTGGTCGCCGCCTATGGCGAAGAGACGGCGGCGCGCCTCGCCGAACGGCTCGCGGACCGGGTGCGGCACGGCGAGTTTTCGTCCAGCCTCACCCAATAGGGTCGAGCCCGCCGGATCCCCGGCGCCGGTTGCGCGGGCCGCCGTTAACAGCGGCGCGTCCGCGCGCTATGAAGGCGGGCCGGCGTGCAGGCCATTTCGCACCGCCGCGTCGCACGAGGGAAGCCGCGCATGACGTTCCTAGCCGTACGAATCGACAAGACAGACGAGGGCCAGGAGGCGCGGCTCGTCGAAATGACCGAAGCCGAGCTCATGCAAGGCGATGTGACGATCCGCGTCACCCATTCCACGGTCAACTACAAGGACGGCCTCGTCATGTCCGGCCAGTCGGCCGTCGTCGGCCGCTTTCCGATGATCGCCGGCATCGATCTGGCGGGCGTCGTCGAAGCCTCCGCCCATCCCGGCTTTCGCCCCGGCGACGAAGTGCTCGCCAATGGCTACGGACTGAGCCAGACCCATTTCGGCGGCTATGCGCAGAAGGCGCGCCTCCCCGGCGACTGGCTCGTCAGACTTCCGGCCGGTCTGTCGCGCGCGCAGGCGATGGCGATCGGCACGGCGGGCTATACGGCGACGCTCTGCGTGCTCGCGCTCGAGCGCCAGGGCATGGCGCCGGAACAGGGGCCCGCGCTGGTCACCGGCGCGGCGGGCGGCGTCGGCTCGATCGCCGTGACGCTGCTCGCCGCGCGCGGCTGGCGCGTGATCGCCTCGACCGGGCGTCCCGCGGAGTCGGCCTATCTGCGCGATCTCGGCGCCGCAGAGATCATCGACCGCGCCGAGCTCTCGGCGCCGGGGCGCCCGCTCGGCAAGGAGCGCTGGGCGGCCGGCGTCGACAGCGTGGGGTCGCACACGCTCGCCAATGCGCTCGCGCAGACCCGCTACGGCGGCGCCGTCGCGGCCTGCGGCCTCGCTGGCGGCCGCGATCTGCCCGCGACCGTGCTGCCATTCATCCTGCGCGGCGTGCAGCTCGTGGGCGTCGACAGCGTGAACTGCCCGATGCCGCGCCGAGTCGAGGCCTGGACGCGGCTCGCCGCCGATCTCGACCTCGGCAAGCTCGCGCTGATGACGCAGACGATTCCGCTCGCCGGCGTGTTCGAGGCCGGGGCGCGGATTCTCGAGGGCAAGGTGCGCGGTCGCATTGTCGTCGAAATCCCCTGAGATGCGGCGCCGGCGTCCTGTAACGTGGCCGACGGCGACGGTGACGAAGGCGTCTGCACTGGATGCGGCCATCTGGGCGCGGGTGACCCCAACGTGAATTGCTCTCGCAGCCGCGCCGGGCCAGATTGAGCGCCATGACCGACATTTCGTTTCCCGCCGCCGCCGGCGCCGGCCTGATCTCGTTTCTCAGCCCCTGCGTGCTGCCGCTGGCGCCCCCATATCTGTGCTACCTCGCGGGCACTTCGCTCGAGCAACTCGTCGACGAAGGCGAGGCGCGCGCGCGCCGCGACACGATCGTCGTGGCTGTTCTGTTCGTGCTCGGCTTCTCCACCGTCTTCGTCGCCCTCGGCGCCACCGCCTCGGTGTTCGGGGCGCTGATCCGGCAATGGAGCCATGCGCTGTCGATCGCGGCCGGAATCGGCATCATCGTCATGGGGCTGCATTTCCTCGGCGCCTTGCGGATCGGCGTCATGTTCCGGGAAAAGCGGATCGAGGTCGCGCGCCCGCCCGGTCTGTGGAGCGCCTATCTGATGGGGCTCGCCTTCGCCTTCGGCTGGACGCCCTGCATCGGGCCGATCCTGGCGACGATCCTCGCGGTCGCGGGCTCGCAGGACACCGCCACGCGTGGCGCTGCGCTGCTCGGCGCCTATTCGATCGGGCTCGGCGCGCCCTTCGTGCTGGCCGCCTTCGCGATGGGCCCGTTCCTCGCCGCGGCGCGGCGTTTTCGAAGCCAGTTCGGACGGATGGAAAAGCTGGTCGGCGGCCTCCTCGTCCTGACCGGGGTCGCCTTCCTCACCGGCGGGCTCCAGGCGGCCTCGGGCTGGCTGATCAACGCTTTTCCAGCCCTCGGCCAGCTCGGCTGACGCGTCGCCGCCGCATGATGGCGAAGATCTAATAAAAAAGCCCGCCGTCGCCGGCGGGCTTTCGTTTTTCTTAAGGCCGCGACGGGAGCCGCGGCGATGGCGCGTCAGCTGCGCTGCTTGTAGGTGATCTTGCCGTCGTCGCCCTTCTTCCAGACGTACCAGACGAAGTCGACGCTCGTGCGGTCGCCCTTCTTGTCATAGGCGATCGGGCCTATGACCGTGTTGAAGGTCATGCCGGAATGCATGACTTCGGCGACCTTCTTGGGGTCGAGCGAATTGGCCTTCTCGGCCGCCTGCTTGATGATCTGAACGCCGGCGTACGAATAGAGCGTGTAGGCTTCGGGCTCGAACCCCTTGGCGCGGAACGCCGCGACAATGTCCTTGGCCGCGGCATTGTTGCGGGGATCGGGACCGAACGACATGAACGTGCCTTCGACGCCGGGGCCGCCGATCGAGGCGAATTCGTTGTCGGTGATGCCGTCGCCGGAGATGACGATCGTGTTCATTCCCTGGTCGCGCATCTGGCGGATGATGAGGCCGCCTTCGGTGTGCAGGCCGCCCCACATCAGATAGTCGGCGCCGGACGCCTTGATCTTCGAGACGATCGCCGAATAGTCCTTCTCGCCGGTGTTGACGCCTTCGTAGAGCACTTCCTTCTTGCCGCCCGCGTTCATCGCCACCCGCGCCGCGTCGGCGAGGCCCTGGCCGTAGGTCGTCTTGTCGTGAACGATGGCGATCTTCTTGTCCTTGAGCTCGCCGAGCGCGAGATCAGCCCAGAGCTTGCCCTGCTGGTCGTCGCGGCCGCAGGTGCGGAACGCGTCCCAGAGGCCGCGCTCGGTGACCTTCGGATTGGTCGCCGACGGCGTGATGAACAGGATGTTGTTGTCGGCGTAGACTTCCGAGGCCGGGATCGTGACGCCGGAATTGAAGTGGCCGATCACGAATTTGACGCCGTCGCCGACGAACTTGTTGGCGACCGAGACGCCCTGCTTGGGATCGGAGACGTCGTCGCCCTGCTCGACCTCGATCTTCTGGCCGAGAATGCCGCCGGCCTTGTTGATGTCCTCTGCCGCCTGGGCGACGCCGTTGGTGAGCTGCGCGCCGAACGAGGCGTTGGGTCCGGTGATCGGTCCCGCGACGCCGAGCTTGATCTGGGCGCTCGCGGCGCCCGCCAGAGTCAGGCCCGCGGCGAGCGCGAGGCCGGACAGCCAATATTTCTTCATACACCTACTCCTTGGTTTTGGACGCCGAATAAGGCGGCCAGCGGTCGAAAACTTCTAGCCCAAACAGGGTGGGATCACACCCTGTTTTTGCCCGCAAGTCACCTGAAAAGGCAAAATTTTAGCGGTTTCTTCATGGTTTGATGAACGGGCCGCCGATCGCCCGCCGCCGAAGCGGGGATGAGTCCGACGATCCGGGCGGCGCGACGCGCAGGCCCCGTCCCGGCCGGCGCGCTCAGCGCGGGCGCCAGTTGAGACCGCTCTTCTCGTAGGACCAGGAATATTGGGTCGACATCTGGGTCGCGCGCATCGCCTTGTAGCTGGCCCAGGCGACCGCGAGCAGGATCACCAGAGTGACGACGTAATAATGGAGGGACGTCAGCTCCTCCTGGAACAGCGCGAAATGAAGAAACCGGACGGCGGCCGAAAGAACCGCAATATAAGGGAGCAGCAGCCAGGTGGGGCTCCAGGTCTTGGCGAGCGCGCGTCCGGTCGCCGAAGCCGCCGCCGCGCCAAGCAGGGTCAACAAGACGAAGACGAACGCTCCGTTGTCGGCGCCGGTCCAGATCAGGCCGCCCATCAATGCCCCCCTTCGAGATAGGCCGCGCGCACTTCCGGGCGCGCCAGAAGCTCCGCGCCCGAGCCCTGCATGGTGATCTGGCCGTTGACCATGACATAGCCGCGATGGGCGAGCTTGAGCGCGTGGAACGCGTTCTGCTCGACCAGGAACACAGTCAGCCCGGCGGTCTTGTTGAGATCGGCGATCACGTTGAAAATCTGCTTGACGATCAGCGGCGCGAGGCCGAGCGAGGGCTCGTCGAGCAACAGCAGGCGCGGCCGGCTCATCAGCGCCCGGGCGATCGCCAGCATCTGCTGCTCGCCGCCCGAAAGCGTGCCGCCGCGCTGGGGCGCGCGCTCCTTGAGGCGGGGGAACAGCACGAACATCCGCTCGAGATCGTCGTTGAAATGGGCGAAATTGTCGATCGAGGCGCCCATCTGCAAATTCTCGAACACCGTCATCCGGGGGAAGATGCGCCGCCCCTCGGGCGATTGCGCGATCGACAGCCGGGCGATCTCGTGGATCGACAGCTTGGTGATGTCGCGCCCGTCGAACACGATCGAGCCGCGCCGCGCGCGCGGGCTGCCGCAGATCGTCATCATGGTCGTCGACTTGCCGGCGCCGTTGGCGCCGATCAGCGTGACGATCTCGCCCTCGTTGACGTCGATGTCGATCCCCTTGAGCGCCTGGATTTTGCCATAGAACGTCTCGACGCCGCGCACGGTCAGCAGCGGCTTGCCGACCAACGGCGCGGCGACCGGCTTCTGGACTGCGCTCGCCTGACTCATGCCCCGATCTCCGCTTCCGCGACGGCCAGTTCTTCTTCGTCGGCGACGCCGAGATAGGCCGCGATCACCTTGGGATCGTTGCGCACGTCGACCGGCGTGCCATCGGCGATCTTCGTGCCGTAGTCGAGGACGACCACATGGTCGGAAATCTGCATGACGACCGACATGTCGTGTTCGATCAGCAGGATCGACACATGGTGCTCGTCGCGGATCAGGTTGAGGAGGATATTGAGATCGGCCGATTCGCGCGGGTTGAGGCCCGCCGCCGGCTCGTCGAGGCAGAGGAGGATCGGATCGGTGCACATCGCGCGCGCGATCTCGAGGCGCCGTTGGGCGCCATAGGGCAGTTCGCCCGCCGGATCGTCGGCGCGATCGAGCAGGTTGATCTTCCTGAGCCAGTAGGTCGCGCGCTCCACCGCCTCCGCCTCGCTCGTCCGGTAGCCCGGCGCGCCGAACATGCCGAGCACCGTGAAGCCGCTGGCCAGCATCAGCCGGTTGTGATGAGCGACCATCAGGTTCTCGAGCACCGTCATGCCCTGGAACAGACGGATGTTCTGGAAGGTGCGCGCGACCTTGGCGCGCATCGCGATCTCGTTGCCCGCCATGCGCTCGAGCAGATAGAGTTCCCCCGCTTCGGACTTGGCGTGCCTGGCGGGCGAGCGCGTCAGCGCTTCGACGTCCGCAGCGGCGGCAACGCCCTGACGGGCGAGCGCGAGGCGACCCTCCGTCGGTTTGTAGAAGCCGGTGACGCAATTGAACACCGTCGTCTTGCCAGCGCCGTTCGGCCCGATCAGCGCGGTGATGTCGCCGCGGCCGACCTGGAACGACAGGTCGTTTACGGCGACGAGGCCGCCGAAGCGCATCGTCAGATGCTCGACGACGAGCAGCGGATTGGTCATCCAGCGCATCAGCCGTGCCCCTCCTTGACCAGCGAGCCCGATACAGCCTTCCTCTCCTTGAGGAAGATCGATGGCGAGCGGGTCGAGACGAACCCGCGCGGCCGCAGCACCATCATGACGACCATGGCGAGCCCGAACAGCAGCCCGCGATATTGCGCGGGATCGAAATCCTTCATGCCGAACACGGTCTCCATCAATTGCCGCATCCAGTCGAGTTCGCGCAGCAGCTCGAAGCCGCCGATCAGGAACACCGCGGCGAAGGCGACGCCGATCTGCGAGCCCATGCCGCCGAGCACCACGATGGCGAGGATGGTCGCCGATTCGTTGAAGGTGAAGCTCTCCGGGCTGATGAAGCCCTGGCGCACGGCGAAGAAGGAGCCCGCCAGTCCGCCGAAGAAGGCGCCGAGCGCGAAAGCGGTGAGCTTGGTGTTGCGCGTGTTGATCCCGAGCGAGCGGCACGCGATCTCGTCCTCGCGCAACGCCTCCCAGGCGCGCCCGATCGGCAGCCGGCGCAGCCGCAGCGTCACGAAATTGGTGATCAGCGCCAGGCACAGGATCACGTAGTAGAGGAACACCTTGCTCTGGATCGGCGAATAGCCGACGTGGAAGAATTCAGCGAATCCACCCGGCTGATCGCGCATCGACAGGCCGAAGAAGCTGACCTTGGGGATCGAGGCTATGCCGGCATAGCCGCCGGAGAACGGGATCCAGTTGATCAGCACCAGGCGGATCATCTCGCCGAACGCCAGCGTCACGATCGCCAGATAGTCGCCGCGCAGCCGCAGCACGGGAAAGCCGAGGATCATGCCCCAGAGCGCGGCGAGGATTCCGGCGAGCGGTAGGCAGATCCAGAAGGACAGGCCGAAGGTCGTCGCCAGCAGGGCGTAGGCGTAGGCGCCGACCGCGTAGAAGGCGACATAACCGAGGTCGAGCAGGCCGGCGAGGCCGACGACGATGTTGAGACCCCAGCCGAGCATCACGTAGATGAGGATCTGGATGCCGTAGCTGTCGATCCATTTCAGCGAGGCGCCGGCGCCGAGCGTCGCGATCGTGACCAGCGGAAACAGGAACAGCACCGCGGCCCCGAAGATCGCGATGTAGCGGCTGACGAAGGCCGCGCTCGCCGAGGGCGCCGCGGCGACCGCCGCCGGCCGGTCGACCACCGGTCGCGCCTGATAGAGCGAGAGGCTCATCCGTCCGACGAAAGCGATCGCGCAGAGGACGACCACGGCCCAGGGCCGCCAGGTCAGGAACAGATTGCCGTCATTGTCGGATTCGGCATGGAGCATGACGATCGGGAAGCACAGCAGGAACGTCAGCACCGCGGCGGCGATGGCGTCCTTAAGCATCGCCGCGACGTCTATGCCCTCCGCGGCGCCTGCCGCGTCGATCTTTTGAACGGTCGCCGTCATCGCTACACCTTCTCGATTTCGGGTCGGCCAAGAATGCCCGACGGCATGAAGATCAGGGTGATGGCGAGGATCGCGAACGCGGCGACATCCTTGTAGTCGGTCGAGAAATACGACGACCAGAAGACCTCGATCAGGCCGATCAGCAGCCCGCCGAGAACCGCCCCGGGCAGCGATCCGATACCGCCGAGCACCGCCGCGGTGAACGCCTTCACGCCCGGCAGGAACCCGTCGGAGAAGTTCACGACCCCATAGTACATCATGTAGAGCACGCCCGCGACCGCGGCCAGCGCCGCACCGATCACGAAGGTGATCGAGATCGTGCGGTCGACGTCGATGCCGAGCAGCGCCGCCATCTTGCGGTCCTGCTCGCAGGCGCGCTGGGCGCGCCCGAGCGCGGTCTTCTGCACGAGCCACCAGAAGGCGAACAGCAGGATCGCGGTCACGAAGCCGATGACGAGCTGCTTGTACTGGAGCGTCACGTCATAGGAGCCCCCTGGCGAGAAATGGATGACCTCGTTGAACATCGGCGGCACCGGCTTGTTCCGCGGGCCCTGGACGACCTGCACGAAGTTCGACAGGAAGATCGACATGCCGATCGCGGAGATCAGCGGCGCGAGACGGAACGATCCGCGCAGCGGCCGGTAGGCGAGGCGCTCGATCGTCCAGTTCCACACCGAGGTCAGCGCCATGCCCGCCACCAGCACGATCACGAAGGCGAGCGCCAGCGAGGTCACGCCGAGAATCTTGGTCAGCACCAGGAAGACCAGCAGCGCGATGAAGGCCGACAGCATGAAGAGATCGCCATGCGCGAAGTTCACCATGCCGATGATGCCGAAGACCATCGTATAGCCGATGGCGATCAGGCCGTAGATCGAGCCGAGCGTGAGCCCGTTGATCAGCTGCTGCAGGAAATTTCCCATCCGCCGCCGCACTCCCCCGTTCCGTCTCCCGGCGCCGACCCCGGATCGAAAACGCCGCCCGCATGCCTTCGTCTTGTTCCAGGGTCCCTGGTCGGGCCCCGGTTCTGGTCAAGCAAGTTCCGGGCCACGAGGCCCTCTACTAACGATATGATTTCTCGTAAAAAACAGATGCGCCGGTTCGCCCACCAAGCTTGTCGTCCACGCTTGAATACATCTCTGAGCCAAGCAATCGCACGCCTTCGGGGCTTTGACAATACAGCGGCGCGCGCCGCGACATTCGGGCGCGCGGACCGCCTTCGCGCGATTGGGCTTGCGCGGCGTTCGGCGATCTCTAGGGTGAGTCGTCAGTCCAACAGGCTCGCCCGCCGCGCGTCGCGGGCGGCGAGTCGGACTGAGCGAGGGAGAGGAAACAGCCATGGCGATGACGATGTCAGGCGAAGTGACGCTGCCGGCGGGCCGCCCCAAGGTCTGGGCGATGCTCAACGATCCCGCCGTCCTGAAGGCGAGCATTCCGGGTTGCCAGTCGCTGGAGAAGACGAGCGAGACTTCGTTCTCCGCCGTCGTCAAGGTCAAGATCGGACCCGTCGGCGCCAGTTTCAAAGGCAAGGTGCAGCTGTCCGACATCGATCCGCCCAATGGCTATACGATCAGCGGCGAGGGCGAGGGCGGCATAGCGGGCTTCGCCAACGGGGGCGCCAAGGTGCTGCTCGCCGACGCTTCGGACGGCACGCTGCTCAAATACGACGTCCTGGCCAATGTCGGCGGCAAGATCGCGCAACTGGGCTCGCGGCTGATTGACGGCGTCGCCAAGAAGCTGGCCGACCAGTTCTTCGCCAATCTGGCCAAGGCGGCCGGCGAGCAGACCTCGGCGCAGTCGGCGGCGGGCTCGGCTTGACCTCGACGCGCGCATTGGACAAGTTGCGGCCATTCCGCGCGCCGCCGACATGACGGCGCCGTACGTCGCCGGCTGAATTCCGGCGCCCGGTGGGCTGTCGGGACAAGAGAAAACGAGGGAGGCTGATCCATGATCCATGTTTCCATGACCGTGAATGGCAGGGCCGCGTCGGGCCATGTCGACCCGCGCACGCTGCTCGTGCAGTTCCTGCGCGAGAATCTCCGGCTGACGGGCACGCACGTCGGCTGCGACACGTCGCAATGCGGCGCCTGCGTCGTCCACGTCGACGGCCGCGCGATCAAGTCCTGCACCGCGCTGGCGGCATCGCTCGACGGCGCCCACGTGACGACGATCGAGGGCCTCGCCAAGGGCGGCAAGCTCCATCCGATGCAGCAGGCGTTCCAGGACAACCACGGCCTGCAATGCGGTTTCTGCACGCCGGGCATGATCATGTCGGCGGTCGACATCGTCAACCGCAAGGGCCCCGATCTCGACGAGCACACGATCCGCGCGCAGCTCGACGGCAACATCTGCCGCTGCACGGGCTATCACAACATCGTCAAGGCCGTCGCCCAGGGCGCGCGCGACATGGCCGGCGCCGCCGTCGCCGCGGAATGATCCAGACGAGTCCGGCCCGCCGGGAGGCGGGACCGTCACGCAATCGACCGGTCGACCCGACGGGGCGAGACCGGCGGCATCAGGGAGAGGGTTCATGAGCGCGACCGGCATTGGCGCCTCTGTCAAACGCACCGAAGACATCCGTTTCATCACCGGCAAGGGGCATTACGTCGACGACATCAACCGGCCGGGCCAGGCCCACGCCTATTTCCTGCGCTCGCCGCACGCGCACGCCGCGATCAAGAAGATCGACGCCGCCGCCGCGCTCGCCTCGCCCGGCGTCGTGGCGGTGTTCACCGGCGACGACATCGCCGCCGACAAGGTCGGCGGCCTCATCTGCGGCTGGATGATCCATTCCAAGGACGGCTCGCCGATGAAGGCGGGCGCCCATCCCGCGCTGGCCCAGGGCAAGGTCCGCTACGTCGGCGATCACGTCGCCGTCGTCATCGCCGACACCTATGCGCAGGCCCGCGAAGCGGGCGAGAAGATCGTCGTCGACTATGGCGTGCTGCCGGCGGCCGTCGACACCGCGACTGCGGCCAAGCCTGGCGCGCCCCAGATCCACGATGTCGCGCCCAACAATACGGTCTTCAACTGGCACATCGGCGACAAGGCGGCGACCGACGCGGCCTTCGCCGCCGCCCATCACGTCACCAAGCTCGATCTCGTCAACAATCGGCTGATCCCCAATGCGATGGAGCCGCGCGCGGCGGTCGGCGACTATGATTCGGGCACGGACACGCTGACGCTCTACACGACGAGCCAGAACCCGCATGTCGCGCGACTCGTATTGTCCGCCTTCATCGGCATCGCGCCGGAGCACAAGTTGCGTGTGATCGCGCCCGACGTCGGCGGCGGCTTCGGCTCCAAGATCTTCATCTACGCCGAGGAGACCATCTGCGTCTGGGCGGCCAAGAAGATCAATCGCGCGGTCAAGTGGACGGCCGACCGCACGGAAGCGTTCCTGTCCGACGCGCACGGCCGCGACCATGTCTCGCACGCCGAGCTCGCGCTCGACGCCACGGGCAAGATCACCGCGCTGCGCGCGCACACGATCGCCAACCTCGGCGCCTATCTGTCGACCTTCGCCTCGTCGGTCCCGACCTATCTCTATGCACTGCTGCTTTCGGGCCAGTACGACATTCCCAACATCTACGCGGAAGTCGACGCGGTCTACACCAATACCGCGCCGGTCGACGCCTATCGCGGGGCCGGACGGCCGGAGGCCTCGTTCGTCGTCGAGCGGCTGATCGAGATATCCGCGCGGCAGATCGGGCGCGATCCCGCCGAATTGCGGCGCGCCAACTTCATCAAGTCGTTCCCGCACCAGACGCCGGTGATCCTCGCCTATGACGCGGGCGATTTCGGCGGCGCGCTCGACAAGGCGCTGGCGATCGCCGACTATGCCGGGATCGGCGCGCGCAAGGCGGCTTCCGCCGCCAAGGGCAAGCTGCGCGGGATCGGATTTTCCGCCTATATCGAGGCCTGCGGCATCGCCCCATCGGCGGCGGTCGGCTCGCTCGGCGCCGGCGTCGGCCTCTGGGAATCGGCGGAGGTGCGGGTCAATCCGATCGGCACCGTCGAGGTGCTCACCGGTTCGCACAGCCACGGCCAGGGCCACGAGACGACCTTCGCCCAGCTCGTCTCGCAGCGGCTCGGCATTCCCTTCGCCAATGTGTCGATCGTCCACGGCGACACCGACAAGGTGCAGATGGGCATGGGCACCTACGGGTCGCGATCGGGCGCGGTCGGCATGTCGGCGATTTCCAAGGCGCTCGACAAGATCGAGGCCAAGGCCAGGAAGGTCGCCGGCCACGTACTCGAGGCGTCCGAGCAGGACATCGAGTTCAAGGATGGCAAGTTCACGGTCAAGGGCACCGACAAGGCGATCGACTTCGGCTCGGTCGCCCTTCAGGCCTATGTCGCGCACAAGTTCAACGGCCAGGAGCTCGAGCCCGGCCTGAAGGAGACGGCGTTCTGGGATCCGACCAACTTCACCTTCCCGGCCGGCGTGCACATCTGCGAACTGGAGATCGATCCGGAGACGGGCGTCACGACGATCGACCGCTGGACCGCGGTCGACGATTTCGGCGCGCTGATCAATCCGATGATCGTCGAGGGCCAGGTGCACGGCGGCGTCGCTCAGGGCATCGGGCAGGCGCTGCTTGAAGGCGCGGTCTACAACGCCGACGGGCAGCTCCTGACGGCCAGCTTCATGGACTATTGCATGCCGCGCGCCGACGATCTGCCCTCGTTCAAGGTGGACACGGTCGAGACCCGCTGCCCGTCCAATCCGCTCGGCATCAAGGGCTGCGGGGAGGCCGGCGCGATCGCCGCGCCGCCCGCCGTCATCAATGCGATCACCGACGCCCTCGGCCACGAGGACGTCGCCATGCCGGCGACCCCGCAGGTCGTCTGGCGCGCCGCCCAGAAGGCGCGTCTCAAGCGCGCCGCCGAATGATCGCGGCCTTCCCATAGCGCGCCGCAGGGCGCCACCCCGTTCCCAGGAGACTTCCATGTATCCATTCGCCTATCACAAGCCCGGCAATGTCCAGGCCGCCGTCGCCCTCCTCAACGCCGACGCCAAGGTGCTCGCGGGCGGTCAGACGCTGCTGCCGACGATGAAGCAGCGGCTCGCCTCGCCAGCCTCGATCGTCGACATCGGCAGGATCGCCGAACTCGCCGGCGTCGGCCGCGAGGGCGATTCCATCGTCATCGGCGCGATGACTCGGCATGCCGACGTCGCCGGCAGCGCGGCCGTGCGGCAGGCGATCCCGGCGCTCGCCGCGCTCGCCGAAGGCATCGGCGATCCCGCCGTGCGCGCGCGCGGGACGATCGGCGGCTCGCTCGCCAACAACGACCCGGCGGCCGACTATCCCGCCGCGGCGCTCGCCCTGGGCGCGACGATCGTCACCAACAAGCGCGAACTCGCGGCCGATGCGTTCTTCCACGGCCTGTTCGAAACCGCGCTCGAGGACGGCGAGATTATCACCAAGGTGCGCTTCCCGGTTCCCCAGAAGGCCGCCTACGAGAAGTTCCGCAATCCCGCCTCCCGCTATGCGCTGGTCGGCGTGTTCGTCGCGCAGACCAAGGGCGGCGCCCGCGTTGCGGTGACGGGGGCGGGATCGGGCGGCGTGTTCCGCGTCAAGGCGCTGGAGACGGCGCTCGACGCCAATTTCAGCGCCGCGGCCCTGAATGGCGCGACCGTTCCCGCGCAGGGCCTGATCGCCGATCTCCACGCTGACGCCGCCTATCGCGCACATTTGATCGTGGTGCTGGCCAAGCGGGCGGTCGCGGCGGCGTAGCCTCGACCCTCCGGCCGCGCGCAGGCGTCAGGGGAGCGCGACGGCGTTCCCCGGCGTGGCCGCGCAGCGGGGCTGGGCGCTCGGCGAGCCCGGCGTTCGGCGTCGCGTGGCGGGATCGGCGACGCGGCGCGCTTGCCATTACGCGCCGCGCGTGAAACGGGAGGGCGCCGATTTCTGCTCGCCATGGAGCCGCCGACGCATGCCGGACGCCGATCCGCCCAATTCAACTGTCCCCGTTCCCGCCTCGATCGAAGCGACGCTCGCCCTGCTCGGCGGGGCGTCCTATGTCGCCGAGCGCTCGCTCGCCACCGTTCTGTTCCTCAGCCTGCGCATGGGCCGGCCGCTGTTCCTCGAGGGCGAGGCGGGCGTCGGCAAGACTGAAATCGCCAAGGTGCTCGCCGCGAGCCTCGGCCGCCGGCTGATCCGGCTGCAATGCTATGAGGGGCTCGACGTCGCCGCGGCGGTCTACGAATGGAACTACGCCGCCCAGATGATGGCGATCCGGCTCGCCGAGGCGGCGGGCGAGCACGACAAGGACCGCATCGAGCACGACGTGTTCTCCGAGCGCTATCTCGTCAAGCGGCCGCTGCTGCAGGCGCTCGAGCCTTCCGCGGGCGGTCCGCCCGTGCTGCTGATCGACGAGATCGACCGCGCCGACGAGGCGTTCGAGGCGTTCCTGCTCGAAATCCTCTCCGACTTCCAGGTAACGATCCCGGAGATCGGCGTCGTCAAGGCCGAGCGGCCGCCGATCGTGATCATCACCTCTAACCGCACACGAGAAATCCACGACGCGTTGAAGCGCCGCTGCCTCTATCACTGGGTCGGCTATCCCGACGCTGCGCGCGAGATCGCGATCCTGCGCGCCAAGGCGCCGCGCGCGCCCGCCCGCCTCACCGAAGAAATCGTCGCCTTCGTCCAGGCGATCCGCAAACAGGATCTGTTCAAGGCGCCCGGCGTCGCCGAAACGCTCGACTGGGCGAGCGCGCTGACCGAGCTAGACGCCGTCGCGCTCGATCCCGCGCTCGTCTCCGACACGCTCGGCGTGCTCTTGAAATACCAGGACGACATCGGCAGGATCGAGGGCGCCAAGGCGAGCGAGATCATCGAGCAGGTGCGCGGGGACATGAAGCGGGCGCGACTGGCGTGACGCGCGGCTTGCGTCGCAGACGGGAGGTTCAGCCATGCCCTATCGGTTCACGCTTTCGACTTCGATGCCGGCCGCACCGGAGACCATCTACGATTGCTGGCTCGACAGCGCCGGACATTCGGCGATGACCGGCGGCGCGGCGACGGCGTCGGACCGGATCGGGGGCGCTTTCACCGCCTGGGACGGCTACATCAGCGGCCGCAATCTCGCGCTCGAGCGGGGAAGACGAATCGTCCAATCCTGGCGCACGACCCGATTTTCCGCGGCGGACCCGGATTCGATCGTCACTTTGACGCTGGCGCCCGTCGCGGGCGGCGCGGCGCTCACGCTCGAACACGCCGACGTGCCCGACGGCGACGCGCACAAGGGCTATGAGAACGGCGGCTGGGCGGACCATTATTTCGCGCCGATGCGGGCCTATTTCGCCGGGCGGGCGGCGCGCTGATCGATTGATCGTCATGCCGAAGGGAACGCCGTGAACCCGGATCACGACC
Source organism: Roseiarcus sp. (assembly GCA_050013915.1). Classification (GTDB taxonomy): domain Bacteria; phylum Pseudomonadota; class Alphaproteobacteria; order Rhizobiales; family Beijerinckiaceae; genus Roseiarcus. The sequence continues at coordinate 17,935 of JBEKEI010000041.1, forward strand.
AACCGACTGAGGGCGCGCCCGCTGGCGTCGGCCGCCTCGCCGACAACATCCTCTATTTCGCGCGCGCGCTGCGCGAGGCGGGCCTGCCGGTCGGGCCCGGCGCCGTGCTCGACGCGCTGGCGGCGGTCGAGGCGGCGGGGATCGGCGACAGGGAGGATTTCTACGCGACGCTACATGCGGTCTTCGTCAAGAAGCGCGAACATACGATCCTGTTCGACCAGGCGTTCCGCATCTTCTGGAAGCGCAAGGGCTTTCTCGAGAAGCTCATCGCGGCGATGTCGCCGCGCGCCGATCCGGACAGGAAGCGCGAGAAGGCCGAGGCGGGCGCCAGCCGTATCGCCGACGCGATGTTCAAGAACGCCGATGCGCAGGACAGGGCGGCGCCGTCGCTCGATCTCGACGCGCGCTTCACCATGTCGGACGCCGAGATCCTGCAGGGCAAGGATTTCGCCCAGATGAGCGCGGCCGAAATCGCGCGCGCGCGCGAGGCGATCGCACGGCTCGCCATGCCCGACGATCTCGCGCGGACGCGTCGGCATTTCGCCAGCGCGCGTGGCCGCAGGATCGACCCGCGCCGCACGTTCCGCCGCAGCCTGCGCGGCGGCGGCGCGATCATCGATCTGGCGTTTCGCGCACCCGCCGTGCGGCATCCGCCGATTGTCGCGCTCTGCGACATTTCCGGTTCGATGAGCGAGTACACGCGGGTCTTCCTGCATTTCCTCCACGCGCTCGGCGAGAAGCGGCCGGTTACGACCTTCCTGTTCGGCACCCGGTTGACCAATGTGACGCGAGCGCTGCGCGCGCGCGACGTCGACGAGGCGCTCGCGCTGTGCTCGGGCCAGGTCAAGGACTGGGCGGGCGGCACGCGGATCGGCGCGTCGCTGCATCGCTTCAACCGCGAATGGGCGCGCCGCGTCTTGGGGCAGGGGGCGATCGTCATCCTGTTCACCGACGGGCTCGATCGCGACGCGCCCGGCGCGCTCGGCCTCGAAATGGAGCGGTTGCGCAAATCGTGCCGCCGGCTGATCTGGGTCAACCCGCTGCTGCGCTACGGCGAATTCCAGGCCAAAGCGCTCGGCATCCGCGCGATGCTGCCGTTCGTCGACGAATTCCGGCCGATCCACAATCTGGCCAGCATGACCGATCTGTGCCGGGCGCTCGCCGGCGACGCGTCGGCCGCGGACCCGAAGGCCTGGCTGCGGCGGTCGGCCTGAGCCCCGTGGAGGCGGCCGCCCGCGGGCCGGTTCCCGACCCCCTCGGCCGATGGTTGCGGGCGGGACCCCAGCGGACCGGGGGTGGTCGGGGGCGCTTGCGGATCGGGAGGAACCGCGCCATGTTCGGGCGAATATTTCGGCGCCCCGCTCGCGCCGGTTCCAACCAAGGGCCCCTGCCATGCTGAGCGCCGAAGACGACATTCTGCTCGCCGCGCAGGAGTGGCGCGAGGGCGGGCGCGCCGTGGCGATCGCCACGGTCGTCGAGACCTGGGGCTCGGCGCCGCGCCCGGTCGGCTCGCATCTGGTCATCGACGAGGCCGGCAATTTCCTCGGCTCGGTGTCGGGCGGCTGCGTCGAGGGCGCCGTCGTCACCGAGGCGCTCGACGTGATCGCCGACGGCGCGCCCAAAACGCTCGAATTCGGCGTCGCCGACGAGACGGCGTGGCGCGTCGGCCTGTCCTGCGGCGGCCGCATCAAGGTCTATGTCGAGAGGCTCGACTGATGCGTCTCGACCTCCTGAAACGTCTGAACGAGGCTAGGCGTGGCCGGCGCGCCGCGGCGCTGGTCACACAGATCGGCGGCGCCGACCAGCGCTTGGTCACCTCCGACGAGGTCGCCGCCGATCCGCTCGCCGAGGCGCTCGAAGCCGCGCTGCGGTCAGGCAAGAGCGGCATGATCGAGCAGGACGGCGCCCGCTGGTTCCTGACCGTCCAGGTCCCCGCCGTGCGGCTGGTCATGATCGGCGCCGTGCACATCAGCCAGGCGCTGGCGCCGATCGCCAGGATCGCCGGCCTCGATCCGATCGTCATCGACCCGCGCACGGCCTTCGCGACGCCCGAGCGCTTCCCGGACGCGCCGGTGATCGCCGAATGGCCCGACGCCGCGCTGGATCGCGCGCCGCTCGACCCCTACACGGCGATCGCGCTGCTGACCCATGATCCCAAGATCGACGATCTCGCGCTCGTGCGCGCGCTGAAAGCCGATTGCTTCTACGTCGGCGCGCTCGGGTCGCGCAAAACGCACGCCTCGCGGATCGAGCGCATGCGCGCGCAAGGCTTCGGCGAGGCCGCGTTGGCGCGCATCCATGCACCGATCGGCCTCGACATCGGCGCGGTGAGTCCGGCCGAGATCGCGGTTTCGATCATCGGCGAAATCATCGGCGCCTTGCGCAGGAAGCCGCTGCGCGCGGAGGGGCGGGCGGCTTGAAATTCGGTTTGGTTCCCGTCGCCGAGGCGGTCGGCGCGATCGTCGCCCACGCCGTCCGCCGGGACGGGCTCGTCCTCAGGAAGGGCCAGGTCGTCACCCCCGAACATCGGTCGGCGCTGGAGGCCGCCGGGGTTTCGGCGCTGATCGCCGCGCGCCTCGACGCCGGCGACATCGGCGAGGACGAGGCGGCGCGGCGCCTCGCCGCCCGCCTCGCAGGCGCCCATTTGCGCGCCGAGGGCGCATTCACCGGCCGCGTCAATCTCATCGCCGAACGGGCGGGGCTGGTGCGGGTCGACTCCGATCGGATCGCGCGGCTCAACGGGGTCGACGAATCGATCACGACGGCGACGCTGGCGCCGTTTCGCGCCGTGGCCCCTGGCGACATGGTCGCCACCGTCAAGATCATACCGTTCGCGGTCCCCGGGGCGGCGCTCGACGCCGCGCTGGCGGCCGCCGGCGTAGGCGTGGTGGGCGTCGCGCCGTTTCGCCCCTTGCGCATCGGCGTCGTCTCCACGCTCCTGCCCGGCCTCAAGCCGAGCGTCGTCGCCAAGACGCTGCGCGTGCTGGAGGGGCGGCTCGCGCCCGCCGGCGCCGGGATCGTGCGGGAAAAGCGCGTGCCTCACGAGCCAGCCGCGCTGGCGCGCGCGCTGGAAGAGATCGCGGGCGACTGCGAGGCGCTTGTGATCTTCGGCGCCTCCGCGATCACCGACCGGCGCGACGTCATTCCGGCCGCGATCGAGGCGTCCGGCGGCCGGATCGACCATTTCGGCATGCCGGTCGATCCTGGCAACCTGCTGCTTCTGGGCGCGCGCGGCGCATTGCCGATCATCGGCGCGCCGGGCTGCGCGCGCTCGCCGCGCGAGAACGGCTTCGACTGGGTGCTTCAGCGCGTCCTCGCCGGCGTGCCGGTGACGGCGGCCGACATCATGGCGATGGGCGTCGGCGGTCTGCTGATGGAAATCGCCTCCCGCCCGCAGCCGCGGCTCGGCGATGGCTGACGTCGCCGCGATCGTGCTCGCCGCGGGGTCCGCGGCGCGCTTCAGGGCGGCGGGCGGCGGCGGCTCCAAGCTCGTGGCGACGCTGGCGGGCAAGCCGCTCGTCCGCCACGCCGTCGACGCGGCCCTCGCCTCGCGCGCGCGGCCGATCGTCGTAGTCACCGGGAGCGATCGCGACGCGGTCGCCGCGGCGCTCGCGGGCAGCGCGGTCGGCTTCGTCCACAACCCGGATTTCGCCTCCGGCCTCGCCTCTTCGCTGAGGGCCGGGATTGCGGCGCTGCCGGTGGACGCCGCCGGCGCGATCGTCCTGCTCGGCGACATGCCGGCAATCGCGCCGACGCTGCTCGATCGTCTGATCGATGCCTTCGCCGGGGCGCCCGGCGCCCTCGCCGCGGCGCCGTTCCGGGACGGGCGGCGCGGCAATCCGGCGCTGCTCGCCCGCGCGCTGTTCCCGCGAATCGCGACCCTGCAAGGCGACGAGGGCGCCCGGGCGCTGCTCGACGAGGCGGCGCCCGGGCGGGTCGTGGCGGTCGGCGGCGCCGACGCAGGGATTGCGATCGATGTCGATACGCCCGCCGAGCTCGCAGAGGCGCGGGCCAGAATGGAGCGTTGAGGCGGCGCAGCCCGTTCGGGCCCGCGACTGGGCGAGGGTCCCGCGCGCGCGACGCCGGTCGGCGACTGCCGGCGGTCCCGGTTCCGCGCCCTCCGCCGCGCGCCGCGCAAGCGGACGCGTCCCGTAAACGCCAGCGGCGAAAACGGGAAACCAAGCGGGGAGAAACCGATTGCCTGACATCCCTTCGCATGTGCAAAACATCCGGGCCGGACGGGCGCCTGAGCGAATTCGCGCGCGGCCGGCCTTCCAGCGCGAGACGGGACATCTGTGAACGCCGGCTCCGTCAGGATTCCACAGCGCGCCGCCGGCCGGGCCGCGAAGACGGCCGTCTCGGTCGCCCTGTTCGGCCTGGCGATCGCATGTGCGCCGCTTGACGCCGGAGCGTTCGCCCAGGCCCGCCCCGATTACGCGGCCGCGGCGAGGGGAATCGTCGACGCCCAGGGTCTGCAGACTGCGTTTCCGAACCCCGCGCGCGCCGATCCGGCCAACACGTTCCCGCTCGATCTCGACCTCACGCGCTGGCTGTTGTGGGGCGCCGTCGTCGCCGGCCTCGTCGTCCTCGCGCTGTACCTGCGCGACATCCTGCCCGGCGGACGGTTCGCGCGGCGCGGAGGCTGGAGCGCCGACGAAACCGAATCCGGGCAGGCGGGCGCCGGCGCCGGGACGGCCGCGCAGACCAGCGCCGACGAACTGGCGCGTCTCGGGCGGTTCGTCGAGGCGATGCACGTCCTCCTGCTGCAGGCGGTCGCCGACATGCACGCGCGGCTGGACCAGCGAATCGCCGATTCGCTGACGAGCCGAGAAATCCTCCGTCGCGCCGCGGTCCCGCCGGTCGCCAGATCCGCGCTGGGCGAGATCATCGGCGCCGTCGAGCGCGCCTATTTCGGCGATCATCCGGCCGGCGAGGGCGAGTATCGGGCATGCCGGACCCATTTCTCGGTCTTTGTCGGCGCCCTGCGCGACGGTCGGCGCGCATGAGCGAACAGAGCCTGTTCTCGCCGCGCGTTCTGTTGCTCTGGGTCTCCGCGCTGGCGGCGATCCTCGCTTTGTCGCTCTATCTGTTCGCCTTCGGCGACGGCGCGCCCGAGACCCGGACCGTCGGCCCGAGCGCCTATTCGCGTTCGGCGATCGGCTATGCGGGCCTTGCCGAGCTGCTGCGGCGCGCGGGCGCGTCGGTGACCAGCAAACGGATCGGCTCCGTGGCGGACGAGGACGCCGACAGCCTGCTGATCCTCGCCGAGCCCGAGGCCTCCGCCCGCTACGAGGCGACCGGCTTTGAGTTCGGCCCCGCGCGCACCGTGCTGGTGATCCTGCCCAAATGGCTCGGCGAGCGCGACCGCCGTCATCCCGGCTGGATCGGCCATGTCGAGGCGGCGCCCGAGTCGGACGCCGACTGGGCGCTTTCGATCCTCGGCCTTGGTGGGCGGGTCGAGCGCGGCGGGTCCGACGGCCGGCCGTTCGAAGCGAAACTGACGATCAATCGCCTGGGGGTCGAACCGCGGCTGCCCGACGATCTCCAGCTGATCGTCGGCAGTTCGCTCGTCCCGATCCTGGCCACCGGCGCCGGCGTCGCGATCGGCCAGAGCGTCTCGCGCGGGCGCCGCATCTGGGTCGTCGCCGACCCCGACATCCTGTCGAATCACGGCCTCTTCGAGGGCGCGAACGCCCAATTCGCCGGCGCCTTGGTCGAGGCCCTGCGCGGCCCCGGCGGCAGGGTGGTGTTCGACGAGGCGATCCACGGCTTTGCCGCGCCGGCCGGCAGTCCGCTGCGCGCGCTGTTTGGATTCCCCTTCGTCGCAGCGACCCTCTACGGGCTGGCGGCGCTGGCGGTGGTCCTGTGGGCGGCGATGGGCCGGTTCGGCGCGCCCGAGCCCGCGCCCGTCCGCCTGCAGGCGGGCAAGCTCGGCCTCATTCGCAACGTCGCCGATCTCATCGCCCTGGCTGGCGGTCGGCGGGACGTCGCCATGAACTATCTGCGGCTGTCGGTCGACGACGCCGCGCGGCGGCTGCGCGCGCCCCGGGGCCTCGGGCTCGAGAGTCAGATGGAATGGCTCGACCGCGTCGGGGCGGCGCGCGGGCTGAAAGCGGGCGTCGCCGATATCGCGCGCCGCCTCGTCGGCCAGCGCCAGGACGCGGCGCTAGCGCGCGCGGCGCTCGACCTTCACCAGTGGAAGCAGGAGATTTTGCGTGGACCTTGAGCAGATCCGGACGATGACCGAGGCCGTCCGCGGCGAGGTGCGCAAGGTCGTCGTCGGCCAGGACGCGATCGTCGATCTGATGCTGACCACATTGCTGTGCGGCGGCCACGTGCTGATCGAGGGCGCCCCCGGCACCGCCAAGACCCTGCTGACCCAGGCCTTCGCGGCGAGCCTGTCGCTGCGCTTCGGGCGCATCCAGTTCACGCCCGACATGATGCCGGGCGATATTCTGGGCACCAACCTCTTCAACTTCCAGACCAACAGCTTCGTGCTGACCAAGGGCCCGATCTTCACCCAGGCGCTGCTCGCCGACGAGATCAACCGCACGCCGCCCAAGACCCAGGCGGCGCTGCTGCAGGCGATGAACGAGCGTATCGTGACCATCGACGGCAAGGACTATCCGCTCGGCGACGAGTTCATGGTCGCCGCGACGCAGAATCCGATCGAGCAGCAGGGCACCTATCCCTTGCCCGAGGCCCAGCTCGACCGCTTCATGTTCAAGGCGGTGATCGACTATCCCTCGCGCGACGAGGAGCGGGCGATCGTCGAGCGTCACGGCCATCGCTCGGCGATGCCGCGCCTCGCCGACTTCGACCTGCGGCCGGTCGTGACGCCTGCCGGGCTGGCGCTCGTTCGGCTCGCGGTCGAGCGCATCCGCCTGTCCGACGTGCTGATCGACTACGTCGTCGACGTCGTGCGCGCGACGCGCCAGCACCGTTCGATCGAGACCGGGGCCTCGCCGCGCGCGGCCAACATGCTCGCGGCCGCCTCGCGCGCCTATGCCGCGATCCAGGGGCGCGACTTCGTGATCCCCGACGACGTCAAGACGCTCGCCGCGCCGCTGCTGCGCCATCGCCTCTCCCTGTCTCCGGGCGCCGAGATCGAGGGGGTCAGCGCCGACCGCGTGATCGGCGACATCCTCGAGCAGACCGCGGCGCCGCGCTGATGAACCCGACCCCGCGCGCCGTGCTGATCTTCGCCGCCGGCCTGCCGCTGGCGGTGATGCTGGTGGTCGCGCGGCCGGGTCTGTGGGCGCTGGCGGTCGCCTACGGGCTCGTCGTGCTGACCGCGATCGCGATCGACGCCCTGCTCGGGGCGCCGCTGCGCGCGCTCGCGATCGCGCCGCAGATTCCACAGAGCGCCGCGATCGGCGAAAGCGTCGCGCTCGCCTTCGACTTCGCCGCCCGCGGCGCGCCGCGCGGGGTGCGGCTCGATCTGCTGCTGGAGCGGCGCGGCGCGCTGGAGGCGTCCGAAGGCGAGGCGGTGACGCTCGCGCCGGGGGTCGCCGCGCGCGCGCTGATGGCGCTGAAGCCGCTGCGCCGCGGCCAGATCCACGTCGACGCGCTCTGGCTCCGCTGGCGCGGGCCGCTCGGCCTGGCGCGATTCGTGCGGCGCGTGGCGCTCGACAGGGTGATCGACATCCTGCCCAACGTGCGCGGCGTCCAGAACGCGGCGCTGCAGTTCTTCGCCCATGACGCGATCTACGGCGTCAAGGCGCAGCGCCAGCGCGGCGAGGGTTCGGAATTCGAGGCGCTGCGCGAATATGTCCCGGGCGCCGATCCCCGCCACATCGACTGGAAGCATTCGGCGCGCCACCGCAAGCTGCTGGTCAAGGAATTCGACACCGAGCGCAATCATCCTGTGGTCATCGCCTTCGACACCGGCCATCTCATGTTGGAGCCGATCGACGGGCTGCCGCGCATCGACCATGCGGTCAACGCCGGCCTGCTGCTGGGCTGGATCGGGCTGCGCGCGGGCGATCTGGTCGGCGCCTTCGGCTTCGACGCCCGCGTCCGGCTCTATCGCCCGCCCGCGCGCGGCCTCGCCAATTTCGCCCAGCTGCAGCGAGCCGCCGCGACGATCGCCTATCATGCCGAGGAGACCAATTTCACGCTCGCGCTCGCCGATCTGGAAAGCCGCCTCAAGCGGCGCAGCCTGGTCATCCTGTTCACCGAATTCGTCGACACGATCGCCGCCGAACTCCTGCTCGAGGCGCTGGGCCGACTCGCCGGCAAGCATGTCGTCGTGCTCGTGACGCTGCGCGATCCCGCCCTGCGCGCGCTGGCCGACCGCCGCCCCGACGATTTCACGACCGTCGCGGAGGCGGTGATCTCCGGCAATTTCCAACGCGAGCGCCAGACGGTGCTGGAGCGGATGGAGCGGATGGGGCTGCATTGCCTCGACGTCGCGGCGGGCGAACTGGGAATCGCGCTCATCAATCGCTACCTGATGATCAAGCAGCGGGGCCTGCTGTGAGCGCCGCCCGGATGGACGGGCCGCCGCCGCGCGACCTCGGCGAGCCGCATCCGGCGATCGTCCTGCGCTCGAGCGAATTCCGGCGCGGGCGCGAGCAGGGCTGGCGCGACCTGGAGACCCTGATCGACAAGGCCGAGCGGCGCGGCGTCGGCGCGCTCGACGTCGGCGAACTCCAGCGCCTGCCGCAGCTCTATCGCGCCGCGTTGTCCTCGCTGTCGGTCGCCCGCAGCATCGCGCTCGATCGCAATCTGCTGCAATATCTCGACGCGCTGTCGCTGCGCGCGTATCTGACCATCTACGGGCCGCGCCAGAGCCTGCTCGAGGGTGCGCGCGATTTCGTGACGCGCGGCTTTCCAGCCGCGGTGCGCGCCTCGGCCGGGCCGGTCCTGCTGGCCTTTCTCGCGATCCTCGCCGGGACGCTCGCCGGCTTCTGGCTGGTCACCAGCGACGAGGCCTGGCTGACGGCGCTGATCCCCGACGGCATGGCGGGCGGGCGCGGGGTCCATTCGACGCGCCAGCAACTGCTCGACGACGAGATATTCGCGCCATGGCCGGGCTTTGCCAAGTCCTTCGTCGTATTCGCCAATTTCCTGTTCCAGCACAATACGGTGATCGGGATCATGACGTTCGGGCTCGGCGTCGCGGCGGGCGCGCCGACCGTCCTGCTGCTCGCCTATCAGGGCCTCGTGTTCGGCGCCTTCATCGGACTGCATTACGATCGCGGGCTGCTCCTCGAGTTTCTCGGCTGGGTGTCGATCCACGGAGTGACCGAATTCGGCGCGATCATCCTGTGCGGGGCGGGGGGGCTCGTCATCGCCCGCAGCATCCTGTTTCCCGGCCGCCATTCCAGGATCGAGAATCTGGCGATCAACGGCCAGACTGCCGCGCGCCTCGCAGTCGGCGCGGTCGCGATGTTCTTCGTGGCGGGGCTCATCGAAGGCGGCCTGCGCCAGCTCGTCGCCAGCACCGGCGGCCGGCTGGCGTTTTCGGCGATGACGGCGCTCGTCTGGGGCTCCTATTTCACCTTCGCCGGCCGGAGTGTGCGCCAATGACCGCCTCCACGGATCGCGTCGACCAGCTGCTCGGCGGCGCCGTCCGCAGCCGGCGCGAGATCGTCACGCCCGAGGGGGTCGCGCTGCACGTCGAACTCGCCGAACATGGCGAGCGCGCCGCCGCCTTCCTGATCGACATGACGATCTGGCTCGGCGTGGCGATCTTCTCCTATCTCGTCGTCGTCGCGGTGCTCGTCGAGACGCGCGCGTTCGGCGTCGCGGTCACGATCGTGCTGTTCATCGGCTTCTTCGTGCGCAATCTCTACTTCATCTATTTCGAGCTCGCCTGGCAGGGCGCGACGCCCGGCAAGCGGATCAACCGGCTGCGCGTGATCGACCGCGCCGGCGGCCCGTTGACGGCGGGCGCGGTGATCGCGCGCAACCTGACGCGCGAGGTCGAGGTCTTCCTGCCGCTCGGAGTGATCCTCGCGGGGGCCGCCGGCGGCGCCGCCAATGTCGTGCTCGGCGTCTGGCTGCTGCTGCTGACCGCGATGCCGCTGTTCAACCGCGACCGCATGCGCGGCGGCGACCTCATCGCCGGCACCATCGTGATCGCCCTGCCGAAGCGGCTCCTGCTCGCCGATCTCGCCGAAACGCGCGCGGCTTACGCGTTCACCAGCGCCCAGCTCGCCGCCTATGGCGCGTTCGAACTGCAGGTGCTGGAGGAGCTGCTGCGCAAACCGCGCACGGACGAGAGCGTACAGGCGCTCGAGGACGTGAGCGCGCGCATCCAGCGCAGGATCGGCTGGAGCGGACCGCCGCCGCGGCGGACGGTCGAGTTCCTCACCGAATTCTACGCCGCCGAGCGCGCCCATCTCGAGCGCGAACAGCTCTACGGCCGCGCGCGCGCCGACAAGAACGCGCCCCCGGCCTAGTCGAACACGCTCGCGATCTGCTCGACATCGACGCCTTCGCGGGCGGCGCGCAGGTGGACATAGAGAACGCCGAGCGCGACCGGGGCGAAGGCGCCGACAAGGAGCTCGAGGGGGACGAGGACGAGCAGGGACAGACCGGGAGTCGACGCCATGCTGACGAGACGGATGACGATCTGGCTCGCCAGCCCGAGGCCCAGATGGACCACGAGAAGGAAGCCGAAGACGCGCCAGCGGTCGCCCTTGGTCAGCGCGGCGCTGCGCGACAGGCTCGCCAGCGGCCCCAGTCCCTCGACGATGCAGGCGGGAATCGCGACCGCGAAAATGGTCACGGCGATCAGGCCGGGAATGATCAGCGCGGCCAATCCCAGCGTCACGCACAGCCCGTAGAGCAGAAACACGCCGATCAACGCCGGCAACCGGGCAACTGCGAAAGCGAAGGCCCCGCCGAGCGAGGCGTCCCGGCTGGTGGCGTCCCGGAACGCCATCAATGAGATCGCCGCATGCGCGACGGCGATCGCGGCGATCGCCGCGACGACGATCGTGACGACCGCGGCGATGAAACCGCCGGCGTGGAGGAGAGCCTCGGGATTGGCCGCGGCCGCCATCGCCGATCGCAACGTCGTGAATGTTGCTATCGCGGCGACGACGGCGATCAGGACGATTTCGATGAGGATGGCGCCGCAATAGCCGACCCAGCGACCCGCGAAGACCCTCAGCGCCTGGCTGAACACGTCGCCGAGGTTGATCGTCGAGGGGGCGCGCGCCCGAATGCGCGAGCGCCCGAACGTCGCCGCCGAAGGATAGGTCATTGCTGTCTCCCGCTCGTTCCGCCGGGCAAGCTGGGGCGAAACCCCTTCAACAAGGCTTAAGAAGCCGAAGCGCCCCGCGGCGGCGCTGCGAAGACGGTTAAGGCCCGGCGCCGGCGAACAGCCGTCCGCCGTCGCCGCCGGAGCGCCGTTCAGCCCATCGAGGCGATCCCCTCCGCCATCCCTCCGCGTCGCTTGGGTCCGAGAGCGGGC
>JBEKEI010000042.1:0-28478 GCA_050013915.1 Roseiarcus sp.
GGATCGAAATGCGCCGGCGCCATCATGGCGAGCACGAGCGGCGGCGGATGCGCCGCCACCGCCGCGGCCGGAAACAGGGAGAAGCCGCGCGGGCCGCCCGTGGCGCGGGGCGCGCCGGCGACCGGCGCGCTGAGCTCTTCGAGTTCTTCGGCCGCGAGCATGCCGCGCCCGCGCCGCCAGCAGATGTCCCGCCGCATGTCCGGCGCCGGATTGACGCCGGGCGAGGGCAGAGCCTCGACCGCGCCGAGCCCGCCGCCCCACTGGGCGAAGCTGCGGTCGAACAGCGCCGCCGCCTCCGCGGTCCGTTCGGTCGGCGAGGGCGCGCCCAGCACGACCGCGATCAATCGCCGAGCGCCCTGGGTCGCGCTCGCCACCACGTTGAAGCCGGCCGCGCAGGTGAATCCGGTCTTCATGCCGTCGGCGCCGGGATAGCGCCCGATCAGGCCGTTATGGGTCCTGATGATCTGATTGCCGAGCTGGAGGGCGCCGATCGAGAAAATCCCGCTCTGCTCGGGAAATTCCTTGATCAGCGCACGCGCGATCATCGCCATGTCGCGCGCCGACGAGACCTGGCGCTCGTCCGGCAGGCCGTTCGGGTTGACGAAATGGGATTCCTTCAGGCCCAGACGCGCCGCCGCCGCGTTCATCTCGTCGGCGAAAGCCTCGACCGAGCCGGCGACGCCTTCGGCCACGGTCACCGCTATATCGTTGGGCGACTTGACCATCAGCATCTTCAGCGCATTGTCGAGCGTGACCTCGACGCCGGGCGCAAACCCCATTTTCGAGGCGGGCATTTCGGCGGCCCGCTGCGACACGACGAACGGCGTGTCCATCGTCACCCGCCCGTCGCGCACCGCCCGCAAGGCGACATAGACCGTCATCAGCTTGGTCAGCGATGCCGGATACCAATTGGCGGTCGGCTGACTTTGGTAGAGCACCTGGCCGCTGTCGGCGTCGATCACGAGCGCTGGATTGGCGAGCGCCGGGCCGGCCATCAGCGCGAAAGCCAGGCCGATGGAGAATTTGGACGTCATGCGGCGCATCGGGCCAGACTGCATCGATCGATATCTCGCACCTTGGGCGCAGGAATTGCGCCGAGCCCCCGCTTGGCCATCGACGCGCGGCGCGTCTGTCGTTTTGTTAAGGGTTCGGCTCGCCCGCGTAAAGAACAAAGAATTGTCGGGTTTTTCGGCCGGGTGCGGAGTCACCCAGAATTGATTGGCGCTGGCGCGCTGCGACGACTACTCCGAACAGGGAAAAACCAAGGAGTTTCCGGCGATGTTCGCCATGCGGGCGGGAGCGGCGGCGTTCGGGGCCTTCGTGTCTCTGGCGCCGGTGGGCGCGGCGAGCGCCGGGGGCGTGCGCAACGTTCTCGAACTCTTCACCAGCCAGGGCTGTTCGTCCTGTCCGCCTGCCGATCGCATCCTCGGCCGGCTCGCGCGCGATCCCGATACGCTCGCGCTGTCCTTTCCCGTCGACTACTGGGATTACATCGGGTGGAAGGACACTCTGGCCGCGCCGAGCCACTCGGCGCGCCAGAAAGCCTATGCCTCGGCGAACGGCACCGGCGAGGTCTATACGCCGCAGGTCATCGTCAACGGCCTGGCCGACGTCGTCGGCAGCGACGCCGCGGCGATCGAACAGGCCGAGCGGGAGACCGACAAACGGGGCGGCGTGCTTTCGGTGCCGCTGTCGGTCGCCGAACGCGACGGCAGGATCCATATCGCGGTCGGCGCCGCGGAAGGCGCGACGCCGCGCGCCGGCGGCGTCTATCTCGTGGCTTTCGCGAGTTCCCGGACGGTCGCCGTCCAGCGCGGCGAAAATGCGGGGGAGACCTTGACCTACGCCAACGTGGTCCGGGCGATGACCAGGATCGGCGATTGGAGCGGGGCGGCGGTCGAACTCGAAGCCGATCTCTCGCAGGCCCGGGTCGACGGCGCGGATTCCTACGCGGTGATCGTGCAGGCGGGCGCGCGGACCAAGCCGGCGGCGATTCTCGCGGCGGCGCGCGGCCCCGCCGTCCGGACGCCGTAGCGCGTCGCGCGCGCGGCGGCGCAAACCGGCGAATCGACAATTGGCGCGCGGCCGACCACATTAGCCGGTGATTCGCGTCTTCCTGCGAGGCTGAGGCTTTGTCCGGCAAGATCGCGCCGACGCCGTCCGATCGCACCGCCCCCGGCGAGGGCGCCGCCGCGCCCGGCAAGAGCCTGTCCGAGCGGGCGCGCGCCGGCGCGGCGCCGCGCTATCTCGACAGCCTCAACGCCGCGCAGCGCGAGGCGGTCGAGGCGATCGACGGCCCGGTGCTCGTCCTCGCCGGCGCCGGGGTCGGCAAGACCCGCGTCCTGACCACGCGGATCGCCCACATCATCGCCACCGGGCGGGCGCGGCCGCACGAAATCCTCAGCGTGACCTTCACCAACAAGGCGGCGCGCGAAATGCGCGAACGCGTCGGGCTGCTGACCGGCCTCGTCGAAGGCATGCCCTGGATGGGCACCTTCCATTCGATCGGCGCCAAGATCCTGCGCCGCCACGCCGAACTCGTCGGGCTGAAATCCAGTTTCACAATTCTGGACACCGACGACCAGGTCCGCCTGCTCAAGCAGGTCCTGCAGGCGATGAACGTCGACGAAAAGCGCTGGCCGGCGCGTGCGCTCGCCGCGCAGATCGACGCGTGGAAGAACCGCGGCCTCGATCCCGCCCATGTCCCGGCGGGCGAGGCGGCTGCGCTCGCCAACGGCAAGGGCGCCGAGGTCTATGCGGGCTATCAGGCGCGGCTCAAGATCCTCAACGCCGCCGACTTCGGCGATCTCCTGCTCGAGGGCCTGCGCCTGCTGCGCGAGCGCGAGGATATCCTCACAGACTACCAGCAGCGGTTTCGCTACATGCTGGTCGATGAATACCAGGACACCAATGTCGTCCAGTATCTCTGGCTGCGGCTGCTCGCGCAGGCGCGCCGCAACCTGTGCTGCGTGGGCGACGACGACCAGTCGATCTATGGCTGGCGTGGCGCCGAGGTCGACAACATCCTGCGCTTCGAGCACGATTTTCCCGGCGCCAAGGTCATCCGCCTCGAGCGCAACTACCGCTCGACCGGGCATATCCTCGCCGTCGCGTCCGGGCTGATCGCGCACAACGCCAATCGGCTCGGCAAGACGCTGTTCACCCAGGCGGCGGCCGGCGACAAGCCGACCGTGTCCGGGCTGTGGGACAGCCAGGAGGAGGCGCGCGTCGTCGGCGAGGAGATCGAGAGCCTGCAGCGCGCCGGCCAGTCGCTCGACGAGATCGCGATCCTGGTGCGCGCCTCGTTCCAGATGCGCGAATTCGAGGAGCGCTTCATCGCGCTGGGCCTGCCCTACAGGGTGATCGGCGGGCCGCGCTTCTACGAGCGGGCCGAGATTCGCGACGCGCTCGCCTATCTGCGCTGCGTCGCCCAGCCCGACGACGACCTCGCCTTCGAGCGCATCTTCAACGTGCCCAAGCGCGGCCTCGGCGAGGCGACGCTGAACCTGATCCACGATTACGCCCGGCGCGCCGAAACGCCGCTGATGCGCGCGACCCGCGTCCTCGTCGAGACCGAGGAACTCAAGGCGAGGCCGCGCCAGGTCCTGCGCGATCTCCTGCGTTCGTTCGACGATTGGTCGGCGCGGATGGACACGACCGCGCACGGCGAACTCGCGCAGGCGATCCTCGAGGAGAGCGGCTATGTCGACATGTGGAAGGCCGACCGCACCGCCGACGCGGCGGGGCGGCTGGAAAACCTCAAGGAGCTGACGCGCTCGATGGAGGAATTCCCGAGTCTGGCCGCGTTCCTCGAACATGTCTCGCTGGTGATGGACGTCGAGAGCGGCGAGGCGGGGCCGCGGGTGTCGATCATGACGCTGCACGCCGCCAAGGGCCTCGAATTCGACGTCGTGTTCCTGCCGGGCTGGGAGGAGGGCCTGTTCCCGCACCAGCGTTCGCTCGACGAGAACGGCCGCGCCGGCCTCGAGGAGGAGCGCCGGCTCGCCTATGTCGGCCTCACCCGCGCGCGCCGCCTGGCGAAAATCTATTTCGCCGCCAACCGGCGCATCCGCGGCCTCTGGCAGACGACGACCCCGTCGCGATTCGTCGACGAACTGCCCGAGGATCATGTCGAGGTCGTCGCGGCGGCGGGCGCCGCGGCCCATGGCGGCTATGGCGTATCGCGCTTCGATCGCGTCGAGCCGTTCTCCTCGACCTATCAGACGCCGGGCTGGCGCCGCGCCCAGGAGAGCGCGAAGCGCGGAGGTTTTTCGGAGCCCGCGCAGGGCCGGCGCGGCGGCGCGCCGCAGATCGAGGGCCGGCTGGTCGCCAGTTCGACCGTCGAATCCGATCTCGCCAAGGGCGCGCGCGTGTTCCACCTCAAGTTCGGCCCCGGCAGCGTGGTGGCGGTCGACGGCGTCAAGCTGACGGTCGATTTCGACAAGGCCGGCCGCAAGATGGTGCTGGAGAGCTTCGTCCGTCAGGCGGGATAGCGGCGCGGCTTGCTTCGTCGCTTCCACCCGAATAGGACTTCGCCCGCGTCCGGCGGCGGGACGCGATCCGCCGCAACGGCGACGGCCGGGCGAGCCATCGTGTCTCAATCCCAACCCATCGAGGAGGGCGCAGGCGAGGCCGAGAGCGCCGCCGCCGTCTTCGGTCCGCAGCGCCGCGGCGGCGGCCTCGATTCGGGCCTCCCCTGATGTATCGCAGCCTGATTTCGGTCGGCGGGTTCACGCTGCTGTCGCGCCTGACCGGCTTCGCCCGCGATCTCGCGCTCGCCGCCGTGCTCGGCGCCGGCGCGGTCAATGACGCCTTCGTCGTCGCCTTCCGGTTGCCCAACCAGTTCCGGGCGATATTCGGCGAGGGCGCCTTCAACACCGCCTATGTGCCGTCCTACGCGCGGGTGCTGACGAGCGAGGGCGACGAGGAGGCGAAGCGCTTCTCCAGCCAGATCTTCACCCTGCTGCTCGTCTCCCAGCTCATCCTGCTCGCGCTCGCCTACGCCTTCACCCCCTCGTTCGTCGAACTGATCGCGCCCGGCTTCGAGGCCGATCCCGAAAAATTCGCGCTCGCGGTGCGAATGACCCGCATCACCTTCCCCTATCTGCTGTTCATCACGCTCGTGACGCTGCATTCGGGAACGCTGAACGCCCACGGGCGCTTCGCCGTCGCGGCCTTCGCCCCCGTGTTGCTGAATCTCGCCATCGTCGGATTCCTCGGCGTCGCCTTCCTGTTTCCCAATGCCGGCGAGGCGGCGAGTTGGGGCGTGCTCGCCTCGGGCGTCGCGCAATTCATCCTCCTCGCGGGAGCGGCGCGCCGGCGCGGCCTGCTGGAAACCCTGACCTGGCCGAAGCTCGGCGCCGACGTGCGCCAGTTCTTCGGCGCGCTGTTCCCCGCGATCATCGGCTCGGCCGGCGTGCAGATCGCGATCTTCGCCGACACGATCATCGCCTCGCTGCTGCCGACCGGGATCGTCTCGGCGATCTATTACGCCGAGCGGCTCTACCAATTGCCGATCGGCGTCATCGGCGTGGCGGCGGGAACGGTCCTGCTGCCGGAAATGAGCCGCCGGCTCGCGCGCGCCGACCTCGGCGGCGCCGAACACGCGCAGAACCGCACGATGGCGATCACCATCGCCCTGTCCGCGCCGTTCTGCGTGGCTTTCCTGCTGATCCCCGAACTCGTCACCCGCGCCGCCTTCCTGCGCGGCGCGTTCAGCGCCCAAGCGGCCGCCAATTCCGCCGCCGTGCTCGCCGCCTATGGCCTCGGGCTGATGCCGATCGTCCTGATCCGCTCGGCGGTCGCGAGCTTCCAGGCGCGCGGCGACACGACGACGCCGATGTGGATTTCGCTGGGCGCGATCGCGGTCAATGTCGCGCTCAAGATCGCGCTCTACCGGACCTATGGCGCCGTCGGAATCGCGCTCGCCACCGCGGCAGGGGCCTGGCTCAACCTCGGCGGTCTCGTCGCGCTGGCGCTGCGCCGCGGCTGGATGCGTCCCGACGCGAGTCTGGCGGAGGTCGCCGCCGCCGCTTTCTGCGCGAGCGGCCTGCTGGCCTTCGCCGTCGCGGCAGGCTCGGCGCGCGCGCTCGACTGGGCCCAGCGCCTGCCCCATCTCCAGGACGTCGGGCAACTCGCGATCCTCGCCGTCGTGGGCGGCGCCGTCTACGCCGGCGCGCTGCTCGCCGGTCTGAAGCTGCTGGACTCGCCGCTCTTGCGGTGGCGGGCCAGGACCGCGGCGGACGATCGGAACTCTTGAACGAGCCGTCTGTGCCCAGCGGACCGCAGAACTCCTATTGCGCCATTGCGCTCAGAACTCGCCCTCCGGCGGGCCGTAACCGCCGCCATACGCGCCGTAGGGTCCCATGCGGTAGGCTGCCGGCCCCGCGCCGCTGATGATCCCCCGGTCGGTGAACACCATCGGGCCGGACGCGGTCCTCTCGATACGCTCGACCCGGCCGACGCCCGCGAGCCGGTCGCCCGGCCCGATCTGGCGCAGGCCGCCGGGACCCTCGACGATCGCGAGCCCGCCATGGATCTCGCGCACCGACCAGCCGTGGATCACGCCGCGCGGCTGGATCGATCCCGTGGTCTCGGCCGAGACCTCGGTGGAGGTCGGCGCCGCGCCCGGCGGCCTGACCAGCGCCGTGGACGTCGAGGCGGCTGGTTGTGGCGCGATCGAGGCGACGACGGGCGACGCGAGCTTCTTCTCGAGCCTGTCGAGGCGGGCGGCCAATTCGGCGTTGTGCGCCGCCGCGTCGTGGTCGACGCGTTCGCCGAGCTTGTCGAGCCGCGCCTCCCCGTCATGTTCGAGCCGGTCGGCGCGCGCGTTCACCTGGGCGAGCGCCGCGCCGAATTCGTGGGTCGCCGCGACGCCCGTCCTCAGTTCGGCGACGCTCCTGCGGAGGTCGGCGATTTCGTCGCGTCGCGCCGCCTCGTCGCGTTCGAGCCGGTCGGCGCGCGCATTGGCCTGGGCGAGCGCCGCGCCCGATTCGTGGGCGGCGGCGAGGCCGCTCTTGAGATCCACCACCGCCTTGCGGAGATCGGCGACCTCATCGCGCCTGACCGCGTCGAGCGCGGCGAGCCTCGCCTTGAGCGCCGCCACCGACTGCGCGAGCGACTGGGCTTCGGCACCCTGCGCGACCTGCGTCTGGTCCTGCGCCGCCTCATAGGAAATCGCCGAGGCCGTGACCGCGGCGAGGATCGCCAGACCGCCGGCCGCCGCGCCGATGTGGATGCGCTTGTCGAGCGTCATGCGCCAGAGCGCCGCGGCGCCGCCCGACGGCCACCGGCTGCGCCGCGAGCCGACGAAGGGGACGAGGCTGACGCCCGGCGAGGCCGGCGCGGACTTCGACGGGCCGTCGGCCGCGACGTGCGGCGCCGCGGAGGCGTCATGCGCCGGGAGCTTTCCGCCGCCGCCCGATTCGCTGGACGAATCGGGTGGGAGCGGGTCTTGGCGGGATTCGTCCGAGGGGTTCATCGCAGCGGCCCGATCTGGTTAATGATTGCACACCATTGTCGCGGCCAGCCGTTAACGAAACGTTGAGCAAACCGGGAGTCGCCGCGCAAATCGCGACGCCGGCGCGATCTCGTCGCCGCCGATTGGGTCACGCCCGCTCTGGCGCGTCGCAGCCGACGTGGTAGAGTGCAGCGTGGACCGGCCGGCCGCGCCGGCGCCGCGCAAACCCCGATCCCGAGGACATGATCGATGAAGGCGATGAAATTCGGCGTGGGACAGTCGGTCAAGCGCGTCGAGGATGTCCGCTTCATCACCGGGCGCGGCAAATACACCTCGGACTACGCGCCCGAAGCCGCGCTCCACGCGGCGTTCCTGCGCAGCCCGCACGCCCACGCCGCTTTCGTCTTCGGCGACCTCGACGCCGCGCGCGCGATGCCGGGCGTCAAAGCGGTCTATCGGATCGAGGATTTCGAGGCGCTCGGCGATCTTCCCTGCCTCGCCCCGATGCCCAATTCCGACAAGACGACGACGCCGCTGAAGCCCTATCCCGTGCTCGCCCGGGGGCAGGCGCATCATGTCGGCGACGCCGTCGCGATGGTGGTCGCGGAGACCGAGGGCGAGGCGCGCGACGCCGCCGAGGCGCTCGAAATCGACTGGACGCCGCTTCCGGCCGCGATCGACATGCGCGCGGCGCTCGCCAATGGCGCGCCGCAGGTGTTCGCCGAGGCCAAAGGCAACCTCGCCTATGACGCCCACATCGGCGACAAGGCCAAAACCGATGGGGTTTTCGCCAAGGCCGCCCATGTCGTGACCATCGACATCGTCAATCCGCGCGTCGTCGCCAATTACATGGAGCCGCGCGGCGCGGTCGGCGAATACGATCCCGCCTCGGGACGCTCCACGTTGCACGTCGGCAGCCAGGGCGTGCATGGGCTGCGGGACACGCTGGCCGGGACCATCCTCAAGATTCCGCCCGAGACGCTGCGGGTCGTCACCAACGACGTCGGCGGCGGCTTCGGCACCAAGAGCTTCATGTATCGCGAATACCCGCTGGTCATCGAGGCGGCCAAACGGCTCGGACGGCCCGTCGCCTGGCAGGCCGACCGGACCGAGCATTTCATCGGCGACGCCCAGGGGCGCGACAATCTGACCAAGGCGGAGATGGCGCTCGACGCCGACGGCCGCTTCCTCGCCATGCGGGTCGACATCCTCGGCAATCTCGGGGCCTATCTCTCGCAGTTCGCCCCCTACATCCCCTGGCTCGGCGCGACCATGGCGACCGGCGTCTACGACATCGCAACGCTCTACGTCCGCTGCCGCGGCGTCTACACGCACACGGTGCCGGTCGACGCCTATCGCGGCGCCGGCCGGCCCGAGGCCGCCTATGCGCTCGAGCGGCTGGTCGACCAATGCGCGCGCGCGCTGAAGATCGCCCCGGAGGAAATCCGCGCGCGCAATTTCGTCAAGGCCGCCCAGATGCCCTATCGCACGCAGACCGGCCGCACCTACGACGTCGGCGATTTCGAAGGCGCGATGCGCGCCTGCCTCGCCAGGGCCGATTACGCCGGCTTCGGCGCGCGCGCCGAGGCGGCCAGAAAGCGCGGGCGCATCCGCGGGATCGGGCTCGCCAGCTACGTCGAGTGCACGGCGTGGGGCGAGGGCGAGGAGGGCTCGGTCGAACTCGGGGCCGACGGCGATTTCACCGCGCGCATCGGCACCCAGTCCAACGGCCAGGGCCACGAGACCGCCTACGCGCAGGTCGTCTCGCAATATCTCGACGTGCCGCTCGAACGGATCAGGGTGATCCAGGGCGACACCGACCGCGTCGTCAGCGGCAATGGCACGGGCGGCTCGCGTTCGATTCCGGTCGGGGCCGTGATGGTGACGCGGGCCTCGCAGACCCTGGTCGCCTCGCTGAAGGAGCTCGCGGCGGACAAGCTGGAAGCCGCGGTCGGCGATCTTGAAGTCGCCGACGGCCACATCCGCATCGCGGGCACCGACCGGGCGATCTCCTATCGGGAGCTCGCCGCGCTTCCCGCCGCCAAGCCGGAGAAGCTGAAAGCGATCGAATCGTTCGTCCCGCCGGAGGCGACCTATCCGAACGGCACGCATCTGTGCGAGATCGAGATCGATCCGGAGACCGGCGCCGCGCATATCGTCGGCTACACCGTCGTCGACGATTTCGGCTTCACGCTGAACCCGCTGTTGCTGAAGGGCCAGGTCCACGGAGGGATCGCCCAGGGCGTCGGCCAGGCGCTGATGGAGCGCGCCGTGTTCGGCGCGGACGGTCAATTGCTGACTGCGAGCTTCATGGACTATTGCGTGCCGCGCGCCGACACGCTGCCCGATTTCTCGTTCGAGACCCGCAACATCCCCTCGACGACCAATCCGCTCGGCCTCAAGGGCGCCGGCGAGGCGGGTTCGATCGGCTCGACGCCGGCCGTCATGAACGCGGTGGTCGATGCGCTCTGGCGCGCCTATGGCGTCGGCGACCTCGACATGCCGGCGACGCCGCTCGCCGTCCATAACGCGATCGCCGCCGCCCGCGCGGCCTGAACGGACGGCGACGCGCCGGGCGAGGGAGGGCGGCTTGAAATTCGATGCGCCGCGGGCGCCGACCCCGGATACGGCGGACGGCCGACAATCGACTCCCATGGGTCGCGGCGCGACCCTGGCCGTCCGCACGCTCGGCGAGGCTTGGCTCGAAGTCGCCGCCGCGATCCTGGCCGACGGCGCCAGCAGCAGTTTCGACGGCCTGCCGCTGTTGGAAATCGAGCGCGTCACGCTCGAGATCGCATGCCCCGATCCCGACGACGCGCTGATCGCGGCCCACGCGGATGCCGGCTGGCTGGCGTGGATGCGCGCGAATTTCACCGATCGCACCCGCGTCGCCGCGCTCGGCGACGCGCGCAGCTATGCGAGCCGCCTCCACGACTACGCGGGCGCCGGCCGCGATCAGATCGCCTGGGTGGTCGAGACCCTGACCCGGGATCCGCGCGCCTCCTACGCGACCATCACCATGCTCGAGCCGCTGACAGACACGCGCTATGTCCCTTGCGTCAGCCTGCTCGACTTCTGGCTGCGCGAGGGCCGGCTCGAACTCGTCGTCTACGCCCACAGCATCGATTTCGGCAAGAAGGGGTTCGGCAATCTCGTCCAGCTCGCCGAGCTTCAGCGCCAAGTCGCCGAACGTCTGCGGGCGCCGGCGGGATCGCTCGCGATGATCGTCAAATCGGCGACGGTCTATCGAGCGGATCTCGGCCTCATGGCGGACATTCTGGCCGCCGCGCGCCGGAAGCCGCCTGCCCGCGCGCGTTGACAATGGACCGCGACCGGCCGATAGCGGCGCGCGCGCCAGGGGGTCGGCGTCGCCGCGAAGGAACCGCATCATGTCGTTTCTCGGCAAGCTGTTCGGCCAGGGGCCGGCCCCGGTCGGACCGCCGCAGCCGGCCGATTCGGTTCGCGCGGCGATTCTCGCGATCAACCGCGCCACCGCGCCGTTCCAGACGCGGCCCGGCCGGGCGGGCGAGGCGGAGCTGGTCGCGGAATGGAAGATCGTCGACGCCGCCTGGTACGAGATATTCGCCAAGGCGGGACTCGAGAAGGCGTTCATGGTGCTGATGCGGCTCGACGAGGCCGCGCACGAGGTGCGCGCCGTCGATCAGGAATGGTCGATCGAATGGCGCGCCGGCGTTCCCGCCATGCGCCTCGCCGCCTCGACGTTTCGCGGCCAGCAGGTTTCGATCGAGTTCGGCAAGGCCTATGGCTTCACCGAACGCCTCGGCGTCGGCGCAATCTACAATTACCGGTTCTCGACCAATGAGCTGAAGGCGCCGCTGCAGAAGGCGGTCGCGGCGCAGGGCTGGCGCTGGCGCCCCGTCGCCTTCGGCGCGCTGTAGATGCGTCGCCGCCAGGGCGCCAGGATGGACCGATGAGACTGAAGCAATCCAGGCCGCTGCTTCCCGCCGGGCGCGAGAAGCGCCCCGCCCAGGCGATACCGACCGAGGCGGCGCGGCGCGCGGCGCAGGCGGCGCGCCGGCCGCGCAAGGCGGCCGCCGACCCGCCCGCGCCCAAACAACCCGAGCGCTGAGCTCAGGCGTCGACCGTAGCGCGTTCGGGCTTCGCGCCGGTCGGCGTCGGCGCGCCGAGCGCCCGCCCCATCGCCCCGGCGTACCATTCGACGAATTGCATCACGCCGCCTTCATGCAGCGGATTGTACGGTCCGGGCTCGAAGGCCGGCGACGAGACGCCGCGCTGGTTCTCCTCGACGATGCGGCGGTCCTGGTCGTTGGTCGTGGTCCAGACCTCGGTGAGCTGGTCGAGCTTGTAGTCGACGCCCTCGACCGCGTCCTTGTGCACCAGCCATTTGGTGGTGACCTGCGTCTGCGTGGGGCCGAGCGGCAGCACGCGGAAGCTGACCGCGTGGTCGCCGAGCACGTGATTCCAGGTCGAGGGATAGTGGAAGAGCAGCAGCGAGCCGATATCGGGTTCGGCGAGCCCGTCGCTGAGCGGCCGGCGCACCGCCGCCTCGCCCGACATCGTATAGCTGACCGCCTCGCGCAGCAGGGGCACGCGCGAGGCGCGGAACTGCCCGTCCGGGGAAATCTCGAAGCGGCTCGGCAGACCGATCTCCTCGCAGCGCGCCCAGTGGCCGGCGATGAAGGGATCGTTCATCGCGCCCTCGACCCCGGTCACCGTCGGCGCCTCGGGGAAGGTGCGGCAGAGTTCGGGGTGGTTGGGCGCGCAATGATAGCATTCGCGGTTGTTTTCCCAGACGAGCTTCCAGTTGCCATTCTCGACGATCGTGCTCTGGAACGCGATTTTCGCCTCGCTCAGCCGATGCGGCGCCAGATAGGGCGCGACGAGCCCGCGGAACCGCGCGAAATCGGGCGCCTCGCGCGCCACGCAGAGCCAGACATAGCCGCCGACGTTCTCGCAATGGACGGGCTTGAGGCCGAGCGGCCTGGGGTCGAAATCCCGGCCCATGTCGCGCGCGAACAGCAGCCGGCCGTCGAGGTCGTAGCTCCAGTTGTGATAGGGGCAGACGAGCCTGACCGCCGATCCGCGTTCGGCCGCGCAGACGCGCGAGCCGCGGTGGCGGCACGAGTTGTGAAACGCGCGGATCGCGCCGTCGCGCCCGCGCACGACGATCACCGGATAGTCGCCGATCTGCAGCGTGAAATAGTCGCCGGCTCGCGGAACCTCGCAATCATGGCCGGCGAACAGCCACTCGCGGTAGAACAGGCGGTCGAGATCGAGCTGGTGAAACGCCGGATCGGTGTAGAACCGTCGCGGCAGGGTGTGGCCGTGGCGCCGTTCGACCAGCGCGCCGAGCATTTCCGATTGAACGTTCATGTCAAATTCCCGCGTGGGCGGCGCCGGTCGCCGCGACGAGCCCTGCGCGCGACCCCTCCCCCTTCGCCGCCGGACGAAGCCGGCCCCGGCCGGCGGCGCCGTTCTCCCGCGCTCGCCGAAGCTCCGGGAACCGGCGCATTCGATGCGTGTCATTAGACCACGCCAAGCCCGGACTCGCCAGCGGCTGGGCCAGCGAATTTGTCGGGGCCGGCGAACCGGGGTTGGATGGGGCGGAGGGTCGGGGCCGGGCTCAGCTTCGCCACTTGCCCAAACCGCTCGGATCCGCCTATCTCGATGGCGTGAGCACAGGGAGGCTGCCGTGATGCCCTACCGGATCGCCGTCATCGGGATCGGCAAAATCACTCGAGATCAGCATCTGCCCGTCATCGCCAAGGACGCGCGCTTCGAACTGGCCGGCCTCGTCAGCCAGCGCGGCGTGGAGCAGCCCGGCGTTCCAACCTTCCGCACGCCGGCCGCCCTCTACGCGGCGATTCCCGCCCTCGACGCCGTGGCGATCTGCACGCCGCCCAGCGTGCGCCACGCCATCGCGCTCGAGGCGCTCGACGCCGGCAAGCACGTGCTGCTGGAAAAGCCGCCGACGCCGACCATGGCCGAAATGCTCGACCTCGCCGCCCACGCCGCCGCGCGCGGCCGGACGATTTTCGCGACCTGGCATTCCCAGTACAACGCGGCGGTCGACGAAGCCAAGAAGCGTCTGGCGGGGCGCAGAATCCGCTCGCTCGCGATCGAATGGAAGGAGGACGTCCGCCGCTGGCATCCCGGCCAGGAATGGATCTGGGACGCGGGCAATTTCGGCGTGTTCGATCCCGGCATCAACGCGCTCTCGATCCTCACCAAGATCATGCCGGCGCCCGTGTTCGTCCGGCGCGCGGAACTCGTCTGCCCCGCCAACCGCCAAACGCCGATCGCCGCCTCGCTGGTTCTGACGAGCCCGGCTTCGGAAAGCGCCCAGAGCCCGATCACCGCCGAATTCGACTGGCGCCAGGAGGGCGACCAGAGCTGGAACATCGACATCGAGACCGCCGAGGGGACCGCGCTGCGGCTGACCGACGGCGGCTCGAGGCTGCTCGTCGGCGGGGCGCTCGCGGTCGAGGCGCCGATGGCCGAATACGAGGGCATCTACCGCCGCTTCGCCCACCTGCTCGACGAAGGCCGCAGCGCGATGGATGTTGCGCCGTTCCAACTCGTCGCCGACGCGTTCCTGGTCGGCCGACGCTCGACGACTGCGCCGTTCGTCTGGTAGGGCGGGCGCGCTCAACCCTTGGCGAGCGCGTCGCGGATCTCGGTGAGCAGGACCACTTCCGGACTTGGCGGCGCCGGCGCGGGGGCTGCGGCCGGCGGCTTGCGCAGCCTGTTCACCGCCTTGACGAAGAGGAACAGGACGAAGCCGACGATGACGAAGTTGACGGCGATGGTGACGAAATTGCCATAGGCGAAGACCGGTCCCTGCTTGCGCGCGTCGGCGAGGTTGGTCGCCGTCACGGCTCGGGACAGGCCAAAGAAATAATTGGAGAAATCAGCGCCGCCGAGCGCGCCGACGACCGGCATGACAATGTCGTTGACGAGGGAATCGACAATCTTGCCGAACGCGCCGCCGACGATCACGCCGATCGCGAGATCGACGACATTGCCCCGCAGTGCGAAAGCCTTGAATTCCTCAAGCATGACAAATGGTTCCCCTCGCCGCCCCCTCGAGCCTCGCGGGTCGGCGGCGGCGCCGGCCCGACCCGATTCTATGCCGACGAGGCGCCGATAGAAAGCTGGGCGCCGGCGAGCCTGGGCCGCCTGCGGACGCGCGCCGGGCCGAAAACTCGCCGCCGGCGAGGCTTGCCGCCGGGGCGAAAAGCACTAAATCTCGTGGAATGAACGACTTGCCCTTCCTTTCGGGATCCCGGATCATTTTGCGGCGGCCCGAACCGAGGGACGCAGGGGCGAGGCTGGCGCTCGGCAACGATCCGGGAATCATGCGCATGCTCGGCGCTGATCCGCGCGATCTGCCCGAGATGAACGCGATCGCCGCGCAGCGCTGGCTCGACGCGCTTCTCGCGCATCCCTTCGCGTGGGCGATCGAGCACGACGGCAGGTTGCTCGGCGAGATCCGGCTCGACGCGCTCGACCGCCACGACGGGCGCGCGCAACTGGCGATCGGCTTCTACGACCCCGCCCGGCTCGGCATGGGGCTCGGCCGCGAGGCGATCCGCCTCGTGGCGCGCCACGCTTTCGCCGTCCTCGGCCTCCACCGGATCGGTCTGCGCGTCGTCGCCTACAACACCCGCGCGATCCGCTGCTATCGCGCCTGCGGTTTCGTGGTGGAAGGTCGCGAGCGCGAAGCCGCCTACGTCGCCGGCGAGCGCCACGACGACGTCGTCATGGGCCTGCTCGCGCATGAGTTCCGCCGGTGAGCGGCCGGGGTCAGATGACGTTGCGCTCGAGCAGCGGCTGGCCCGCGGCAATGCGTTCGTAGCCGAAATCGCCGAGGTCGAGGCTCGCATAGTGGCCCTCGACGACGAGTTCGGCGAGGCCGCGTCCGACCGCCGGCGATTGCTGCATGCCGTGGCCGGAGAATCCAGCGGCCAGATAGGCGTTGTCGAGGCCGGGCGCGCGCCCGACGATCGCGTTGTGGTCAAACGTGTTGAGGTCGTAATGGCCGGCCCAGGCGCGGCCCGGCCGGATCGCCTCGAAGGCGGGAATGCGCGCGGCGAGCGCGGGCCAGATGAGATCCTCGAACTGGCTCCAGACGACCTCGAAATCCTCGCTGTCGGGATCGTCCGACTCGGGCGGCGAAATGCCGCACAGGTAGGAATCCCCCTCGCTGCGCACGTAGGCGCCGGCGATGTCGACGATCAGCGGGCAACGCGCGATCCGCTCCCGGGCGGCGAACTGGAAGACGCATCGCTTGCGCGGATGGACCGGGATCGAAAAGCCCATCGACTCCGCGAGCCGCGCCGCGCCCAAGGCCCCCGCCGCATCGACGAAGGCGCCGCAGGCGATGCGCCCGCCGTCCGCGAGCCGCACCGCCGCGACGCGCCCGCCCGCCCGCTCGACGCCGACGACTTCGGCCTCGCGATAGTCGGCGCCGAGCGCACGCGCCTTGCGTCGGAACGCCTGCATGAGGCTGTAGCCGTCGAACCACCCCTCGCCCGACCGGCCCCAGGCGGCGGCGGCGATTCCTTCCCGATTGATGAAGGGAAAGCGTGCCGTCAACGCGTCGGGATCGAGCAAGACGACGTCGGCGCCTTCCCGGGTCTGTGCGGCGTGATTGGCCGCCAGGATCGGCGCCCCCGCGGCGCTGGCGAGATAGAGATAGCCGTTCTCGACCAGCGGCAGGTCGGG
This sequence comes from Roseiarcus sp., assembly GCA_050013915.1. GTDB lineage: Bacteria > Pseudomonadota > Alphaproteobacteria > Rhizobiales > Beijerinckiaceae > Roseiarcus. The sequence continues at coordinate 16,169 of JBEKEI010000042.1, forward strand.
CCGCTCGCCGTCGACGGCGAGGATATCGGGCGCGCGGCGCAGGAAGGAGACGCCGTAGAGGCCGGCGCGGATGTTGATCGGGCTGGAAAACTGCTGGCGGATCGAACTCAGCGACAGCGAGCTGGCGGCCCTGCGGTAGGTCATGTCCTTGTCGATGACGAGGATGCGACCGGCGAAGGCGGGATGCGCGGCGAGGTGATAGGCGATCGAGGAGCCCATCACGGCGCCGCCGGCGATGACGACCTCGTAGGATTCGCGCATGCGTTCGGCTTCCCTCGCCGTCGACAGGCGGCAGCGGATCTTATCCGGCCAGCCATGGCGTGGCCACACCGAGCCGCGCCGCAGCGCCGCGCCGGGCCGCCCGAGCCCCGGAACGGCCGCCGCTCACCGAGCGTCCGGTATAGCGCGTGAGGCTGCGCTTGATCGCGCGCCGCCTTTTCCCTAGAAGGCTGCCACCGCGCCGGCGCGGTCCGGGCCCGCCGGGCCGGAATCCGGGAGCGTCGGGATACGCCGCCCAAGGAGTTGCCATGCGCGTCTATTACGATCGTGATGCCGATCTCAATCTCATCAAGGGCAGGAAAGTCGCGGTCGTCGGTTATGGCAGCCAGGGTCATGCGCACGTGCTCAACATGCGCGACAGCGGGGTAAAGGAGATCGCGGTCGCGTTGCGGCCTGGTTCGACGTCGGCCAGGAAGGCCGAGGCCGAACGCGTGCGGGTGCTCGACGTCGTCTCCGCCGCCAAATGGGCCGACATCGTCATGATGTTGACCCCCGACGAATTGCAGGCGGAAATCTATCGCGGCGAACTCGCCCCGCATATGAAGCAGGGCGCCGCGCTGATGTTCGCTCACGGGCTCAACGTCCATTTCAACCTGATCGAACCGCGCGCCGATCTCGACGTGCTGATGGTCGCGCCCAAGGGGCCCGGCCATACCGTGCGCTCGGAATATGCGCGCGGCGGCGGCGTGCCCTGTCTGATCGCAATTCACCAGGACGCGAGCGGCAACGCCCACGATCTCGGCCTCTCCTATGCGAGCGCGATCGGCGGCGGCCGCGCGGGCGTCATCGAGACGAGCTTTCGCGAGGAATGCGAGACCGATCTGTTCGGCGAGCAGGTCGTGCTGTGCGGCGGCCTCGTCGAATTGATCCGCAGCGGCTTCGAGACGCTGGTCGAGGCGGGCTACGCGCCCGAAATGGCCTATTTCGAGTGCCTGCACGAGGTGAAGCTGATCGTCGACCTGATCTACGAGGGCGGCATCGCCAACATGAACTATTCGATTTCCAACACCGCCGAATATGGCGAATACGTCACCGGCCCGCGCATCATCACCGCCGAGACGAAGGCCGAGATGAAGCGCGTGCTGACCGACATCCAGTCCGGCAAATTCACTCGCGACTGGATGCTCGAAAACAAGGTCAACCAGACCTCGTTCAAGGCGACGCGCGCCCGCAACAACGCGCACCAGATCGAGGCGGTCGGCGAGAAGCTGCGCGCGATGATGCCCTGGATCGGCAAGAACAAACTGGTCGACAAGGCGCGCAACTGAGGGGCCGCGCCGCGTCCGATCGAGGCTGGACAGGGCGCCGCGCCTTTGCTACATCCCCGGTCCCGCGGCGGCCGCCGGCCGCCGTGTTTCGATGGGCGCATAGCTCAGTTGGTAGAGCAGCTGACTCTTAATCAGCGGGTCCAAGGTTCGAGCCCTTGTGCGCCCACCATCGAAATCGGGGACTTGCGATAGCTGGATGTCGGTTTTGGCGGTCCGCGAAGTCGCGCGGGAGCCCATGCGGACCGCCGCGTCGTCGACCCTCGCTGCCGAGACCAGGGTCCCGCCGGGCTGTCCAATCGGACGAGACGATGGCCGATCGAAGCCGACCAGAAGATCGATCCTTTCGACGGGCTCGTTGACAAGGGCGGCGGCGCGCGCCAATCGCCCGTTCGGAACCCGGAATGAGGCCAAATTTTTGCGGTGTGGTTGCCTGTCGAGGTAACGGCGCTTAGTCTGATTGGCGGATGCGGCCCGGACACGGGCGTCGGCGGCCGTGGGCGTTCGCGCATGTGCAGGCGTCGTTTGATTTCGTGGCTGGCCTTGGTCGGAACGGCCCTCCTCATCCTGTTCCAGGCGACCTCGCCGGGGCGGGCGGACGATTGGGCGAATTGTCCGATCCAGACCGGCGGACAGCCGACGGGCCAGCAGGGGCCGAGTTGCTCGCTCACGGATATCGGCAACGCCCTGCAGAATACCTACAACGGCTTCACCAATGGCCAGTGCGCCGCCGCCTGTGCGGATCCGGTCACCTGCGGGCTCGCCGTCTGGGCGACCGTGCTGGTCGGCGGCATGGGCGGCCAGTCCCAAGGCTTCTGCAACGCGGTGGCCGAGGCGAGCAACTGGACCGCCCAAGCGGGCGGTGGCGCGCAGGATGCCCAGAATCTGCTCGGCCAAGTCGATCCTTCGCTCGCCGCACAGCTCGAGTCCTATTTGAACGGCATCGGCAGCGCGGCCGCGGACATCGCCTCGTTCGAGACGCCTTTCACCTGCGCCTGTTCGATCGCGGCTGGACTCGGCCAGACATTTTCCGACCTCGGCTCCTGCGTGGAAAGCGCGCTCTGTTCGCTGTCGAACTGGCTCAGCGGCTTGACCGGCGGCTGGATTTCCGCGTGCACGACCAACATCAGCGTCGATTGGGGCGATTGCAATCAATTGGGCTGCGCGCCGGCCGGCAGCGACGGCTGCCCGATCATCTGCAATTCGGCGAAAACCGTCTGCTTCCAGCCCTGCGGCGAAGTCGTCGCGGCCTGTTCCTGCCCGCCGCCGATGGCGCTCGGCACGGCGGGGCCGGACAATCCCGTCGGCGGCGTCTATCAGACCCTGTCCTGCAATTGCCCGGCGGGGACCCACGCGCCGCCCAATGCCGGCGGCGTGGTCAGCGTCTGCATCTGCGACAACACCGGACTGGTCGCCCAGCCGCCGAACAATCCGACCGGCATGTGCCCGCTTCCGTTGACCGGGATCCCCTGCCCGAAGGGCCAGACCAATTATCAGGGAACCTGCCGTACGACCTGCGCCTCCGGCCAGGCGCCGCTCGCCAACGGCCTGTGCTGCGCGCCTTCGCAGGCCTCGTCCTGCGGCCAGTGCTGCCCGGCCGGCCAGTCGCCCGATCCGCGCAGCGGCGGCTGCGTCAAGGCTTTCACGCCGAGGCCCCTCGCGCCCAATCCGCGCCGCCGGATTTGAGGAGGCGCGCATGAAGGGACAGGCCCCGAGCATCCGCATCGCCGCCAGGTTTCTCGGCGCTGGCGTGATGTTCCTTGCGATGGCGGCAGGCGCGGCGGCGCAAGATGCGCGCGGCTTGCTGGCGCCGGGCGACGCCGCCCTGACCGGCTTTTCCGGGGCGCCCCTGCCGGTGCAGATCGCGCCCGGCCTCGATCCCGCCGAAAAAACCTTCATCGATCTCGACGGCCCGTCGTTGCGGGTGATCGATCTGCAGGATTTGCGCGGCCCGGCCGCGGCGCAACTGGTCCGGACCCAAAAGAATTTCAGCGCCAGCGCCGGCCAGATCGGCCAGGTCTTCGGCGTCGCGTTGGACGACGCGAAGCCGCCCGATATTTTTGTCGCGGCGAGTTCCGCCTATGGCCTTCCCGTCGTCATCGCGGGCGCCGACGGCCAGCTGAATCATTTGCGCAGGGGCCGGCAGGGCGTGCGCTTCATGCCCGGCCTGTGGGGGACGCTGGCGCCCGACGGCGGCCCCGGCTCGATCTGGAGGATCGACGGCCGCAGCGGCGCGATTTCGCTATTCGCCACCGCGACGCTCGAGGGCAGAAAAAACTCCGGCGCGGCGCTCGGCGGCCTCGCCTTCGACCCGCAATCGCGCTCGCTCTACGTCGCCGACCGCGAGACCGGCATGATCCAGCGTTTCGGCCCCGACGGCGCCGACCTCGGCCGCTACGATCACGGCGTGACCGGGCGTGGCGCCCTTGGGCTGAAGCCGGTCGCCTTCGATCCCGCGCAAAAACTCGACGTCGAGAGCCCGCAATTCGACAGCGCCGATCCGGCGACCTGGAATTACGCGCCGCCGGAGCGGCTGGTCGACGGCCTCGCCGTCGCAGCGAGGCGGCTCTATTACGCGGTCGCCGCCGACCAGCAGATCTGGTCGGTCGGGCTCGGGCCGGACGGCGCTTTCCAGGCCGACCCCCGGGTCGAGATCGTGGTCCCGCCGGCGGCCGGGCCCACCGAAATCGCCAAGATCGCTTTCGACGAACAGGGGCGAATGTATCTGGCCGAACGACCGGCGTCGACCGGCGCCTTCGATTTTGAAAAACTGACACGGGAGGGAATCGGGCGCATCCTGCGCTATCAACGCCTCGACGCGCACGAGGCGGGCGGGGCGCGCTGGCGGGCCCTGCCGGAGGAATACGCCATCGGCTTCCCGCTCGCCCTGCGCAACGCCAACGGCGGCGTCGCCATTTCCTACCGCTACGACAGCAAGGGGCGGATCGAGCGCGAATCCTGCGGCGGCTTCGTCTGGGCGACCGGCGAGGATTTGCGCTTTTCCGCCGATCCCGCCCGGGCGGCGCAACTGCGCAACTGGGGCGCCGAACACGTCCAGGGTCTGCAGGGCGAGGAAAGCTGGCGGATCCGGCGCGACGACGAGCCGCCGATGCGCGCCTATTTCACCGATTACGACGACCGGTTCGACGACATTGCTGCGCGCGGCGCCTCGGGAGACGTCGCGATCGCGCGCGAATGCGGCCTCGCCGAAAATCTCGGCCCCGATTTCGCCGGCGCCCCGCCGCCGCTGTTCGGGTTTCCGCCAGGCGGCCCCAAGGGACCGCCGAAAAGGCCGCCGCCGCCGAAATGCACGCTGCTCGGCGCCTGCCCGCCGCCGCCTTCCGGCTGCACGACGCCCAATTGTCCGCCGCCAGCCTGTCAGCCCGACGAGCGCCGCGGCCACGACGGCCAGTGCCAGCCGATATCCTGTCGCGCACCCAGCGCCCTGGTCGGCGGCAATTGCTGCCAGCCCGGGACGCCGGGCTGTTCGTGGTGTCAAAGCGGCCAGGTTTCGGTCGGGCCGAGCAATTCCTGCTGTCCGGCCGGGCAGGTCTATACCGGCGCCAAGGGCGCGAGCGCCTGCTGCTCTGGCCAGGTGGTCAACGGCCAGTGCCAGCCGGGAACGCCCAATGTTCCTGGCAGTCCGCAATGCCTGCCGGGCCAGAAGCCGCCCTGTTGCGGCGCGGGCTATGTCGCGACCGGGAACATCTGCTGTCTCGCCGGTCAGGCGACCGCCAACGGGACTTGCTGTCCGGTCGGCGAAACGCCGGTCGGCGGCCTCTGCCAGCCGATTCATTTCACGCCGCCCGGACCCTCCTGCTGCGCCGCCGGCCAAACCATGACGATGAACGGCGAGTGCTGCGCCACGACGAACATCACTACGGAGGGAATCTGCTGCCCGATGCCGGTCAATCCACAGGAACCGGGCAGTTGTCCGGCCCAGACGCAGGCCGTCCTCGCCTGCCATCCCGGCTATATGCGCATGCCCGACAAGAGCTGCTGCCTGGCTTCGCATGTGTCGCCCGACGGCAAGACCTGCCAGAAGATTTCCCTGCCGGCGCCGGTCGCACCGCCCGTCGTCCGCAGGCGGACCGTCGACTGTTCCGCACGTGGGCCGCGTTATATCGGGAGTCCCCAAAATCCTTCCGCCTGCATCCTATGCCCGCCGGGCACGCTCGCCAACGCCGACGCGACCGTCTGCGTGCGTCCGGCGCCGCGGCGCTTCGCCTATTGCGCCGCGCGCGGCCCGCGCTTCATCAACGATCCGAACAATCCCGCCCTCTGCATCCGCTGCCCGCCCGGCACGGTCGCCAATGCCGGCGCGGATCGCTGCGTGCGCTTCGCGCCGCCGCCGGGCGGATACGGGCCGCCCGACGATGATTATGGCCCGCCGCCGGTGTGGCGAGCGCCGCGCCCCGGCGGGTTCCGTCCCGGCCTGTTCCGGCCGGGGGGCGCCGGCTTTGCGCCGCGAGCGTTTTGAACAATTCGAGCGAAATCGGGTGACCCGGAGGGCGATATGAAAGCCGGAAAATACGCGCTGTTGCTGCTCGCGGTTCTTTCGCTCGCGCCCTGGCCGGCGCGGGCGGAAGAGTCGATGTCGCGCGAAAACATCGAGGCGATCGTCGCCGGCTATATCAAGGCGCATCCCGACGAGATCGGCGCGCTCGTGAAGGACTACGTTCTTCGCCATCCCGAAGTCCTGCGCGAGATCCTCGTAGAATTGAGCCGGCAGAGGGCGCCTTCACAGAGCGATGTCGCCGAGAAGGCGGACGCTCTGGCCGGGGAGCGGGCGCAAAGGATCGCCGCCCATGCGCAGGACCTGTTCAATTCGCCTCGTCAGGTCACGCTCGGCGATCCCGGCGGCGACGTCACCCTGGTCGAGTTTTTCGACTACAATTGCGGCTATTGCCGACGCGCCCTGGCGGATACGGTCATGCTCCTCGGCGCCGACGCCCATGTGCGTCTGGTTCTCAAGGAATTTCCCATTCTCGGACCGCGCTCCGTCGATGCGGCGCAGGTCGCCGTCGCCGTGCGCATGCAGGATCCCGGGGGCGACCGATATTTCGCCTTCCACCGGCGGTTGCTCGGCTTGCGCGAACCTGTGACGCAGGACGCCGCGCTCACGGCGGCGCGCGAAACGGGGTTCGACATGGAGCGCCTGCAACGAGACATGGCCAGCCCGGAGGTTGCCGCGACGTTGAAGGAGAATATGACGCTGGCGAGCGCCCTCCATATCTCGGGCACGCCGAGCTATGTCGCCGGCGACAAGGTCTTCGTCGGCGCCGTCGGCCTCGACGCGCTCAAGGCGCAAATCGCGCTCCTGCGCCAGGCCGGCGCGAAAGCGCAATAGAGTCCGGTCGGTGGGGCACAAGTTTCGCCGCGCCTGTTTTAGAAATGTCGCACATTTCATCGATGGTCTTGGGGCAGCGTGGAGCTCGCGAGCCCCAGAGCTCATGGAGGTTTTGCGCGACAAATCGGATTCGATATCACCCCCGAGCGCGCGTCATCGGCGCCGAGTGAGCCATTCGTCACCAAGAGTGCGTCGGGGCCGGGATTGACGCGAACCGGGAGGCTGCGCTCGAGGAGCGACTTGACACCCGTGCCGGATCGCTCCGGGACATGGAAGCCGGCTCGACATGGCTGCGGGCGGACGTTCGAGAACGAGGTCTTCGCCCGGCGCGGCCGTCCCGACCAGCATCGCGCCGAGGCCATTGGCGATTCGCCGCCGACGACCGCCGAGCCGGACTTGAGCGCTCCTACCCTTCGTAGTGAACGACTCGGGCGACTCGCTCGAGGGGGGATTGCAGGAGCGGCCCGGGGCCGGCGCCGAGCGTGACGGCGCGCCCGGCGCGGATCGCCGTGGCGACGAACGTCTTGGCGCGCGCCACCGCCTCGCCGAGCGTCCCGCCCAGGATGATCCGGGCCGCGATCGCCGCCGACAGGGTGCATCCCGTCCCGTGCAGGTTCGGCGAATCCTCGCGCGCGCTCGCATAACGCCGCGCGTCTGTCGCCGTCACGAGGAGATCGACGGCCTCGGCCGAATCGCGATGACCGCCCTTCATCAAGACCGCACGCGGCCCGCGCGCAAGCAGGGCGCGCCCCTGGCGGAGCATGGCCGCCTCGTCGTGCGCGGCCGCTTCCCCGGTCAGCGCGCCCGCCTCCGGGAGATTGGGCGTCAGGCAATCCAGCATCGGGAACACCAGCGACTCCATCGCCGAGATTGCCTCGGGTTCGAGCAGCCGAGCGCCCGACGAGGCGATCATGACGGGATCGAGTACGACGAAGCGCGGCCGATGGCGAAGCAGCGCGGCCGCGACCGCCTCGACGATCGCACGATCCCCGAGCATGCCGATCTTGACCGCGGCGACGTCGAAATCGCCGAAGACCGATTCGATCTGCGCCGCGACGATCGCCGCCGGGAGCGGGTGGACCGCGGCCACGCCGCGGGTATTCTGCGCCGTCACCGCGGTGATCGCGCTCGTCCCGTAGACGCCGAGGGCGGCGAAGGTCTTCAGATCTGCTTGGATGCCGGCGCCGGCGCCCGAATCGGAGCCGGCGATCGTCAGCGCGACCGGCGTGCGCGCCGTCACGCGACGCGCCGCGTCGCAGCGACCCAGGCCCGGGCGCGCGCGTCCGGATCGGCGTTCAGCGTGATGTCGGTGACCACAGCCACGCTGTCGGCGCCGGCGGAAAGGCACAGCAGCGCCCGTTCGAGGCTGAGGCCGCCTATTGCGACCAGCGGCCGGGCGCCGACCCGCCGCTTCCATTCGCCGATGCGCTCCAGCCCCTGCGGCGCGAACGCCATCGCCTTGAGAATCGTCGGATAGATCGGCCCGAGCGCGACATAGTCGGGATCGAGCGCCAGCGCGCGATCGAGTTCGGCGTGGTCATGGGTGCTGATCCCGACCCGCAGGCCCGCGGCGCGGATGCGCTTCATGTCGGCGCCGTCGAGATCACCCTGGCCGAGATGGATGAAATCGGCATCCTCGTCGATCGCGATCTCCCAATAGTCGTTGACGATCAGCTGGGCGCCGGCGCTCGCGCAGGCGGCGAGCGCCGCGCGCGTCTGCGCGCGCAGCTCCGCCTCCCCCCGATCCTTGACGCGCAGCTGCACGAGCCGCGCGCCCGCCGCGACGAGCCGGGCGACCCAGGCCGCGCTGTCGACAATGGGATAGAAGGGATCGAGCGTCATCGCGCGAGCACCGGCCGGCCGAGCACCGGCGTCGACGGCGCCGCCATGTCGCGTGCCTCCATCGGCCCGGCGAGCCAGGCCGCGCGCCCCGCCTCGATCGCGCCAGCGAAGGCGCGCGCCATCGCGACCGGATCGCCCGCCTTGGCGACGGCGGTGTTCAGCAGGACCGCGTCATAGCCGAGCTCCATCGCGGCCGCGGCATGCGAGGGCAGGCCGATCCCGGCGTCGATGACGAGCGGAACCTCGGGGAAATGCGCGCGCAGCGCCCGCAGCCCGAAGGGATTGTTGAGCCCCTTGCCCGAGCCGATCGGCGCGCCCCACGGCATCAGGACCCTGCAACCCGCCTCGACGAGCCGTTCGGCGACGACGAGATCCTCGGTCGTATAGGGGAACACCGAAAATCCGTCCTCGCTGAGGATGCGCGCGGCCTCGACGAGGCCGAACGGGTCGGGCTGCAGAGTGTCGGCCTCGCCGATCACCTCCAGCTTGATCCATGGCGTGCCAAAGACCTCGCGCGCCATCTGCGCCGTCGTCACCGCCTCGCGCACCGAATGGCAGCCGGCGGTGTTGGGCAGGACGCGGACGCCGAGCGCGCCGATCAGCGACCAGAAGTCCTGGCCCTCGCGCAGCCGGCCCGATTCCCGGCGCAGCGAGACCGTGACGATGTCGCAGCGGGCCGCGCGCACCGCATCGGCGAGGATCGCGGGCGAGGGATATTGCGCCGTCCCGAGCAGCAGGCGCGAAGCGATTTCGACGCCGTAGAAATCCATGGCTTCATCCTCCCTGGCGCGGCGCGACGATCTCGATCCGGTCGCCGTCGGCAATTTTCGTCTCGGCGCGCGCGCGCGCCGGCACGAATTCGCCGTTCAGCGCGGTCGCCACGATCGCGTCGGCGTAGTCGAGCGCCCGCAACGCTTCGGCGAGCGTTCGCGCTTCGAGCTCGCGTCGTTCCCCGTTGACGAGCAAAGTCGTGGGACGCACGGTCATCACTCTGTCCACGGGTTCACCAGATCCAGGCCCATTCTCTCGAAGTCTTTCGTGTTGCGGGTCGCGAGGCGGGCGGAGGACACGATCGCGCAAGCGGCGATCAAGGCGTCCATGCCGTCGAGGGCGAAGCCCGCGCGGACCTCGGCCGCTCTCAGATTTCCCGCGATCCTTGCGACCTCTCCGTCGATCGGCACCGTACGGTCCTCGAATCGCAGGCGCAATTCATCGATTCTCGCGCCCAATCGCGCCTTCCTCTGACCGTCGGGGAGCAGTCCGACCCCGAAAACCAGCTCATGGATGGCGATGGCGCTGATGATCGGATCGGCCAGCGAAGCGACATAGGCGATGACCCGTCCATCGGCCCCAGGCCGCAGCAATTCCGCAAGCACCTTCGTATCGAGCATCGTCTTCACGGAAGTCACGGGCGCTCCCCGGCGTCCGACCAATCGGCGAACGGGATCTCGCGATTGTCCTTGCGCGAGGGAAGGTCGATCTCTCCGAGACCGCGGAGACGTTCGACCAGCCATCGTCCGGGATGCGGTTCTTCTTCCAGTCTCTTCAAACGCTGGTATTCGGCGATCGAGATGACGACGCACTGGTCTATCCTGCCGATGACTTGCACTTCCCCCGCGAGCGCCCTTTGCATGATCTCGGAGAGTTTGGCTTTCGCTTCCTGAACGGACCACATGGCGGCCTCCTGAGAATCACGCAGGATAGACTAGATCACACTAGACCAGATCAATTTGCGAGGATCAATCGTTCGGCGGCCCGCTCGGCCGCCTCCGCCGCAAAATGCGGCGTCAGCAGGAATCCGTGGCGATAAAACCCGTTGATGAAAATTCGCTCCCCCGTCTCGACGATTCGCGGCTCGTTGTCGGGGAAGGCGGGCCGGACGTCCGCCCGCATCTCGACGATCTCCGCCTCGCCGAAGGCCGGGTGGAGCGCGAAGGCGGCGCTGAGCAGTTCGATCGCGGAGCGCACGCTCGGTGCGCCGCGATCGGCGCTTTCGATCATGGTCGCGCCGATCATGAAAATGCCGTTCACCCGCGGGACGACGTAGAGCGGAATGCGCGGGTGCAGCAGGCGCACCGGGCGCTTCAGCGAAATCTCGTCGGTCCGGACGAGCAGCATCTCGCCGCGCACGCCGCGCAGTTCCGGCAACAGGTCGCGCGCCGCAAATCCGCGCGCGTCCACCACCATCCCCTCTCTCGCGGAGCGCGGGAGAGAGGAGTTTAGGCCGACATCCACGCCGAACCGAAACTCCGCGCCCCGCCGCGTCAGCTCGTCGCGCAACGCGGTGAGCGCCAGGCGCGGGTCGAGATGGCCCTCGCTCGCGAAGAACAGCCCTTTGCGGAATCGGCCAGCGAGATCCGGCTCCAGAGCGCCGATCGCATCGGCGTCGACGCGCTCGAAGCCGCGCGTTCGCGCCGCGAAGCGGTCGATCTCCGCCGCGTCGCGGGGCGGAGCGACGACCAAGGTGCCTGCGCGCATGACGCCGGGAACGCGCGCCGACCACCAGTCGAGCGCAGCGGCGCCCCGCGTGACCACGGTCTGCGGCGCGCTCTCGCCCTCGCAGAAGGGCGCCAGCATGCCGCCCGCGAGCCAGGAGCAGGCGCACTCTCCGAGGCGCGCGCCGCGATCGAGGACCACGACGTCGGCGCCGCGGTCGGTCAATTCCATCGCGGTCACGAGGCCGGCGACGCCGGCGCCGACGACGGTGACGCGCATCGGCCTATTCCGCCGCGGGCACGTAGAGCGCGCCGCCGCCCTCGAGGAATTCGCGCGACTTCGCCTGCATGCCGGCCATCGCCTCGGCCTCCTTGCGCAGGTCGCGGGTGATCTGCATCGAGCAGAATTTCGGCCCGCACATCGAGCAGAAATGCGCGACCTTGTGCGCCTCCTTCGGCAGCGTCGCGTCGTGGTATTTGCGCGCGGTGTCGGGATCGAGCGAGAGGTTGAACTGGTCCTCCCAGCGGAAGTCGAACCGCGCGCGCGACAGCGCGTCGTCGCGCAGCTGCGCGGCCGGATGGCCCTTGGCGAGATCGGCGGCATGGGCGGCGATGCGGTAGGTGATGACGCCGGTCTTGACGTCGTCGCGGTCGGGCAGGCCGAGGTGCTCCTTGGGCGTGACGTAGCACAGCATCGCCGTGCCGAACCAGCCGATCATCGCTGCGCCGATGCCCGAGGTGATGTGGTCGTAACCCGGCGCGATGTCGGTCGTCAGCGGGCCGAGGGTGTAGAACGGGGCCTCGCCGCAGACTTCGAGCTGCTTGTCCATGTTGGCCTTGATCTTGTGCATCGGGACGTGCCCCGGGCCCTCGATCATCACCTGGCAGCCCTTGTCCCAGGCGACCTTGGTCAGTTCGCCCAGCGTCTCCAGTTCGGCGAATTGCGCCGCGTCGTTGGCGTCGGCGTTCGAACCGGGCCGCAAGCCGTCGCCGAGCGAGAACGAGACGTCGTACTTGCGCATGATGTCGCAAATGTCGCCGAAGCGCTCATAGAGAAAGCTCTCGCGATGGCCTGCGAGGCACCAGCGCGCCATGATCGAGCCGCCGCGCGAGACGATGCCGGTCACGCGCTTGGCGGT
>JBEKEI010000043.1:0-28438 GCA_050013915.1 Roseiarcus sp.
TCGCTCGACCACCGTGATCGTGCAGGTTCGCAGCCTCGACGCCGGCGCCGGCTGGCGGCTGAGCGGCCCGGGGATCGACGGCGCGGCGATGCTGGCGCCGGCGCCGCTGCCGCGCGATTTCGTCGCCCGCCGCGCCGCGCTGCGCCCGCTGTTCCCGCGCGGGCTCGATTTCATCTTCGTCGCCGATGCGCGCGCCGCCGCGCTGCCGCGCACCACATCGATCGAGGCCTGACATGTATGTCGCGGTCAAGGGCGGCGAGCGCGCCATCGACAACGCCCACCGCCTGCTCGGCGCCAAGCGGCGCGGCGATCCCGCCGTGCCGGAGATCTCGGTCGAACAGATCGGCGCGCAGCTCGCGCTGGCGGTCGACCGCGTGATGGCCGAGGGCTCGCTGTTCGATCGGGAACTGGCGGCGCTCGCGATCAAGCAGGCGCGCGGCGACATGATCGAGGCGATCTTCCTCCTGCGCGCCTATCGCACGACCCTGGCGCGGTTCGGCTACAGCGAGCCGCTCGACACCGGCGCGATGGAGCTCGCCCGGCGGATTTCCGCGACCTTCAAGGATCTGCCGGGCGGGCAGGTGCTCGGCCCGACGTTCGACTACACCCATCGGCTGATCGACTTCGCGCTGCTGACCGAACAGCCGGTCGAGCCGCCGGCGACCGCGCCGCCCTCGGGCGCGGCGAGCCCGCGGGTGGCGAACCTGCTCGCCGGGGAGGGGCTGATCGAGCGTCCGGCGCCGTCCGCCGCCGACGAGGCCGTCGGCGATCTCACCCGCGAGCCGCTCGCCTTCCCCGCGGCGCGCGACCTCCGCCTGCAGACTCTCGCGCGTGGCGACGAGGGCTGGCTGCTCGGGCTCGCCTATTCGACCCAGCGCGGCTATGGCCGCACGCACCCCTTCGTCGGCGAAATCCGGATCGGCGCGGTCGCGGTCGAATTCTTCGCCGAGGAGCTCGGCTTCGCCGTGCCGCTGGGCTGGATCGACGTCACCGAATGCGAGATGGTCAACCAGTTCCAGGGCTCGGCCGCGGCGGCGCCGCAGTTCACCACCGGCTATGGCCTCGTCTTCGGCCAGTCCGAGCGCAAGGCGATGGCGATGGCGCTGGTCGATCGCGCGCTGCGGGCTGAGGAACTCGGCGAAGACGTCGTCGCGCCCGCGCAGGACCAGGAATTCGTGCTGTCGCATTCCGACAACGTCCAGGCGACCGGCTTCGTCGAGCATCTCAAGCTGCCCCATTACGTCGATTTCCAGAGCGAGCTCGGCCTCGTCAGGACGCTGCGCGCGGAGCATCGCGCCGCGGCGGCGGGCGAGTGCGAACCGACGGCGGAGGCGGCGCCATGAGCAGTCCGACGACGGCCGGCTATAATTTCGCCTATCTCGACGAGCAGACCAAGCGGATGATCCGCCGGGCGATCCTGAAGGCGATCGCGATTCCCGGCTACCAGACCCCGTTCGCCTCGCGCGAGATGCCGATGCCGTACGGCTGGGGCACCGGCGGCGTGCAGGTCACCGCCGCGATCCTCGGTCCCGACGACGTGCTGAAGGTGATCGACCAGGGCTCGGACGACACCACCAACGCCGTCTCGATCCGCAAATTCTTCGAGAAGACCGCGGGCGTCGCGACGACCACCCGCACCGCCGAGGCGACGATCATCCAGACCCGCCACCGCATCCCGGAGACGCCGCTCGGCGACGATCAGATCCTCGTCTACCAGGTGCCGATCCCCGAGCCGCTGCGCTTCCTCGAGCCGCGCGAGACCGAGACGCGCACCATGCACGCGCTCGCCGAATACGGACTCATGCATGTCAAGCTCTACGAGGACATCGCGCGCCACGGCCATATCGCGACGACCTACGCCTATCCGGTCAAGGTCGCCGGCCGCTACCTGATGGACCCCTCGCCGACCCCGAAATTCGACAATCCGAAGATGAACCGGTCGCGCGCGCTGCAATTGTTCGGCGCCGGGCGCGAGAAACGCATCTACGCCGTGCCGCCCTACACCGAAGTCGTCTCGCTCGACTTCGACGACCATCCGTTCGCGGTCAATCGCTTCGACCGCCCCTGCGCGCTATGCGGGGCCGCGGAGGTCTATCTCGACGAGGTGATCCTCGACGACGCGGGCAGGCGCATGTTCGTCTGCTCGGACACGGACTTCTGCCTCGACCGGCGCGAGCGCGGTTTTTCCGGCGAACTGGCCGAGGTCGCGTCGTGATCGCGGACGAACAGCCCCTGCTCGCGGCCGACGGCCTGACCCGCCGCTACGGGGCCCGCGTCGGCTGCCTCGACGTCTCGTTCGAACTGTTTCCCGGCGAGGCGCTCGCCGTCGTCGGCGAATCCGGATCGGGCAAGTCGACGCTGCTGTCGCTGCTGTCCGCGCAGCTCGAGCCGAGCGCGGGCTCGGTCTCCTACCGGATGCGCGACGGGGTCATGCGCGACGTCGGCGCCCTCGGCGCGGCCGAGCGCCGCCTGCTGATGCGCACCGACTGGGGCTTCATCCGCCAGGACCCGGCGGAGGGGCTGCGCATGCGGGTCTCGGCGGGCGCCAATGTCGGCGAGCGGCTGATGGGGATCGGCGCCCGCCATTACGGCGCGATCCGCGCCGAGGCGCGGTCGTGGCTCGACCGGGTCGAGATCGACGCCGACCGCATCGACGATCTGCCGGCGACCTATTCGGGCGGCATGCGGCAGCGCCTGCAATTCGCGCGCAACCTCGTCACCCATCCCCGGCTGATGTTCATGGACGAACCGACCGGCGGCCTCGACGTGTCGGTCCAGGCGCGGCTGCTCGATCTCCTGCGCGGGCTCGTCGCCGACCTCGATCTCGCCGTCGTCCTCGTCACCCACGATCTCGCCGTCGCGCGCATCGTCTCGCACCGGATCATGGTGATGCGGCGCGGCCGGGTGATCGAGACCGGCCTCACCGACCAGGTGCTCGACGACCCGCGCGAGCCCTACACCCAGCTCCTCGTCTCCTCCGTCCTGCAGGCCTGACATGGGCAAGCCCGCGATCGCGCTGCACGGGGTCGCCAAGACCTTCACCATGCATCTGCAAGGCGGCGCGCGGCTGCCGGCGGTGGCGAATGTCAGCTTGCACGTCGATTTCGGCGAATGCGTCGTGCTCCACGGCCCGTCGGGGTCAGGCAAATCCTCGATCCTGAAGATCATCTACGGCGCCTACCGCTGCGACGCCGGCCGCGTCGCCGTGCGCGAGGGCGCCGTCGAGACCGACGTCGCGATCGCGGCGCCGCGCCGCATCCTCGCGCTGCGCCGGTCGACGATCGGCTATGTCAGCCAGTTTCTGCGCGTCATGCCGCGCGTCGCCGCGCTCGACATCGTCGCCGGCGCCGCGCGCGAGCAGGGCGCCCCGGCGGAGGAGGCGCAGGCGCGCGCGGCCGCGATGCTGCGCCGGCTCGCCGTGCCCGAGCGGCTCTGGCGGCTGCCGCCGGCGACCTTCTCGGGCGGCGAACAGCAGCGCGTCAACATCGCGCGCGGTCTCGTCGCCCGCCACCCGATCCTGCTGCTCGACGAGCCGACCGCCTCGCTCGACGCGGCGAACCGGGCCAATGTCGTGGCGCTGATCGAGGAGAAGAAGGCGGCCGGCGTCGCGGTCCTCGGCATATTCCACGACGAGGACGTGCGCGCCCGTCTCGCCGACCGGATCGTCGCGCTGAAGGGCGCGGCCTAGCGCCCGCGCGATCGAGGAGCCGCTGTTGGACAATCCGGCCGAATTCATCCTGACCAATGCGAAGGTCGCGACCGCCGAGCGGGTGATCGCCGGCTGGGTCGCCATTGCGCAAGGCCGCATCGTCGAAGTCGGCGAGGGGCGCGCGCCCGAACGCGGCTTCGACCTCGAGGGCGACTTCGCCATTCCCGGCCTCGTCGAACTCCACACCGATCATCTCGAGCCGCATCTCCAGCCGCGCCCGAAGGTGCGCTGGGACTTGATCTCGGCGATCCTCGCCTATGACGCCCAGATGGCCGCCGCGGGCGTCACGACGGTGTTCGATTCGCTGCGGGTCGGCGCCGCTTCGCACGCCGATGCGTTGTCGAAATACGCCGAAGACATCGCCTCGGCCATGGCGCGGGCGAGCGCGCACGACCTGCTGCGCTGCGACCACCTGACTCATCTGCGTTGCGAAATCGCCACGCCCGACGTCGTCGACGACACGCGCGCGTTTCTCGCCACCCACCAGGCCCATCTGATTTCGCTGATGGACCACACGCCGGGCCAGCGGCAGTTCCGCGACCTCGACAAGATGCGCGCCTATTACACGCGCCACGGCTATGTCGACGACGCGGGCTTCGACGCCTTCGTCGTCGAGCGGCTCGCCATGCACGAGCAATTCGCCGCCCGCAACCGCGCCGCGCTCGTCCGGATCGCGCGGGACGGCGGGGTTCCGCTCGCCAGCCATGACGACGCGACGCGCGATCAGGTCGCCGAGGCGATCGCCGACGGCGTCTCGATCGCCGAATTCCCGACCACGCTCGAGGCCGCCGAAGCGTCGCACGATTCCGGGCTCGCGGTGCTGATGGGCGCGCCCAATATCGTGCGCGGCGGCTCGCATTCGGGCAACGTCGCCGCGCTCGACCTCGCCCGGGCCGGGCGGCTCGACATCCTTTCCTCCGACTATGTGCCCGCGAGCCTTCTGTTCGCGGCGTTCGAACTGCCGCGCCTCGCCGCGGGCGTCGACCTCGCCCAGGCATTGCGGCTGGTGACCAAGAACCCGGCCGGCGCCGCCGGCCTCGACGATCGCGGCGAGATCGCGCCCGGCAAGCGCGCCGACCTCGTTCGCGTGCGCATCGCGCTGGATCGGCCGGTCGTGCGCTGCGTCTGGCGCGCCGGCCGGCGCGTCGCCTAGGCCGCGCGATGGGCGCGGCGCGCGAGGGATGCCTGGTCCTGGTGGTCGGGCCGTCGGGCGCCGGCAAGGACACGTTGCTCCGCATCGCGGCGCGCCGGCTCGCCGCGCAGCCGCGAATCGTGTTCGGGCGCCGGATCGTCACCCGTCTGGCCGATGCCTTCGAGGATCACGACTCGATGGGCGCGGCGGCATTCGACGCGGCGCAGGCGCAAGGCGCTTTCGTCCTGTCCTGGCGCGCGCACGGCCATGGCTACGGCGTCCCCGCCGCCGCCGCCGCGGAACGGCTCGGGTCCGGCGACACGATCGTGTTCAACGTCTCGCGCGCCGCGGTGGCGGCGGCGCGGGAGCGCTTCGCGCGCGTCAGGGTCGTCTATGTCGCCGCGCCGCCCGAGGAACTCGCACGTCGGCTCGCGGCGCGCGGCCGCGACCCCGATGTCGCCGCGCGACTCGCGCGCGCCGAGGCGCCCGCGCGGGGCGAGGATTCCGATCTCGTCATCGACAATGTCGGCGACCCCGAGCGGCACGGCGAAGCGCTCGCGGCCTTTCTGGCGGCGACGCTGTCCTGACCTCATCCAAACCGGTTGTTCTTCGGGAACCCCTTTGGCGGCAGCCGTCCCGCCTCGGCGCGGGCGCCGATCCAATCCCTGAGATCGCGGGCGCCGACCGTCCAGAGGCGCTGCGAGGAATCGCGCCAGGTCAGGCCGTCCTTCAGCCAGAACACCCGCGCGTCGGACAGGCCGCCGTCCTTGTAGCGCTGCAGCCGGACGCCCTTGCCGCGCGCCATCGCCGGCGTCTGGGCGAGCGGGAACACCAGCAGTTTGCGGTTCTCGCCGATGACGGCGACATGATCGCCGTCGGCCGGCACGATGAGGCTGGCGGTCGCGGGCGCATCGACCACCAGCACCGCGCGGCCCTTGCGGGTGGCGGACAGTAGCTCGTCCTGCGCGACGATGAAGCCGCGTCCGTCGCTCGCGGCGACGAGCATTCTGGCCCCCGGCTTGAACGGCCAGACGGCGACGATTTCGGCGCCTTCGTCGAGGTCGGCCATCAGGCGGATCGGCTCGCCCTGGCCGCGTCCGCCCGGCAGTTTGGCGGCGTCCAGGGTGAACGCCTTGCCATTGCCGGCGAGCACGAGGATTTTCGAGGCGGTGTCGGCGGCGAACGCGATTTTCAGCGCATCGTCGCCCTTGAAGGCGAGGCCGGCGAGATCCGTAGCCTGGCCCTTCAGCGCGCGGATCCAGCCCTTCTGCGAGACGACCACCGTCACCGGCTCGCGCTCGATCATAGCCCCGGCGAGATCGCCGACGATCACCTCGGGCGCCGCTTCGAACGTCGTGCGCCGGCGCCCGAGCGGAGTCTCAGGGCCGTATTTCTTCTTGGTGTCGCGAATCTGGGCGGCGATCGTCTGCCATTGCTTCTTCTCGTCGGCGAGCAGACGGTCGATCTCGGCCTTCTCCTTGAGGAGCTCGGCCTGTTCCTTCTTGAGCGCCAGTTCTTCCAGCCGGCGCAACGCGCGCAGGCGCGTGTCGAGCACGTAGTTGACCTGGGCCTCGCTGAGCGCGAAGCGCGTCTTCAGGACGTCCTTGGGCTCGTCCTCCTCGCGAATGATCCGGATCACCTCGTCGAGATTCAGGAACACGACGATCATGCCGGCGAGCATTTCGAGCCGGCGTTCGATGGCGGCGAGCCGATGGCGCGAGCGGCGCAGCAGCACCTCGCGCCGGTGGTCGAGCCATTGCTGCAGCGCCTCGGCGAGACTGACGACGCGCGGCGTGACGCCGCCGACCAGCACGTTCATGTTCATCGGCGCGCGCGTCTCGAGTTCGGACAGCTTGAACAGCGATTCCATCAGCGTCGCCGGCTCGACCGCGCGCGTGCGCGGCTCCAGCACGATCCGCACATCCTCGGTCGATTCGTCGCGCACGTCGCCGAGCAGCGGCGCCTTGCGCTCGTTGAGCAGATTGGCGAGCTGCTCGATGAGCCGCGACTTCTGCACGCCATAGGGAATTTCGGTGACCACGACGACCCAGCCGCCACGGCCGGTCTCCTCCCTCGCCCAGCGCGCGCGCAGGCGGAACGATCCGCGTCCGGTGCGATAGGTCTCGGCGATCGAATTGCGCTCGTCGATGATGACGCCGCCGGTCGGGAAGTCCGGCCCCGGCGCGAAGGCGAGCAACTGCTCCGCCTCGGCCCTCGGGTGCGCAATCAGATAGAGCGCGGCGTCGCAGAGTTCGGCGACATTGTGCGGCGGGATCGAGGTCGCCATGCCGACGGCTATGCCCTGCGCGCCGTTGGCGAGCAGGTTGGGGATCGCCGCGGGCAGGACGACCGGCTCGCGCGAATCGCCGGAATAATTGTCGCGCCAGTCGATCGAATCCTCGTCGATGCCGTCTAGCAGCAGCCGCGCGACATCGGTCATCCGCGCTTCGGTGTAGCGATAGGCGGCGGCGTTGTCGCCGTCGATATTGCCGAAATTGCCCTGGCCCTCGACGAGCGGGTAGCGCGAGGCGAAATCCTGGGCGAGCCGCACCAGCGCGTCGTAGATCGCCTGGTCGCCGTGCGGATGGAACGAGCCCATGACGTCGCCGACGATTTTGGCGCATTTCTTGAACGCCGTGCCGGGATCGAGCTTGAGGATGTGCATGCCGTAGAGGATCCGCCGGTGCACGGGCTTCAGGCCGTCGCGCGCGTCGGGCAGGGCGCGGCCCATGATGGTGGACAGCGCATAGGCGAGATAGCGCTCTTCCAGCGCGTCGCGCAGGCTGATGTCGATCGGCGCCTGGGGCGGCGGCGGCGCGGTAGGGGGAGCGGCTTTGGCCATGGCCGGAGGGGTAGCCGACGCGATGAGTCGGGGCAAGCGTCCGTTGCCGTGGCTCAGGCGGCTCCATGGGGCGCGCGCGGCCGCGCCTCGATCACCACGAAGGCCTGGGCGAGCGGCGGCTCGTCGGTGATCGTCAGGTGGATGAACGCCTCGCAGCCCTGCGGCGTGAGCGCCGCGAGCCGCGCCGCCGCGCCGCCGGTGAGGCGCATCGTCGGCTGGCCCGAAGGCAGGTTGACCACGCCCATGTCGCGCCAGAAAACGCCGCGGCGCAGGCCGGTGCCGAGCGCCTTGGCGCAGGCCTCCTTGGCCGCAAAACGCTTGGCGTAGGAGGCGGCGCGGCCCGCCCGGCGCTCCGAGCGCCGACGCTCCGTCTCGGTGAAGCAGCGCAAGACGAAGCGTTCGCCGAACCGCTCGAGGGTCTGCGCGACCCGCTCGATGTCGCAGAGGTCCGAACCGATCCCGAGGATCACGGCCGTTCAGCCCGCATTGGCGCGCCCCTCGTCCATCGCCATCCGCATCGCCTTCACGCTGTGGGCGAGGCCGATGAAGATCGCCTCGCCGACGATGAAATGGCCAATGTTGAGTTCGACGATCTCGGGCAGGGCGGCGATCGTCCGCGCGCTCGAAAAATCGAGGCCGTGCCCGGCGTGGCATTCCACCCCGAGCGCGCGCGTCTGCGCCGCCGCGGCGCGCAGGCGGGCGAATTCGCTCGCGGCGCGCTCCGGCTCGCCCCGGTCGAGCGCATCGCACCAGGCGCCGGTATGCAGTTCGACGACCGGCGCCGACAGCGAGGCGCTGGCTTCGAGCGCCTCGGCGGACGGCTCGACGAACAGCGAGACGCGGATTCCCGCCCGGGTCAGTTCGGCGACGAACGGCTTCAGATGGCCATGGCCGCCGATCACGTCGAGCCCGCCCTCGGTGGTGCGCTCGGTGCGCCTTTCCGGGACGAGACAGCACGCGTGCGGCTTGATCCTCAGGGCGATGTCGAGCATCTGTTCGGTCGCCGCCATCTCGAAATTCAGCGGCCTGGAAATCTCGCGCTTCAGCCGCGCCATGTCGTCGTCGCGAATGTGGCGGCGGTCTTCGCGCAGATGGGCGGTGATCCCGTCGGCGCCCGCCTCGATCGCGATTTTCGCGGCGCGGACCGGATCGGGCGCGGCGCCACCGCGCGCGTTGCGCAGGGTCGCAACATGGTCGACATTGACGCCGAGCCGGAGGAGGGCCACCTCTCGCTGTCTCCTCTCTTGCGTCAGCCCGCCCCGACGCTCGCCCGGCTGCCCGGCTTGACCGCGGGCAGGGCGGCGAGTTCGGGCGGCAGCGCGTCGGGCGGGTAGGCGGGAATGTCGAGCGTGGCGAGCGCGACGCGCGCGACGCCTATGTCCGCCCTGCCGCCCGAGCGGTCGATCAGGCAGGCGGCGCCGACCAGGATTCCCGGATGTTCGGCGATCGCGGCGAGGCACTCGCGCGAGGACAGGCCGGTGGTGATGATGTCCTCAACCATCAGCACCCGCGCGCCCGGCGCGATCTCGAAGCCGCGCCGCAGCTTGAAGACTCCCGCCTCGCGCTCGACGAAAATCGCCTTGGCCCCGAGCCAGCGCGCGGTCTCGTAGCCCGGCACGATTCCGCCGAGCGCCGGCGAGACGACGACGTCGATCGGGCCGAACGCCGCGCGCGCCTTCCGCGCGAGCGCGCAGCACAGCCGCCCAGTGCGGGCGGGGTCCTGGAAGACGAACATCTTCTGCAGGAACACCGGCGAGCGCAGTCCCGAGGACAGGATGAAATGGCCCTCCAGCAAGGCCCCGGCGGCGCGAAATTCGTCGAGGACTTCGGATTCCGTCGGAGCGTCGGACTGGATCATGCCCCTTCATAGCAGGGCGGGGCGTCCCGCCAAAGCGCGCCGTTGCGCCGCGCGCGCGGCCGTGCTGATGATCGCGCCCAAGCGAGCCGACGCCGGAGCGCCGCCATGCGTGAATTCGAGTCCGCCCGCCTGCCCCGATCCCCCGATGCGACCGCGCCCGACGGGACCGCGGTGCGCCTGCTGCTCGCCCTCGAGCGCGGCAGCCTCGCCCATTTCGAACTGCCCGCCGGCGCGGTCTCGCACGCGGTGACGCACCGGAGCGTCGAGGAGATCTGGTATTTCGTCGGCGGGCGCGGCGAAATCTGGCGCGCCGCCGGCGGCCGCGAGAGCGTGGTCGAAGTCGCGGCCGGCCTCGCCGTGACCATTCCGCTCGGCACGGCGTTCCAGTTCCGGGCGACGGACGAGCGCGCGCTGACCTTTCTCGCCATCACCATGCCGCCCTGGCCGGGCGCCCAGGAGGCGATCCGGGTCGAGGGTCCGTGGACGCCGACCGTCGACGACGGCTAGCCGCCCGGCGCGCCGCCCGCTAGGGTCCGCGGCCCGAATCCTGGAAAATCCCATGCCTCATTTCACCGCCGTGGCGACCCTGCTCGCCGTACTGTTCTACGCGACGCTCGGCGGGCCGGTGGGCCGGGCGCGCGCCAAATCGGGCATTATGGCCCCGACCATGGTCGGCGATCCCCAGCTTGAGCGGGCGGTCCGCATCCAGGCCAACACGCTGGAATGGATGCCGATCTTCCTGCCGGCGCTCTGGCTCGCCGCCGTCTACGTCAACGATCCCGGCGCCGCGGCGCTCGGCATCGTCTGGGTCGCCGGGCGCGCACTCTATGCGCGCGACTATGCCCAGTCGCCGGAGAAGCGCGGCCGCGGCTACGCGATCCAGGCCGTCGCGGCGGGGCTGCTGTGGGCGGCGGCGCTGGTGGGCGTCGTGCGGGCGATGCTGTCGGCGATGTGAGCGCGCCAGGGCGACCCTCGCGCCGCGGAAAGTTTTTCTTGTCGCCGTCTGCGCCGCGTCCTATCTCTCGGCGCCCCGGCGCCGGTGCTTCGCCGCGCCAGACGGTCCGGAGCCGCCGGTTTAGCTCAGTTGGTAGAGCAACTGATTTGTAATCAGTAGGTCGAGGGTTCGATTCCTTCAACCGGCACCAATCAAGTCTCTGACATGCAATGGCTACAATTGACGACCAGCGTGGCAACCGAATAGCGTTAGGTTTCTGCGGACCCGGAGCGGACCCGCCAGGCGCTTTTGGGGGACGGATCGATATTTGCAGACTGGGCGCCGCTCGTCCGGCGCAACAACCCGCGCCGATCGAGCGAAAACATTCGCCCGGGGACGAGTATATGGATCGCGTCCCAGTGCGTGGTTTTGCTCTCCAGGCATCGTCCACCTCCGGCTCGGCTCGGCCCGGGTCGGTTGCCCCGCCACCGCGGACCGGACGACGGTGGGATTATCGCCGGTGGGGGCGATGGTTTCCGGCGCCATGTCGCGGGCGCGCCGGGTGGGCCGCGCTTGCCGCGGGATCATGGCTCCGTCGTCGGCCGCCGCTCGACGGTCGTTCACGGAAGATTGAAGCGGGAACCCGCAGATTCGGGAACCGCCGCTTCCCATGTGTCATCCGCGGTCGTCCGGCACCGGCGCCGCATACGGGGATGGAGCTCCAAAATGTCGGCAAGAATTCTCGCGATCGGCGCTGTGCTGCTCGCGCTGTGCGCAGCGCCAGCCGCTCTGGCCCAGCAGGGCGGCTATCTCAACGATCTCAGGCCGTGCCCGCCCGGCACGCATTCGGAAAGTTTCCCGAGCGGCTCGGGCTATCGCTGCACCGTGGATCGGTAACCGGCGTTCCGCGCATCGCGGGCTACCGACCGAGCGTCGGCGGTTCCGCGCCGCAGCCTGCGGCGACGGCCGGGGCGGGGAACGTCGCGTGAGGGTGGTTTGGCTCCCCGAGCAGGACTCGAACCTGCGACCATTCGATTAACAGTCGAATGCTCTACCAGCTGAGCTATCGGGGATCACGCCGGGCGTGCGCGCGTATAGCACGAAAACCCGCAATGAGAAGCGCGAAATTCTGCGCGCCGCCGCCGGGTGTTGCGCCTGCGCGCTGGCGGCGCCACGATCGCGCGATGCTCGACCTCGCCCGCCGCCCGGAACTGCTGACCCCCGTCGAAATGGGCGCCGCCGATCGGATGGCGATCGCGGCCGGCGCGCCGGGCATAACGTTAATGGAGCGCGCCGGCGCGGCGGTCGCCGCGGCGGCGACGCGGCTGGCGCGGTCGGCGGGGCGCATCGCCGTGCTGTGCGGGCCGGGCGGCAATGGCGGCGACGGCTTCGTCGCCGCGCGGCTGCTGCGCGCCTGGGGCTACCGCGTCGAAGTCGCGCTGCTCGGCGAGCGCGCCACGCTGCGCGGCGATCCGGCGCTAGCCGCCGCCCGCTGGGATGGCGAAGCCGGCCCCGCCGCCGGCTTCGACCCGGGCGGCGCCGACCTCGTCGTCGATGCGCTGTTCGGCGCCGGCCTGGCGCGCGACCTCGACGGCGAGGCGCGCGCCTGCGTCGGCCGGATCAATGATTTCCAGGCGTCGGGGCGCCCGGTGCTGGCGGTCGACGTGCCCTCGGGGATCGACGGCGCCACCGGCGCCGAGCGCGGCGCCTCGGTGCGGGCGAGCGCGAGCGTTACCTTCTTCCGCCTCAAGCCGGGCCATCTGCTGCTGCCGGGCCGCGCGCGCAGCGGGCGGCTGATTCTCGCCGACATCGGCATTCCCGATTCGACGCTCGCCGCGATCGCTCCGGCGACTTGCGCCAACGTCCCCGCCGCCTGGCGCACCGCCTTTCCCGTGCTCACGATCGATTCCAACAAATATGCGCGCGGCGCCGCGCTCGTGTTGACCGGCGGCGCCAGCCACACCGGCGCCGCGCGGCTGGCGGCGCGAGCGGCGCTGCGCTGCGGCGCCGGACTGGTCACGCTCGCCAGCCCGCGCAACGCAATTCGCGTCAATGCCGCGCAATCCACCGCGGTGATGGTCGCCGGCTTCGAAGGCGCCGCGGGCTTTGCCGAACTGCTCGCCGATCGCCGGCGCAACGCGGTTCTGATGGGCCCTGGCGCGGGCGTCGGCGCGGCGACCCGCGCCCTGGTCGAGACGGCGCTGGCGACGAGACGGACGGGGGGAGCCCCGCGCGCCTTCGTGCTCGACGCCGACGCGCTGACGAGCTTTGCCGGTGAGGCGGCGGCGCTCGCCGGTCTGACGAGCGGCGGCAAGGTCGATGTTGCGATCACGCCCCACGACGGCGAGTTCGCGCGTTTGTTCAAGGATCAGTCGGAAGTTGATGACCAGAAATCAAAGATTTCCCGCACTCGCGCGGCCGCGGCCTTCCTCGGCGCGGTGGTGATCTCCAAAGGCGCCGACACGGTCGTGGCGGAGCCCGGCGGTCGGGCGACGATCGGCCTCGATCTGCCGCCGACGCTGGCGACGGCGGGCTCGGGCGACGTGCTCGCGGGTCTGCTGGGCGGGCTGCTCGCTCAGGGCATGCCGACCTTCGAGGCGGCGAGTTGCGCGGTGTGGCTCCATGGCGCTTGCGCGCGCGCGGTCGGGCCTGGCCTGATCGCCGAAGACCTGGCCGAGGCGTTGCCGGGCGTCCTGCGCGGGCTATCGGAGTAGGGGCGGCCTCAGGTTCACGCCGGCTCCCTGGCCTCCGCGGCCTCCCTGGCCAGATAGTCCTCGAGCCAGTGGATGTCGTAGAGCCCGTTCTGGATGTCGGTGTTGCGCACCAGCGCGCGGAACAGCGGCAGCGTCGTCTCGACGCCGTCGACGATGAATTCGTCGAGCGCCCGCCGCAGCCGCATCAGCGCTTCGGTGCGGGTGCGGCCGTGGACGATCAGCTTGCCGACCAGCGAATCGTAGAAGGGCGGGATGACATAGCCCTGATAGACCGCCGAATCGACGCGCACGCCGAGTCCGCCGGGCGGGTGGAAATAGGCGATCCGGCCGGGCGAGGGGACGAAGGTGCGGGCGTGCTCGGCGTTGACGCGGCATTCGATCGCCGCGCCGGTGATCCGCACGTCCTCCTGCGCGATCGACAGCGGCGAACCCGCAGCGATCTTGATCTGCTCGTTGACGAGATCGATGCCGGTGATCATTTCGGTCACGGGATGCTCGACCTGGATGCGGGTGTTCATCTCGATGAAGTAGAACCGCCCGTCCTCGTAGAGGAATTCGACCGTGCCGACGCCGATGTAGTTCAGTTCCGCCATGGCGCGCGCCACCGTCGCGCCGATCTCCTCGCGCTGGCCGGCGTTCAGCGCGGGCGAGGGGCCTTCCTCCCAGATTTTCTGGTGCCGGCGCTGGAGCGAACAGTCGCGCTCGCCCAGGTGGATCGCACGGCCCTGGCCGTCGCCGAGCACCTGGATCTCGATGTGGCGGGGGTGGGCGAGATATTTTTCCAGATAGACCGAATCGTCGCCGAACGCTGCTTTCGCCTCGGCCTTGGCGGTCGAGATGGCGCTGGAAAGCTGCTCGGCGGTCTGGGCGACCTTCATGCCGCGCCCGCCGCCGCCCGCCGCCGCCTTGACCAGCACGGGATAGCCGATCTCGGCGCCGATCCGCAGCGCCTCCTCGTCGTCGCTCACCGCGCCCGCCGAGCCCGGCACGCAGGGAATGCCGAGCCGCGCCGCGGTCCGCTTGGCCTCGATCTTGTCGCCCATCAGGCGGATGTGCTCGGGCCGCGGGCCGATGAAGGCGATGTTGTGCTCGCCAAGTATGTCGGCGAACCGGGCGTTCTCGGACAGAAAGCCGTAGCCGGGATGGACCGCGTCGGCGCCGGTGATCTCGCAGGCCGCGAGCAGCGAAGGAATGTTGAGATAGGAATCGCGCGCCATCGGCGGCCCGATGCAGACGCTCTCATCGGCGAGCTTGACGTGCATCGCCTCGGCGTCGGCGGTCGAGTGGACGGCGACCGTGGCGACGCCGAGCTCCTTGGCGGCGCGCAGGATCCGCAGCGCGATCTCGCCCCGATTGGCGATCAGGATCTTATCGAACATCGCGGCCGCCCTCGAACGCCGAGCCCGCCGCCATCACTCGATGACCAGCAGCGGTTGGCCATATTCGACCGGCGATCCGTCCTCGACGAGGATT
Organism: Roseiarcus sp.; assembly: GCA_050013915.1. Classification (GTDB taxonomy): domain Bacteria; phylum Pseudomonadota; class Alphaproteobacteria; order Rhizobiales; family Beijerinckiaceae; genus Roseiarcus. The sequence goes on from JBEKEI010000043.1 coordinate 14,663, forward strand.
TCCAGAACCTTGCCGGCCTTGGGCGCGACGATTTCGTTGAAGGTCTTCATCGCCTCGACCAGCAACAGCTTGTCGCCAGCCTTCACGAAGGCGCCGAGTTCGACGAACGGCTTGGCCTCCGGACTCGCCCTGAGATAAGCGGTGCCGACCATCGGCGACTTGACCGAACCCGGATGATCGACGGGCGCGACCGGGGCGGCGGCGGCCGCCGCCTCGGGCGGCGCGGGCGCCGCAGTGTACCCGACCGCGGCGGGGGCCCGTCGCTCGCGCGCGACCCGCACCCTGAGGCCGTCGTGCTCGATCTCCACTTCGCTGAGATCGTGATGGCCGGCGATCTTGGCCAGCGCAGCGACGATCGAAAGATCGACGCCGCCCGAGAATGGCTCGCCGGGCGCGGTGGCCAGTCTTCCTTGCAGCTTCTTCATGCCAGTTCGCTTTTCCCGCCGAGGGACGCGTCCTATAGCCCGGCGACGCGCCCAAATAAAGGGCGCGCGCCGCGGACGGCACAGCCAGTTCATCGAGCGATTCGCGGCGTGCCGCCGGCCTCGCCAGTCTGGCCGGCTGGTCAATGCGCAAAAAAACGCTTTGCCCGCGCAACCCGGGACTGGCGGCGGCGTTCGACCGGATCGGGGCTGCGCCGGGGTCTGATGTCGAGAGAAATCGCGGAAGGCATCCGGGCGGGCGCGCCGCCCGGCCGGGATGGGCGGCGCCCGGGGGGAGAGGCGAGCGACCCGTCCGTCTGGGGCTTCATGGCCGGCGGCGGCGAGATGGGCGCGATGATGCGCGGCCGCGACTGGGCCGCAACCCGGCTCGGTCCCGTCCATTCCTGGCCGCAGTCGCTGCGCACCTCGGTGAGCACCTGCCTCGAATGCGCCTTCCCCATCCTGGTGTGGTGGGGACCCGATCTCGTCATGCTCTACAATGACGAATACCGGATGATCCTCGGCTCGGAGAAGCACCCGCTCGCGCTCGGGGCCTGCGGACGGGATGTATTTCCCGAACTCTGGGGCGTGATCGGGCCGATGCTCGACCAGGTGCTGGCAAAGGGCGAGGCGACGCGCTCACGCGACCTGCTGCTGGTGATGAACCGGCATGGCTATGACGAGGAGACCTATTTCTCGTTCTCCTACTCGCCGATCCGCGACGAGACCGGCGGCGTCGGCGGCATTTTCACGCCGGTCTTCGAGACCACGCGCCACGTCGTCGGCGAACGGCGGCTGCGGACCCTGCGCGACCTCGCGGCGGGACGGCGGTCCGACAGCGTCGCGGCGGCATGCCGGGCCGCCGCCGAAATCCTCGCCGGAAATCCTCACGATCTGCCGTTCGCGCTGCTCTACGGGGTCGATGAGGCCGGCGCGAAGGCGCGGCTGCTCGGTGCCGCCGGAATCGCCGCCGGCGCGCCGGCGGCGCCGTCGAGCGTGGATCTCGCGGCGGACGATGCGGCGGGAAGCTGGCCGCTCGGCCGGGTCGCGCGAGAGGCGACGCCCGAACTGGTCGAGACGCTCGGCGCGCGCTTCGCCGAGCTGCCGTGCGGCGCGTGGCCGGCGCCGGCCGATCGGGCGCTCGTCGTGCCGATCGCGATGCCGGGCGCCGCGCGGCCGACCGCGATCCTTGTCGCCGCGGTGAGCCCCCGGCGCGCGCTCGACGACGAGCATCGCTCCTTCTTCGATCTGGCGGCCGGCCAGATCGGCCAGACGCTCGCCGAGGCGATGGCCTATGAGCAGGAGCGACGGCGCGCGCAGGCGCTCGCCGAGATTGATCGCGCCAAGACGCTGTTCTTCTCGAACGTCTCGCACGAATTCCGGACGCCGCTGACCCTGATGCTGGGCCCGCTCGAGGATCTCGCCGCGGAGGGGCCGAAGCGCCTGTCGCCTGCCGAGCGCGCGCTGGTCGACCTCGCCCACCGCAACGCCCGGCGCCTGCTGCGGCTCGTCAACGCTCTGCTCGATTTCTCGAGGATCGAGGCGGGACGCATGAAGGCCGCCTTCGAGCCGGTCGATCTGGCCGCCTTCACCGCCGATCTCGCCTCGAACTTCCGATCCGCGACCGAACGGGCCAGACTCCACCTGCGCGTCGAAGCGCCGCCGCTGCCGCTCCCGGTCCATGTCGACCGCGACATGTGGGAAAAGATCATCCTAAATCTGCTCTCCAACGCGTTCAAGTTCACCTTCTCCGGCGAGATCGGGGTCGAGGTCGGCGCTTCGGCCGATGGCGAATGGGCCGAGGTCGTCGTCAGCGACACCGGGGTCGGCATTCCCGAATCCGAGCTGCCGCATCTGTTCGAGCGCTTCTATCGCGTGCCTGAAGCGAAGGGGCGTTCGATCGAGGGGTCGGGGATCGGACTCGCGCTCGTGCAGGAACTGGTCAGGCTGCATGGCGGCTATCTCAGGGTCGCCAGCCGGATCGGGCGCGGCAGCGCCTTCACGGTGCGGATCCCGTTCGGAACGGATCATCTGCCGGCCGATCAGGTCGAGCAGGCGCGGTCCGCTCAGTCCGGACTCGCCGCCCGCGGATTCGTCGAGGAGGCGCTGCGCTGGCTGCCCGACGAAGACGGGGCGTCCGAACGCCCGGCGGCGCCGCCGGTCCCGGAAGCGTCGGAACCAGGATCCGCCGTGGTCGGGCGCGGGCGGCGCGTGCTGGTCGCCGACGACAACGGCGACATGCGCGAATATGTCCGCCGCCTGCTGGAGGGCCGCGGCTACGAGGTCGATGCGACGGCCGACGGCGCCCGGGCGCTCGTCGCGGCGGCGCGGCGTCGACCCGACCTCGTGCTGTGCGACGTCATGATGCCGGGGATTGACGGCTTCCAGCTGCTGCAACGGCTGCGCGCGGATCCCGCGACCCGCGACGCGCCGGTCATCATGGTCTCGGCGCGCGCCGGCGAGGAGGCTAAGATCGAGGGGCTCGAGGCGGGAGCGGACGACTACATCGTCAAGCCGTTCTCCGCGCGCGAATTGTTCGCCCGCGTCGATTCGGCGATCCAGCTCGCCGAGGCGCGGCGCGACGCTGCCGCGGCGATGCGCGAGGAGAGCCAGCGCACGCGCCGCCTGTTCGAGCAGGCGCCCGGCTTCATCACCATTCTCGACGGCCCCGACCACGTGTTCGAGTTCGCCAACCAGAGCTATCGAAAGCTTGTCGGCGATCGCGAATTGATCGGCCGGCCGGTTCGCGAGGTCTTTCCCGAACTCGCCGGCCAGGGCTATCTCGAGCTGCTCGATCGGGTCTACCAGAGCGGCGAGCGCTTCGTCGGCCGCAAGATGCCGATCGCGTTCGAGAATCGCGGCCGCAGCGAGCCCGACAAGGCCTTTCTCGACTTCATCTATGAACCGGTGACCAATGCGAGCGGCGCGGTCACCGGCATTTTCGTCGAGGGCTACGACGTCACCGAACGCGTGCGCGACGAACGCCATCTCAACCTGCTGATCGACGAACTGAACCACCGCGTCAAGAACACGCTCGCGATCGTCCAGGGCATCGCCCGCCAGACCTTCCGCGGCGACGGCCCACCCGCAGATCGCCTCGCCGCGTTCGAGGGTCGGCTCGCCGCGCTGGCGGCCGCCCACGGTCTGCTGACCCGCGCGAACTGGGTCTCGGCGGATCTCGAAGCGATCGTGGTCGAAACCTTGGCGGCGCTCGGCGTGCCGGCCCAACGCTGGACCATCGACGGGCCGCCGGTCCGGCTGGAGCCCAAATGCGCGGTCACGCTCGCGATGGCGTTCCATGAGCTGGGAACCAACGCCAGGAAGTATGGCGCGTTCTGCGACGAAGACGGAGCGATAGCGGTGACCTGGACGATCATCCCGAACGAACCGCGCCCCGACATCCACATCTGCTGGGAGGAGCGCGGCGGCCCGCCCGTCGTCGCGCCGACCCGTCGCGGCTTCGGCTCGCGAATGATCCAGAGCGCGCTCGCCAACGAACTCCACGGGCAGGTGCGCGTCGACTGGCGGCGGGCCGGATTGGTTTGCGAGATCCACGCGCCGCTGCCGAAGGCGTCGGCCGTCCCCGCGCCGGGGCGCGCCGCGCCATGACCGATCTGGCGGGCAAGAAGATCCTCGTCGTCGAGGACGAGCCGATCGTCGCCATGATGGTGGAGGACATGCTCGCCGACCTCGGCGCGCTCGCCGTCGGACCCGCCAACTGCCTCGCGGGCGCGGCGCAGCTGCTCCACGATGGCGGCTTCGACGCGGCGATCCTCGACCTCAACCTCAACGGCGAGGGGACCGAAGGCGTCGCGATGGCGCTGCGCGACCGCGGCGTGCCGTTCATCTTCGCGACCGGCTACGATTCCAGCGGCGTCATGAATCTCGGCGAGTCCGGCATCCTGCAGAAGCCGTACCGGCTCGAGCAGATGGCCGCGGCGCTCGCCCGGGCGCTCGACGAGCGGTAGGGCGGCGCGTCACGACTGGGCGCTCGAAGGGCCCCGGCGGCGGTAGCGATAGAACAAAGCCGGATGGCTCGGCGAAGCCCATCGCCGAGATCGGCCCGCCACCCCTCCGCGTCGCCCAGCCCGGAAGCCGGCGGAGATTTTTGCAAACCTTTGGAAGTCTTTTATCTCCGGATTTTATACGAATCCTTGTAATTTCAATTGCTTGCGAGAAAGTTGAAGCTCTTTGCGACCCCGATGCTCCCGCGCCTCGGGAGTTACGCCTTGTCGCCACTCGCGAGGCGCCGTCCCTTCAACGTCGAAAGGCGCCGTCCGAGGCGACCCCGCGATGGGCGCTTCTGGTTCGATCGCGGCGCCATTCGTCTTCGTCCCATCGCTGCCGCCGCCGCGGCCCTTCGAGCGCCCGAGGAACGCAGGCGCCTTGGGAGTTAGGCAATAATCGGCCGCCTTTCGAATTCCGGTGGCGAATCCCGATCCGCCGCCAGCGCGCCGCCGCGCGCATCGCCCATTGTAGGCAAGTCTATATCGGGAACTCGAATATGTCCAGCGAAAGTCCTAAAAATCAGAATGAGTGAGCCATGGCGGGCGTGCGCTTCCGCCAAATCCCGCTCAGCCCTGCCGCGCCCACACGCTGATGTCGTGGAACGCCGCGCCGCCGAACGGGGCGACCGGGTCGTCGCCGGTCAGGACGTTGATCCCCCGGCCGTCGATGTGGGCCGGGCCCGGCCAGACCCCCTCGCAGATCAGCACGCCGCGACGCAGTCCGTCGAAAATCCGGGTGTGGACGCGAATCTCGCCGCGCGAATTGCCGAGCCGCACGAGGTCGCCTTCGCCGACGCCGATCCGGGCGGCGTCCTCGGGATGAACGAGGACCGTCGGGCGCCGCTCGCGCCCCAGCGAGGTCGGCGTCTGGGTGAAGGTCGAGTTGAGGAAGCCGCGCGACGGCGAGGTCGCGAGCCGGAACGGATGGCGCGCGTCGGCCTGCTCGGTCGCGGCCCAGTGATCGGGCAGGCTCGGCATTTTGCGCCACGGCCCCATCAGCCCGTCATTGGCGAACGGGGTCGTCGCCCAATCCGCCCTGAACCGGAACCGGCCGCCGGCATAGGCGAAGCCATCGATGAAATGGGCGTCCTCGAACGACGGCTGCGCGTCGAGCCACCGGTTCGCCTCGAGATCGGCCAGCGAGCCCCAGCCCGACGCCTCCAGCGTCCAGTCGATGATCTCGCGCGGACTCATCTGGAAGCCGCGATGTTCGGCGCCGAGGCGGGCGGCGAGCGCGCAGACCAGCGCGTGGTTGGACCGGCATTCGCCGGGCGGATCGACCGCCTTCGGGCCGAACATCACATATTGGTGGCCGCCGCCCTGGTAGAGGTCGTCGTGTTCGAGGAACATGGTCGCCGGCAGCACGATGTCGGCCGTCGCGGCGGTCTCGGTCATGAACTGCTCGTGGACGCACACGAACAGATCCTCGCGCGCAAAGCCGCGCCGCACCTTGTCCTGCGCGGGCGCGACCGCGACCGGATTGGTGCTCTGCACAAGCATCGCCCCGACGGGCGGCCCGCCGCGCAACGCCTCCGGCTCGCCGCACAGGACCGCGCCGATGCGCGACTGGTCGAGCAGCCGCACTTTCCGGTCGACGACGTCGAGGCCCTCGATCAGGCTCTTGCGCCAGTGGTAGATCGCCGCATTGTTGTGGAAGGCGCCGCCGCCCTCGTGCGGCCAGGCGCCGGTGACGACGGGAATGCAGGAGGCCGCGTGCATGTTGGCGGCGCCGTTGCGCTGGCGCGAAAAGCCGTAGCCGAGCCGGAAGTAGCTGCGCTTGCGCGCGCCGACGAGCGCCGCGAACGCCTCGATGTCGGCGACCTCGAGGCCGGTGATCGCGCTCGCCCAGACCGGGTCGCGCGAGGCCAGATGCGCCTCGAGCGCGTCCGGATCGTCGGCGTAGCGCGCCATATAGGCGCGGTCGGCGAGCCCGTCGCGAAACAGAACGTGCATGACCGCGCAGGCGAGGGCGCCGTCGGTGCCGGGGCGCAGGCACAGCGCGAGATCGGCCTGTTTCATCGTGTCGTTGCGATAGATGTCGACGACCACGATTTTCGCGCCGCGCTCCTTTCGCGCCCGAATCGCATGGGTCATCACGTTGACCTGGGTCGCCGCCGCGTTGGTGCCCCAGATCACGACGCAATCGGCCTTGGCCATCTCGCGCGGATCGGGCCCCATCATCCGGCCGGTTCCGGCGATGAAGCCCGACCAGGCCGGGTTGATGCAGATCGTCGAATAAAAGCCGGAATAGCCCTTGGCGTGGGTCAGCCGCTTGATCCCGTCACGCATGACGAGGCCCATCGTGCCTGCGTAATGATAGGGCCAGACGCTCTGCGCGCCGAATTCACGCTCGACCCTGAGGAAATTTTCGGCGACGACGTCGAGCGCGTCGTCCCAGGAGATCGGCTCGAACCGGCCGGAGCCCTTGGGGCCGACCCGCCGCAACGGCCGGGTCAGCCGGTCCGGGTGATGAATTCTCTCGGCGTAGCGGGCGACCTTGGCGCAGATGACCCCCGCCGTGTAGGTCTGGTCGGCGGCGCCGTAGACGCGCCCGATCCTGGAGCCGCCTACGACCTCGACCTCGAGCGCGCAGGCCGACGGGCAGTCGTGCGGACAGACGGAAGGATGACGAACGACTCCTGCCGGCGCGTTCATGAACGGCAATGCCTCCGATGGTCCCGGCGGAGGCATAGCACAGCCGATCGTCCGGCTCCCGTCCAAAATCGATCGGGAAGGCCCGAATGTGAGGCGCGCGCGACCGGCGCGCTAGCGTCGGCCGGCGTCGCCCGCGGCCGCCGGCAATCCGTCGACGAAGCGCTCGTGCGGCCGCGGGAGGCCGCGGCTCGCCTCGCTCGCGCTCGCCCTTACTTCCTGGATCAGGAGGGGAAGCGTCGTTTCGTTCTGCTGCGCGAGCAGCGCGACGTTGACGTAGTAGCGCCAGACGCAAGGATCGGTTTCGGCGCCGGCTGCGCCGACGCCGGCAATCGACATTCCGGCGACGAGCGTCATCGTGATGGGCGTGTTCATACTCGCCTCCCTGAGGCGACTCTGCGGTCGCTCGGTTTGGCGGGAGTCGGCCCGACCGAATCGGCCCAATCCCCCCGCGCGACCGTGGAATACGATGGGCATGTGACTGCATGATGGCGAAACGCAAAGAATCCGGTTTTTCGCGACGTCGGACGATCAGCTGCCACGCAATTCCGGCGCTCGCGCCGGACAGACCGGCCCTAGGTGGAAGCGCCGACGATCGCCTCCTCCACGTCGCGCAGCCGGTCCTTGCCGAAGAAGATTTCGTCGCCGACGAAGAAGGTCGGCGCGCCGAAGGTCCCGCGCGCGACCGAGCGTTCGGTTTCGGCGACGAGTCTCGCCTTGACCTCGGGCTCGGCGGCGCGGGCGAGAAACCGGACGCCGTCGAGGCCGCGCGCATCGAGCGAGCGGACGAGCGTATCCGGATCGTCCAGCTTGGCGCCCTCTTCCCACATCAGGCAGAACAGCGCCTCGATGGTCGGCATGAAGCCGGGATCGTCGGCCAGCGCGAGTATCCCGCGCATCAGCTGCAGCGTGTTGACGGGAAAATGCGGGTTCATCCTGAACCGGCCGAGCCGGTGGCGCGCGATGAAGCGGCGGATCTCAAGTCGGTCGTAGGCGAGCTTGTTTGCTATGTCCTTGAACGCGACGATCGGCGCCTGGTTGTTGGTCGCCTTGAACACGCCGCCGAGCAGGATCGGGACGTAGACGAAGGTCGCGCCCGTCCGCTGCTCGATCGCCGGAATGACCCGGTGGGCGAAATAGCAGTTGGGGCTGCCGAAATCGAAGTGATGCTCGACCCGCGGTCGTTGGTTGGTCATCACCAGTCCTCCATCCACGGCCGCAGGTCCATTTCGTGCGTCCAGGCGCTGCGCGGCTGGCGATGCAGCATCCAGTAGGCCTCGGCGATCGCATCGGGATCGAGAACGCCGTCCTGCGGCTTCAGCGCGGCCCGGTCGGGAAAATTCTCCCGGATCCACGGCGTGTCGATCGCGCCGTCGATGACGACATGGGCGACGTGGACGCCCTCCGGCCCGAGTTCGCGCGCCATCGACTGGGCGAGCGCGCGCAGCGCATGCTTGGCGCCGGCGAAGGCGGAAAACCCCGGGCGGCCGCGCAGGCTCGCGCTGGCGCCGGTGAAGATAATCGTGCCGCGCCGGCGCGGCGCCATACGCCGCGCCGCCTCGCGTCCGGTCAGGAAGCCCGCGAAACCGGCCATCTCCCAGACCTTCCGGTATACCCGCGCGGTCGTCTCGCGGATCGGGAAATTGACGTTGGCGCCGATGTTGAAGACGACGACGGCGAGCGGCGCCACATCGCGCTCGATCGTCTCGAACAGCGCGACGACCTCGTCCTCGTCGCGCGCATCGACGCCGAAGCCGCGCGCGCGTCCACCCTCGGACTCGATCCTGGCGACCAGCGGCGCGAGCTTGTCGCCGTTGCGGCGCGCGACGCAGGCGACCAGCCCTTCGCGCGCCAGGCGCCGCGCGATCGCCCCGCCGGTGGCGTCTCCGGCGCCGACGACCAGGGCGGAACCCTCCTCACTCATGCGGCGCGCCTCCGGGACAGGACCGGACGCCAGATTCCCACGAATGGCGCGAGCGGGCAAGGCGTCGCCGTCGGGCCGCCGCGCGCTATCCCTTGCGGAACGGCGCGTGCTCCTCGTAGACCGCTATGGTCTGTTCGACCGCGACCCGCTCGCGCGCGAGGTATTCGGCGACCGCCTCGCCGAGGCGCCGGTCGGCGAAGTCGTGCAGCGAGAAGGTCGGAACCGGGCGATAGCCGCGCGCGAGCTTGTGTTCGCCCTGTGCGCCCGCCTCGACGCGCTTCAGCCGGCGCCGGATCGCGAAGTCGATCGCCTGATAGTAGCAGACCTCGAAATGCAGGAACGGGCGCTCCTCGATCGCGCCCCAGTTGCGCCCGTAGAGCGCGTCGTCGCCGATGAAGTTGATCGCGCCCGCGATGTAGCGCCCCTCGCGCCGCGCCATCACGAGCAGGATCCGGTCGGCCATCGACGCGCCGACCAGGTCGAAGAACCTTCGGGTGAGATAGGGGCGGCCCCATTTGCGCGAGCCGGTGTCCATGTAGAAGGCGAAGAAGGCGTCCCAGTGTTCGGGCTTTAGCGCCGACCCGGTGACCCACTCGATCGTGACGCCGTCGGCGAGCGCGTCCCTGCGTTCGCGCTTGATGTTCTTGCGTTTGCGCGAGGCGAGCTCGACGAGGAACGCGTCGAAATCGGCATAGCCGGGATTGACGAAATGAAACTGTTCGCCGGTCCGCAGCACGAAGCCGGCCGCCTCGAGCGCCGCGCTGTCGTGCGCATTGGCGAAGGTGACATGAATTGACGACGCGTCGGCCGCCTCGCACAGGCCCCGCAGGCCGCCGATCAGCGCCGCGGCGGCGCCCGCGGGCGCGTCGGCCGCGACCAGCAGGCGCCGTCCGGTCGCCGGCGTGAACGGAACCGCGACTTGGAGCTTGGGATAGTAGCGCCCGCCCGCCTGCGCGTAGGCCTGGGCCCAGCCGTGGTCGAACACATATTCGCCCTGCGAATGGCTCTTGGCGTAGGTCGGCGCCGCCGCGACGAGGCGCCCCGTCTCGTCCTCGATCAGGACATGCATCGGCGTCCAGCCGGAGCGCCCGCCGACCGAGCCGGATTGTTCGAGGGCGAGCAGAAAGGCGTGGGTGATGAACGGATTGAACCGTTCGCCGCCGGCGGCCGCCGCGTCGAGGCCGGGGGGATTGGCGCAGGCGTCCCAGCGGGCCGCGTCGACTTTCGCGATGTCGCGGGCGATGCGGACCGTGAACGGGGCAGGGGCCATGGGGACTCGTGGTTGGTTCGCGCTCAGCTTGAACGCTCGGAGCCGGGCCGCAATGCGACAAATCGCGGCGGGCGGCCTCACCGCGCGCCCCGCCTAAGCGCCGGGCTCGCCTTCAAACACGATCTGGTCCGCCCATTGCGCCGCCCGGCGCTTCTGCGCGTCCGTTCGCACGGTCCAGGCGATCACCGGCGTCGCGACCAGCGCGCGCAACAGGAACGGAATCGCATTGGGCAGATCGTCGACGCAATAGGACAGGAAGTCGGGGCGGGTCTCGGGATAGTGGAGGAACGCCTCGCAGGCCATCTTCTGCTCTCCGGTCAGGGCGCGCCAGTCGTCGCCATCATAGCGGGCCTCGGCGACGACGCCCAAGGGGCAGGGGTCGCCCGGCGGCCCGGCCGGCGGCGCGCGCGCGCGCAGATGGGCGACGATCGCCGGGTCGAAACTCTTCAGCGCGAGCGGCCCGGGATGGCCGGCGGCGATCGCAGCGACGCGCTCGGCGAGGCGCATATCGCCGTCGAACCCGCTCTTGATCTCGCAGATGACCGGCGTGCGGCCGGCCACCCGGCGCAGCAGATCGACGAAGGTCGGAATGCGCCCGGCGCCGTCCCGCAATCGGATCTCGCCGATTTCGCGCGCTGTCCTGCGGGCGAGCGGACCCGTCGCCAGGGTCAGCCGGTCGAACGCGTCGTCGTGAAACACCATCGCCTCGCCGTCGAGGCTCGCGCGCACGTCGCATTCGATCGCAAAGGCGCGCGCCATTGCGGCGTCCGCCGCGGCCAGCGTATTCTCGACGACGCCGAGGCGCGCGTCATGGAGCCCGCGATGGGCGATCGGCCTGGCGGTCAGCCAGGCGGGCGCTCCGCCCGCCATGTCAGGCGACTTCGAACGTGGCTTCGACCTCGACCATCGCGTCGAGCGGAAGCTGGGCGACGCCGACCGTGGTGCGCGCGTGGCGGCCGCGTTCCCCGAACACCGCGGCCATGAGGTCGGAGGCGCCGTTCATCGCCTGGGGCAGCGCGTCGAAGCGCGACGCGACGGCGAAGAAGCCGCCCAGCCGCACGACCCGGACGATGGCGTCGAGATCCCCGAGCGCGGCGGCGGCCTGGGCGAGCAGATTGACGGCGCACAGCCGCGCCGCCTCGCTGGCCGGGGCGACGGGTGAGTCGACGCCGAGCTTGCCGGTGTGCGCCGGCGCGAGCCTGCCGTCCGGTCCCAGCGGCAATTGGCCCGAGATCACCAACGTCGGCCCCAGCCGGACATAGGGGACATAATTGGCGATCGGCGCGACCGGCGTCGGCAGCGCGATCCCGAGGGCGCCCAGACGCGCGGCGATCTGGCTCATGACGTTTCCTTTATTTGGCCATAGCGAGAAGCTAGGCGCTGATTTCGATCCTGCGGCGCAGGACAGTCTACGTCAGCCGGCCGACGTTGCAATGAAGGCGGGACCGCCTTATGCCCCGGGGAAGCGGACGGCCGGCGGGCGGTCGTCGATGGGAGCCCGAACGATGAAGCTGAGACTGGCCGTCGCCGCGGTCGCCGTGACCGCCTGCTCCCTCGGCGCGCGCGCGGAGGCCGTCACGCCGCTCGCCGCGCATCGGGCGGCCTACCAGATCAGCCTCGCCAGGGGCGCCGGCGCCCAGGCGCCGGTGTCGGCGCGCGGGTTGATCGCCTATGAATTCCATGGGTCGGCGTGCGAAGGCTATGCGGCCAACTTCCGCCAGGTGACGGAGTTGCAGCGCGGCGAAGGCGCGCCGATCTCGTCCGATACGCGGGCGGTGACCTTCGAGGACGGGCAGGCCAGAAGCCTCCGGTTTCGCATCGACACCACGCTCTCGGACAATCCGGAGCCGCCGATCGACGGCAGCGCGACGCGTTCGGACGGCGGCGAGGTCGACGTCGACCTCGCCCAGCCGAAACAGGAGAAGCTGGACCTCGGCAAGGACATATTGTTTCCGACCCAGCATATCGCCGGGATCATCGAGACCGCAAAGTCGGGCGGAAGCGTGCTGGAGGCGCGCGTGTTCGACGGTTCGGACACCGGCGAGAAGATTTTCGACACGCTGAGCGTCATCGGCAAGGAGGAGACGACCCCCGGCGCGGATTCGGACAAGGCGGAATCGCTGAAGGCGCTGCGTCGTTGGCCGGTGGCGATCTCCTACTTCGACGCGGCCAAGAAGGACGCGCCGCCGGAATATGTCCTGTCGTTCGACCTCTACGAGAACGGCGTTTCGGGGAGTCTGAAGCTCGACTACGGCGCATTCTCGCTGGCCGCCCAACTGACCGAGCTGGAGCTGCTTCCCACGCCCCCTTGCGCGAAATGACGCAGGGCGGCTTCACGAGCGCGACTTCGGACGGTTTGCCGTGAACGCCAGACCGCGGATCACCGCCGCGGCGCCGAATTTTTCGCGCAGCGAGTCGATGGCCCGCTCGCGCGCCTTTTCCCGATCGACCGCATCGTCGACGAGATCGCCCTGATCGGCCGAATCGGCGGCGACGAAATCGGCGGTCGCGACGCCGAGCAGCCGGAACGGCGCGCCGTCCATTTCGCGCTCGAGCAGGCCGCGCGCCGCCAGGAACAGCCGGGGGGCGAGCTGGGTCGGCGCCAGCCCCGAACGGCAGCGCGTGCGCAACCGGAAATCGGCGGTCCGCAGCTTCAGCGTGACGCTCCTGCAGGCGAGCCCCTGTTTCTTCAACCGCGCGGCGACGCGTTCGCACTGCACGAGCAGGGCGCGGGTCAACAATTCGCGGTCGGCGCTGTCGTTCTGGAAGGTCGTTTCGCCGGAAATGCTCTTGGTCTCCCGCTCGGGCGTCACGCGCCGATCGTCGAGGCCATGCGCCAGCCGCCACAGGCGCCCCCCCTCCGCGCCGTGGCGGCCCCGCATCGTCGCCTCGTCGAGCGCCTGGATGTCCCCGATGCGAACCAGGCCCGCCTGGTTCAGCCGGCGCTGCGCGACCTTGCCGACGCCCCAGATCCGGCCGACCGGCAGCGGCGCCAGCGTCGCGACCGCCTCCGAGCGCGCGATGATCGAATAGCCGCGCGGCTTGTCGAGATCGGAGGCGAGCTTGGCGAGGAACTTGCAGTCGCTGAGGCCAACCGACACGGTCACGCCGATATCGCGTTCTATGGTCCTGGCGAGGCGCGCCAGGATCACGGCCGCGTCGGCGCCGTGGACGCTCTGGCAGCCGGCGAGGTCGAGAAAGGCCTCGTCGATCGAAACCGGCTCGACCAGCGGCGTCAGGGCCTCCATCAGGCCCCTGATCTGACGGCCGACCCGGGCGTAACGGTTCATGTCGGGCGGGACGACGGCGGCGTGCGGGCAGAGTTTCACCGCCTGGAACATCGGCATCGCGGACCGGACCCCGAAAGTGCGCGCGATGTAGCAGCAGGTCGAAACGACGCCGCGCCGTCCGTCTCCGCCGACGATGTCAGGAGTTTGGATGAGATTCGTTTTGTGTATGTTTTTGTTTGCTTGTTTTTATGTATGTGTTTGGAGTTTGTTT
>JBEKEI010000044.1:0-28324 GCA_050013915.1 Roseiarcus sp.
CGCACGCGATCGCCCGGGGCCAGGAGGCCGCCGCCGCGCTTGGCTTCGCCCCTCCCGGCGAGCGCCAGCGATCGCCTCGCGGCGACGGCGCGCCGTCGGCGGGGCGATCGGCGAACTCGGCCTGGCGTGTCGCGCAGCCGATCCGCGCTGGTCGGACCGTCACACCATGCTCACTCACCCGATCGCCATGAGGCTCGCATTGCCGCCCGCCGCCGTCGTGTTGACCGTCACCGTCCGCTCGTTCAGCAACCAGTCGAGCGGCCAGTTCTCACCGGCGGCGAATCGGGCCGGCGGCACGCTGAACACGCCGACGATCGGCCCGTCCGCTCCGGCGATTTCGAGAAGCAGCCGGTGGAGCGCTTCGCCCTCGCAATCGGTCAGAACGGCGGCCGCCGACGACCGGTCCGCCGCCAACGCGACGGCGTCGCGCCAGCCGCGCGGCAGCGCTTCGTACAACGGCCGCGCCGCGGCTCCGGCGAGCAGGGCGCGATTGCCCGTGGCGAGCGCGCAGGCGAGCTGCACGATCGCCGCCGCCTCGGAAGCGGCATGGCACAGGACGTCGCCGCGCGGGCGCAGCGAATAGAGATTCTGTTCGCCGACCGGTCCCGGCAGGGCGACCGCGGCGCCGAGCCGCGATTGCGCCGCGAGCGCGGCGCAACGGCGCGACAGCGCCGCCCGTCCGGATTCAGCGAGCCATTCGCACAATCGCGTCGCCGCAGCGGGCGCGGCGGGGGCGCCGATCTCGGGCCAGAGCTCGGGTGCGACGGCGAGGAGCCGCTTGAGATAGAGCGGGCCGCCCGCCTTCGGACCGGTGCCGGAGAGGCCGTGCCCGCCGAAGGGTTGGACGCCGACGACGGCGCCGATGATGTTGCGATTGACGTAGACGTTGCCCGCCGCGAGACGATCGCAGACCAGATCGATCGTGCCGTCGATGCGCGAATGGACGCCGCCGGTCAGGGCGTAGCCGGACGCATTCAGCGCGGCGATGAGATCGGGAAGACCGCGCCGCGGGAACCGGAGAACGTGGAGGACGGGCCCGAACACTTCGCGTTTCAGGTCGCCGGGCGCCTCGATCTCGATCAGCGTCGGCGCGATGAAGGCGCCGGGGGCGCATTCCTCGCCGAGCGCAGGCGCGTAAATCGGGAAGCCGCGCGCCCGCATCGCCGCGACATGGGCGGTCAGGCCGTCCAGCGCCTGGCGCGAGATGACGGGGCCGACGTCGGTCGACAGACGGTCGGGCCTGCCGATCGCCAGCTCGTCCATCGCCGCCTTCAGCATGGCGAGCGTCCGCTCGGCCGCGTCGTCCTGCAGGCAGAGCACGCGCAGGGCCGAGCAGCGTTGCCCCGCCGAATCGAACGCCGAGGCGAGGACATCGGCGACGACCTGCTCGGCGAGGGCGGAGCTGTCGACGATCAGCGCGTTCTGGCCGCCGGTTTCGGCGACGAGCGGGATCGGCCGCCCGTCCGCGCCGAGCCGCCGGGCCAGCGCGCGCTGGATGATCCGCGCAACTTCGGTGGAGCCGGTGAACACGACCGCGGCCGTCTCCGGCCGCGCGACGAGCGCCGCGCCGACGTCGCCTTCACCGGGCAGCAGGCGCACGACATGTTCGGGTATTCCCGCCTCGTGGAGGAGACGGACCGCCTCGGCGGCGACCAGCGGCGTCTCCTCGGCCGGTTTGGCGACGACGACATTGCCGGCGGCGAGCGCCGCGCTGACCTGGCCGGTGAAGATGGCGAGCGGGAAGTTCCACGGGCTGATGCAGGCGACCACGCCGAGCGGGCGGTGGGTGGAATTCGAGAAACCGACCGCGACCTGCGCAGCATAGTAGCGGAGGAAATCGACCGCCTCGCGCACGTCGCCGAGCGCGTTCGGCAGAGTCTTGCCGGCCTCGCGGCACATCAGCCCGGCGAGTTCGCCGGCCCGGCTCTCGAACAGCGCCGCCGCGCGCTCGAGGCAATCGGCCCGCAGCGACGGAGGGCCGTCCCGCCAGGCGGGCCACGCGGCCGCCGCCTCGCCAACCGCGCGCGCGACGCCGGCTGCGTCGGCGAACGCGACATGTCCGACGACGTCGCTGCGGTCGGCGGGATTCACGATCGGCCGCGAGGGCCAGGGGCCGTCGCCGGCGCGCCAGACCTTCGGGACGCTCGCGACCAGCGCCGCGCCGAGTTCGGCGAGCCGGCTCTCGTTGCTGAGGTCGAGGCCCGCCGAATTGGCGCGCGCGGCGGCGAACAGATCGCGCGGCAGCGCGATCTCGGGATGGGGCGCGCCGACCGGCCGCGTCGCGGCGGCCGCCTCGACGGGATCTTCCAGGAGCGCCTCGATCGGCACGGACGAGTCGGCGATCCGGTTGACGAAGGACGTGTTGGCGCCGTTCTCGAGCAACCGGCGGACGAGATAAGCGAGCAAGGTCTCATGCGAGCCGACCGGCGCGTAGATGCGGCACGGCCGGTTGAGCCGGGCGGCGCCCACCACTTGTTCGTACAGCGGCTCGCCCATGCCGTGGAGACACTGAAACTCGTACTGGCCGGCGTAGAAATTCGGGCCCGCCAGCGTATATATCGTCGCCATGGTCAAGGCGTTGTGGGTGGCGAATTGCGGGTAGACCTCGCCGGGCGCGCCGAGCAGGAGCTTGGCGCAGGCGACATAGGATACGTCGGTATGGATCTTGCGGGTGAAGACGGGAAATCCCTCGAGGCCGTCGACCTGGGAGCGCTTGATCTCGCTGTCCCAATAGGCGCCTTTCACCAGCCGGACCATGATTCGCCGCCTTGTCCGGTGCGCCAGATCGACGATGAAGGCGAGAACCGCGTGACTGCGCTTCTGATAGGCCTGCACCACGAATCCGACGCCGTTCCAATCGGCCAGATCAGCGTCGCCGCACAGCGCTTCGAGGAGATCCAGCGACAGATCGAGCCGCTCGGATTCCTCGGCGTCGATGTTGATGCCGACGTCATAGCGGCGCGCGAGCAGCGCCAGGCCCTTCAGACTCGGCAGCAGCTCCTCGACCACGCGCCGGCGCTGCGCGCGCTGGTAGCGTGGGTGCAAGGCGGAGAGCTTGATCGACAGGCCCGGGCCTTCGTAGATGCCGCGCCCAGCCGAGGCCGCGCCGATCGCGTGGAGCGCGTTCGTGTAGGAGGCGAGGTAGCGCGCCGCGTCCGCGGCGGTGGCCGCCGCTTCGCCGAGCATATCGTAGGAATAACGGAAGCCCTGCGCCTCGTGCTTGCGCGCGGCCTGGAGCGCGGCCTCGATCGTCTGTCCGCAGACGAACTGCTCGCCCATCACGCGCATCGCGGTGTCGACGCTCGCGCGGATGATCGGCGCGCCGCTCGCCGCGATGAGCCGGGTCAACGTCGCGCCGAGACCGGTCTCGTCGAACGTTCCCACCAGCCGGCCGGTGATCAGCAGGCCCCAGGTGGCCGCGTTCACGAACGGCGACGGCGACTGGCCGACATGGGCGCGCCATTCGCCACCGCCGATTTTGTCGGCGATCAGAGCATCGCGCGTCGCGTGGTCGGGAATGCGCAACAGCGCCTCGGCGAGGCACATCAGCGCGACGCCCTCCTGGCTGGAGAGCGCGTATTCGTGCATCAGCCCCTGCACGAGTCCGGCGGGCGGCCGCGCGCGCAGGCCCTCGATCAGTCGGCGCGCGAGGGCGCGCGCCTTCTCCCTCACCTGAGGCGGCGACGCCGCGACGCTCAGCAATGCGGCCAGGCACGCGGTTTCGGGCATGCGATAGCGTTCGTCGATCGCGGCGCGGAGCCCGTCGTGGCGTCGGATGTCGGCGAGAAAAGCCGAAAACGGCGCCGCATCGACGACGTCGGCGCCTCCCGATCGGTCGGCGGCGACGGGCGGAGGGGAGCCGGGCATGGGACTTGCCTGTTCGGTTGGACCGTAAGATCGATCGAAGCGCGCGACCTCGCCGGATCGTTCGCCGGGCGCCGGACGAATGTCGCGTATTTGCGGAACGAGGGCCAGAGCGAATGCGGGACGCCGTGGCGAAGGTTTGTTTCGACAAGCGCCATTTCGTCGCATGCTGCGAGGCACAAGTAGTTTGCTGCACCGCAATATCGGTGGTATCTTGAGGACATATGGCGGTTGTGCTGGACAGGGTCGGGATACAGGCATCAAGCTGGGCCGTTTGATTCGGCGGATATCGAGGGTGCGATGGGCGCGGTGTGGAACACGAAATGGGGCACGCGACGGGTCAGGGTCAGCCCGCCGACCCTCGAGGAGGCCTTCATCGCCGCCGAGAGCCTCACGGAGGATTTCGGCCAGAGGATCGAGATCGCCGCTTCGCTGATGGGCGTGCCGATCGAGGAGGTCAGGGCTCAGGCGGCCAAATTCGCCCCGCACGCGAACGGTCGGCCGACGCTGGTGACGGGGCGCGGCCGCGCCGTCGTCGTCCAGTACAAGCGACCGCGGGTCGGGCGTCCTGGCGCGCCGGGACCTCGCCGCGGCTGAGCGGTTCGTCGGACAGGCTGGCGGGACCGGAATCATCGAGGCCGTTGGGCGCGGCGGTATAAACGCTTTGCCCTTTTTGCGTCTTCGCTCTAGCAAGGTCCGATGCTCGATTTTCCCGACCCTCGGCCCGCCGCCGGCGCCGTCGTCATGATGTCGCGCCTCCTGCGCGACTACGGACGGCAGCATAAATGGGCCTACGCCGGCAGCGCGGCGATGCTCGCGATCGGCGCGGGCACGACGGCGATTTCGGCCGCGTTGCTGAAGCCCGTGCTCAACGGCATGGCGACGGCCGAGCGATTTTCGGAGATGAGAATCCTCGCCTTCGCGGTCTTCGGCCTGTTCGTCCTGCGCGGGCTCGCGACTTACGGGGCGCTCTTGGTACTGTCGCGCACGGGAAACCGAATCGTCGCGGCGGTGCAGGAGCAGGTCTTCGCGCATCTGTTGCGGCAGAACCTGCTCTATTTTCAGGATCGCCATTCCACGGAATTCATTGCGCGCCTCTCGCTCGCCGCCAACGGCGTGCGCGACGCCCTTCAGGTCATGGTCCAGGGCTTCGCCCGCGACGGCCTCAGCGCGCTCGGCCTGGTTGCGGTGATGATCTGGCGCGATCCGGTGCTCGCCCTGTTGGCGTTGAGCGTGCTCCCCGTGGCGGCGCTGACGCTCGGACGCGTCATCCAGCGCGTGCGCGCTTTCGCCCGGCGCTCCTTCGACGGCTCGGCCCAGATCATGCAGACGATGGGCGAGACGGTTCTCGGCATGCGCATCGTCAAGGCCTTCAATCTCGAAGAGGCGATGCGCAGACGGATGCAGGATTCGATCGCCGTCGTCGAGCGAGCGGCCAACCGCATGGCGGCGGGCGCGGCGATCGCCACCCTGCTCGCCGATTCGCTCGCCGGCCTCGCAATCGGCTTTGCGATCTTCTACGGCTCCTGGCGCGTCAGCATTGGCCATGGCGACGTCGGTTCGTTCGTTTCGTTCCTGGGCGCCCTGCTGCTCGCCTACGAACCGGCCAAGCGGCTGGGCCGACTCAACGTCGACATCCAGAATGGCTTGGTCAGCACGCGCCTGATCTACGAAGTGCTCGACGCGCCGCAAGGCGAGGCGCCGCGGCCGTCCTGTCCCAAACTGAACGTCGGCCGGGGGCGCGTCGTCATCGAGGACGCCCGCTTCGCCTACCGGGCCGGCGAATATGTGATCGACGGACTCAACCTCGTCGCCGAACCGAATGCGACGACGGCGCTCGTCGGACCGTCCGGAGGCGGCAAGACGACGATCCTCGGCGTAATCCAGCGCTTCTACGCGTTGAACAACGGCCGCGTGACCATCGACGGGCAGGACATCGGCGCGGTCGATCTGCCGTCGCTGCGCGACCGGATCGCCTTCGTCTCGCAGGACGTGTTCCTGTTTCGCGGCTCGATCCGCGACAATATCGCGGTCGGCCGGGTCGGCGCCACGCAGGAGGACATCGTGTCCGCCGCGCGCAAGGCGCACGCTCATGATTTCATCCTGCAGTTCGCGGCCGGCTACGACACGAATGTCGGCGAGCAGGGCGCCCAGCTTTCGGGCGGCCAGCGCCAGAGAATCGCCATTGCGCGGGCGATCCTCAAGGATGCGCCGATCCTCTTGCTCGACGAGCCGACCGCGGCGCTCGATTCGGAATCCGAGCGCGAAGTGCAAAAAGCGCTTGACGACCTTCGAGCGGGACGCACGACGCTCGTCGTGGCCCACCGGCTCCAGACGATCGTCAATTCCGACCGGATCTGGGTCATCGAGGGCGGCCGCGCCGTCGAGACGGGCGAACATCAGGACCTTATCGCCCGCCGGGGCGCCTATTACGCCTTCTTCGCCGCGCAGTTCGGCGCGCGCGCCGCCCTGCCGATCGCGTGAGTCGGGTGCCGCCCCGCCCCGCGCATGGACAGTCCCGGCCGCCTCCACTATCACGGCCGCATGCGCGCGAATCGAGCTTGATGTTCAAGCGACTGTATCACTGGATCCTGTCGATCTCCGAGAGCCCGCATGCGCCGTTCGCGCTGGCGGCGATCGCATTCGCGGAAAGCTCGTTCTTTCCCCTTCCGCCCGATCTGATTCTGATCCCGATGTCGCTCGCGGCCCCGAAGCGCGCTTGGCGCTACGCCTCGATCTGCACGGTGGCCTCCGTCGCCGGCGGCATGGTCGGCTACGGCATAGGCGCGCTGCTCTACGACACGCTCGGCCAATGGCTGATCCATCTCTACGGCTACGCGGACAGGATGGCGGCCCTCAAGGAGACCTACGCACGATGGGGCGCGCTCGTGATTCTCATCAAGGGCTTCACGCCGATCCCCTTCAAGCTCGTGACGATCGTCAGCGGGCTGCTCGGCTATAACTTCGCGATGTTCGTCGCGCTTTCCTTCCTGACCCGCGGCGCCCGGTTCTTCATTCTGGCGGGCGCGCTCAACCGGTTCGGCGATCCGCTCCGGCTCGCGCTGGAGCGCCACTTCGCGGTCTTTCTCGGAACGATCGCGATCGTTATCGTCCTTGGATTCTGGATCGCCGCGCGGATGCTCTAGTCTTGCCCAGTCTCAGCGCCATCTGGCCGGATAGTCGCCGCGACGTCGCCGTGTTCATCGGCGTCGCCGCGGCCGCCACGCTCGCCGGCGCGTGGATCTTCCAGGCGTTCGGCATCGTGCCCTGCGAGCTGTGCCTCAAGGAGCGCATTGCCTACTACGGCGCTGCGGCGCTCGCCGCGATCGTCGCCTATGCGGCGGGCGGACGGGCAAGGGGGCTCGTCGCGGCTGGGCTGATCGGAATCGCGCTCATCTTCGCCGTCAACGCCGGGCTCGGCGTCTACCATTCCGGCGTCGAATGGGGACTATGGAAAGGGCCGGACGATTGCACCGGCGCGGTCGCCGGGCCGCCCGACGTCAAGAACTTCCTCGAGGAGCTTCAGCACATCAGGGTCGTTCGCTGTGACGAGGTGCAGATTCGGGTCCTGGGCCTGTCGCTTGCGAACTGGAACGTGCTGATCTCGGCGGCGCTCGCCGCCATTTCCGGACGCGGCGCGTTAATGCGGGACTGAGCCGGCGCGCGGGCGGCGGTCTGGCTCCTCAGGGCCCCTTGCCGAGCGGCATGCCGTTCACGTTGATCGCCCCGTCGGCGCCGTATTCCGCCACCCAGGTGAGCGAGCCGTCCGGTTCGGACTTGGCGAGGCCCTTGGCCAGGGCCAGCCCGCCGAGAACCTGCGGCGTCGCCAACGGGCCGAGCGCCTTGATCGCGGCGATCGTATTGTCGAAATTGCGCGCATGCACTTTCAGGACGCCGCTCGGGCGCGCGCCCTCGAAATGCGCCTGGCCTTCGAGCGCGACGTCGATCTGCGGCGCCACGATGTGGGACGGCAGGAGTTCGACGAGGACCGGTCCCGTCCCCTTCATCCTGGCGAATATCTTGGCGCGATCGCCGTCCGAGAGGACCGGCCCGTCGCCGGCCAGACGCATATCCTCGATCGCCTCGCTGGCGCCGGCGCCGGCGTCGAACCCGCTCGCCCTCATGCCGACGTTGAACGCGGTCGGAACGAGATCGCTCATCGCGGGCGGCAGCAGCCCCGGAGGCAATTTGAGGCCTTCGATCGCAAAACCATACTCGGCTGCGCCCTTCGGGCCGACGCCGGTCGAGGCGGCCAGCAGGAGCTTTCCATCGGTCACTGCGAACGTCCCCTGTGGGGCGCCGACCGCGATCGCCTGCAGATCGGCCCTTTCGGACAACTTGAAATCGGCAGGAGTCAACGCGCGCAGCAGCGCCTTGAACGCCGGCTCGTCCGCCGCGATTTCGGCTCGGCTCGGATGCGCGACCAGGAACGCCCAGAGCTCGAGCAGCTTGCGCACCGGCGCATTGTCGAGGCTGACATCGACTGTGGTCGGCTTGCTCTGCATCGAAATCGCGGTCGACTTGGCCGCGGAATCTCCGCCAGGGGTCACAACCGCATTCACCGAGACGTCGGCGATTTCCTGGTGCGCGATGAAAGAAACCGCCCCGTTGGGCGCCGGGGTCGCCGCGGTCGTCGCGCGCCCCGAGACGCCAACGAACGTCTCAACGATCGCGGGCGAGTGGAGCTCGAGCCCGTATTTCCCGATGCTCACTTGCCCGCTCCTGAATCCGGGAAGCGCGGGATCGAACAGGCCGTCGAACCTGTAGTCGGAGATCGTGTAGGAATATTGGGCGTCCTGCATGCGGAAGGAGAGCCGGGGGATGCTGTCGCTGGTCACGCGCCAGGTTCCATCGTCCTGCTCGGTCAGCGCATATTTTACGCTCGCGGAGTCGAACGACCCCCCCGTCGCCTTCATCAGCGGGTCGATCAGGCCAGCGAGGTCGAGGGTCACGGCGTAGTGGCCGCCGTCGGAAGCTACCGCCACGCTCGGCGACGCGCCAGCGGCCGGTTTGCCGAGGTAGGTCGAGAACAGATCGTCGAGCTTGCGGACCCCCTCGGGCGTCGGCGGCAGGTCCCGCGCGAACGCCGAAAGCGGCAGCGCGCCCAGCGCGACCGCTGCGAGAAGCGACTTGCGCAGCGTCGGAGCGCGGGCTGGACCGGTGTTTTTCATAGTGGCGTCTCTCGCAACACAAGCGCGGGGACCGGCTTCATCTCACACAACCGTCTCCAAAGAAATAACGCGTGGACGCGGATTGGCCGAGTTCCCGACAGATCGACCGCGCCTGTCGATCGATAGCTTGGCCTATCTGCAGGAGGAGCGTCCGGCGCTCGATCCCGACCGCGCGAGCCAGCGACGCTGGGGAAACGCCGCCTGCCCCGCAAGTCGCGCGTAGGGTCCGCGGGCGCCCCCGCAGGTTGGCGGGGACTTCGACTTTCCCCGATTGCGCCGAGGCTCGGCCGCGCCGAAGAGCGATCCCACCGGCGACCGACGCTGGCTAGCCGCCCGCCTCCCGTCGCGGCGGCCGCCTTCACATCGCGGGCAGCGCGCGCGAGGCGTGGGAAGGAATTTGCGCGAGCGCCACGCCGGCCTTAACCGCCGCCTGCACCTTCTCGAAGGCGCGCACCTCGATCTGGCGCACGCGCTCGCGCGAGACGCCGAATTCGGACGAGAGGTCTTCGAGCGTCACGGGTTCGTCCGCGAGCCGTCGCGCCTCGAAGATCCGCCGCTCGCGCTCGTTGAGAACGCCCAGGGCGTTCTTCAGCGCCACCAGCCTCACGTTGCTCTCCTCGCGGTCGGAGAGAATGGCTTCCTGGCTCGAACTCTCGTCGACCAGCCAGTCCTGCCACTCGCCTTCGCCCTCCTCGCGCAGCGGCGCGTTCAGCGAGGCGTCGCCGCCGAGCCGCCGATTCATGTCGATGACGTCCTGCTCGGGCACGCCGAGCCGGGTCGCGATCACCGCAACCTGATCCGGCCTGAGATCGCCGTCCTCGAACGCCGAAATCTTGCTTTTCGCCTTGCGGAGATTGAAGAACAGCTTCTTCTGGCTCGCAGTCGTGCCCATCTTCACGAGCGACCAGGAGCGCAGGATATATTCCTGGATCGAGGCTCTGATCCACCACATCGCATAGGTCGCGAGCTTGAAGCCCTTTTCAGGCTCGAATCGCTTGACCGCCTGCATGAGGCCGACATTGCCTTCGGAAATAACTTCGCCGATCGGCAGGCCATAGCCGCGATAACCCATGGCGATCTTCGCCACGAGCCGCAGGTGCGAGGTCACCAGCTTTTGGGCGGCGTCGCGGTCGCCATGCTCGCGCCAGCTCTTGGCGAGCATATATTCGTCCTGCGGCTCCAGCATCGGGAACCGCTTGATTTCAGCAAGATAGCGGGACAAGCCGGATTCACCGGCGATCATCGGCAGGGCGGCGGCCATCAAATTCTCCTTATCGGATCCCCCACGTCGGGCGGTCTCCGGCGGCCGCGTCGGCGCACCGCGGGAGCTGATATAAGGTCGCCCGACCATGGCCGAAAGAGGGCCATGACCGGGCGGGCGGCAGAACGAAGATGACATTTTGTTCATTAACGAAAGATTGGGCCGGCACTCGGCGGGGCTCCGCTAGCGGCTCAAGATATTGATAAGACTAGATAAATCTTCCGGAGGCGGACTTTCGAACAGGAGCTCCACGCCGGTGATCGGATGAACGAAGCCCAGTTTCGCCGCGTGCAACGCCTGACGATCGAGCCGCGCCAGCGCGACCCGGCCGGCCTCGGACAGGCGCGCCGCCTTGCTCCTATAGCCCGCGCCATAGACCGCATCGCCGAGGATCGGATGGCCGATATGGGCGAGATGGACCCGAATCTGATGCGTCCGACCCGTCTCCAGATTGCAGGTAATGAGGCTCGCGGCGCCGAGTTCCCGTTCCAGCCGCCAATGGGTCACCGCGCGCCGGCCGCGCGCCGGGGCGACGACCGCCATTTTCTCGCGTTGGCGCGGATGGCGGCCGAGCGGGGCGTCGACGGTTCCCCTCGGTAGAGCTGGCGCGCCCCAAACCAGCGCCTGATATTCGCGCACCAGCGAGCCGGTGCGCCCGTGATCGGCGAACAGCGCCGACAGGCCCTGATGCGCCGGGTCGGATTTGGCCACGACCAGAAGGCCGGAGGTGTCCTTGTCGAGGCGGTGGACGATCCCGGGCCGGCGGATCCCGCCGATCCCCGACAGGCTGGCGCCGCAATGGGCGATCAGCGCATTGACGAGCGTGCCGTCGTGATGCCCGGGCGCGGGATGGACGACGAGCCCGGCGGGCTTGTCGAGCACCAGCAGATGCTCGTCCTCGAACACAACGTCGAGCGGCAGCGCCTCAGCGCGCAGGGGCGATTCTTCCGGCGGCGGCGCATCCACCATGATCCGGGCGCCTGCGCTCAGCCTTGCGGCGGGATCACGGGCGAGGCTTCCATCGATCGTGACCCGCCCAGCCTCGATCAACGCCTGCAGCCGAGTCCGCGACAGGGCGAAACCCCGCGCGCCCGCGGCCAGGCCGAGAAACCGATCGAGCCTCTCGCCATCGTCGCTTTCGCCCGCCGCGAATGCGATCGGACCCGACGGCGCGGTCAGCGGCGGCGCCGCGCGCGAGGGGAGAACCGCCGTCGCCGCGCGGTCCACCGGCCCAGACGCCAGGTTCGCCCGGCTCCAGGCGCGCTGTTTGGCTCTGCCATTCATCCAGCTCCGCCTATCCCCGCCGCCGCGCGCGCGATTGGCCCGGCGCCGTCGAGGGCGGCGAGACCAGCGGGCCGAGCGCAGCCACAACCTCGCCGAGGGCGGGGCGCGGTCGCGCCACATGGCGATCGAGCGCGCCGCGCATGGCGGCAAGATGCGCCGGCGTCGACCCGCAACAGCCGCCCACGATCCGCGCGCCGGCGTCGAGCGCCAATCCCGCATACGCGGCCATCAACTCGGGCGTGCCGGAATAGTGAATATGGGCGCCGCGCCAGGTCGGAATTCCGGCGTTCGCCTTGGCGATGACGACCGCGTCAGGGCGCGCCTGCGTCATCGCGAGGATCGACATGACGAGGTCCGACGCCCCGACGCCGCAATTCGCCCCGATCGCCAGCGGCGCGGGATCGAACTCCGCGGCCAGACCGACCAGGGCGGCCGGGGGCAGGCCCATCATCGTCTTGCCCGCGGTGTCGAAACTCGCGGTCACGGTGTAGGGCATGCCGAGCGCGTTCGCGGCGCGCGCCGCGGCGCGGATTTCCTCGGGCGCCGACATGGTTTCGATCCACACGACATCCGCGCCGCCCTGTTTGAGGCCTTCGATCTGCTCGACGAATACGTCGAAGGCTTCATCCTCGGAGAGCGGGCCGAGCGGCGCCAGGAGATCGCCCGTCGGCCCCACCGAGCCCGCCGCCACTACGGGCCGCCCGGCGGCCGCCGCGACCGAGCGCGCGATCTCCGCGGCCCGCGCGTTGAGCTCGCGCGCGCGCCCTTCGAGCTGGTGCAGCATCAGCCGACGCCGATTGCCACCGAAACTGTTGGTGAGGATGATGTCGGCGCCCGCGTCGACGAAGCTCCGGTGGAGCGCCCTGATTCGATCGGGATGGGCGATGGTCCAGAACTCCGGGCTTTCGCCCGAACTCAGCCCCATCTGGAAGAGATTGGTGCCCGTCGCCCCGTCGGCGAGCAGAGGGCGGCCGCGCGCGAGCAGGCTGTCGAGCATCGAAGTCTCCGGGTCGTTTCGCGGCCGGGCCGCGCCGCCGCTTGCCGGCGCGGCCGGGAAGGGCGGCGACGTTAGGCGGCTGCAGGCGGAAGCGCAAGGCGCGTACGAGCCCCCCGATCGGCGAGGGCGCGCGGCGCGAGTCGCGCCGGTCCCGCAGCCGTGCGTCCCGCCGACTTGATTCCAGAATTCTCATCCCATATTTAGCCGCAATCGATTTCTGGCCGACGACTTGGCCTCGCATCGTCGATGCGTGCTGACGACCCTCCCGCCATCGATATTCCGCCGGCGCCTGCGCGCTACAGCTGTGACGAAATCTGGGGAAGGCTCCCATGGCTACGGGAACTGTCAAGTGGTTCAACGCGACGAAAGGATACGGATTCATCCAGCCGGACGACGGCGGCAAGGATGTTTTCGTCCATATCAGCGCCGTCGAGCAGGCCGGCCTGCGCGACCTCAACGAAGGTCAGAAGGTCAGTTACGACATCGTCGCCGACAAGCGTACCGGAAAGTCTTCCGCGGGCAACCTGCGCGCGGGCTGAGCGCCGCGGGCGTCGGCGTGACGCGTCCGTTTCGTCGTTCGGGGCATGACGACCGGGACGGCCCGGCGACCGGTTTCGGCGACGATCCCGGCGGGCGGCCGGCGCCCGGATCGATCCAGTAGTCTCGCCCGTCTTCAGAGCCCCGGCGACAACGCCGAGGCTTTTGGCTATAGGAAGGCGCCAATGCGCGCGACGGCGCGCGGCAGTCGGGGGAAACGATGTCGGGCAGCGCTTTCTCGGGAGACGCTTTTCTCGGCCTCGACATCGGCACATCGTCGGTCAAGGCCGTTCTGGTCGATGAGCGCCAGAGCCTGCTTGGCGAGGTGGCGGTCCCGCTCTCGGTTTCGCGGCCGCGGCCATTGTGGAGCGAGCAGAACCCGGCCGATTGGTCGGATGCGGTCCTGCTCGCCTTCGAAGGCCTCCGCCGCGACCATCCCGCCGCGTTCTCGCGCCTCGCGGGGGTCGGGCTCTCCGGCCAGATGCACGGCGCGGTTCTCCTGGGCGCCGGGGATGAAGTCCTGCGACCGGCCATTCTGTGGAACGACGGACGCGCCTTCGCCGAATGCGCCGAACTCGAACGCCGCGCGCCGCAGCTGCGCGAACGCGCCGGCAACATCGCCATGCCCGGCTTCACCGCGCCAAAGCTTCTTTGGGTCGCCCGGCACGAGGCCGAGATCTTCAGGGCGACCCGACGGGTGCTGCTGCCGAAGGACTACGTCCGCCTGATCCTCGGCGGCGAGCACGTCTCCGAAATGTCCGATGCGTCGGGAACGCTGTGGCTCGACATCGCGCGACGGCGATGGGACGACGATCTCCTCGCGGCGACCGGGCTCGGTCTGCGTCACATGCCGCGCCTCGTCGAGGGATCCGCTGTGTCCAGCTTTCTGTCGCCCGAGCTCGCTGGACGCTGGGGGCTCGCGGGGCGCAGGATTCCGATCGCCGGCGGCGCAGGCGACAATGCGGCGGCTGCGGTCGGGGTCGGCGCCGTCGCGGCGGGCCAGGGCCTAGTCTCGCTTGGCACGTCCGGGGTCATTTTCGCCGTCACCGACCGCTTCGTCAGCGCCCCCGAGCGTACGCTCCACGCCTTCTGCCATGCGCTGCCGGGGCGCTGGCACGGCATGGCGGTGATGCTCTCGGCCGCCGCCTCGCTCGCCTGGATCGCCGGGATTCTCGGGCGCGGCGCTGACATCGACGGGCTCGTCGCGGAGGCGGAGGCGTTCGCCGCCGACGCCGAAAACGTCGCCTCGGCTCCGGTGTTCCTGCCCTACCTCAGCGGCGAACGGACACCCCACAACGACGCCGCCGCGACCGGCCTGTTCGCGGGGCTGCGCGCCGAACACGCCGCCGGCGCGCTCGCCTACGCGGTGATGGAAGGCGTCGCCTTCTCCTTCGCCGACGGGGCCGCGGTGCTCGACGCGGCCGGCGCGCGGCCGACCTCGACGATGATCGTGGGCGGCGGCGCGCGCAGCATGTTCTGGGGGCGGATGATCGCCGACGCGACCGGCCTCGCCATCGACCTCGCCGAAGGCGCCGAGGCGGGGGCGGCGCTCGGCGCGGCCCGGCTCGCGATGGTCGCGGCCGGAGCCGGCGACGAGGCGGCGATCTGCAAGCGCCCGACGGTCCAACAGCGCTTCGCGCCGCGCGAGGACCGCGCCGCGCTTTCGGCGCCTCGGCTACGGCGTTATCGCGCGCTCTACGCGGGAGAAAAAGGCGCGCGCGGCTGAGCGGACGATCCGGCGCGCGCGGTCAGAGCCGGCTCAGCAGTTCCGCCTTCTTCGCGGCGAATTCCGATTCGGTCAGAATTTCCTTGCGGCGGAGCTCGGCAAGGCCTTCGAGCGTCTTCAGAATTTCGGCCGCCGGCAACGGCGCCACGGGCGAGGCGGCGGCGGCCGGCGCGAAGGGTGACGGCCACGGCGCCGGATCGGCGGCGCGCTCGTCCCGCGGCGAAATCAGGGGGAGGTCGGCGACGTTCACGAGCCCGAACTGGCTGGTGAAGCTCAGCGTCTGGTCGCCGCCTTGCTGCTGGGAAAATCCGGACAGCCGGTGGTCGCCCGCGTCATAGACCCGCACCCGGCCACCCTGCTGGATCGCCAGGCGGCGAGAAGCGGGAAAGAACGCATAGCGCATTTCGTTTTGGGCGCCGGCAGAGGCGGGTTCGCCGAGTTCCGCGGGCCACCACCGGCCCGGCGAACCCAAGCCCGCCGCGAACAGGCCGGCGACGACGCCGCCGGACTGGCTCTGCGTCTGGGTCCGCCGCGCCTCGAGGCCGGGCGCGGGCTGGCTGCGCAGCAGGCCGGCAAGTTCATTGCAGAGCGCGTCGACGCGATGCTTGAGGCCGTGATTGAACATGTCGCCGATCATGCTCATCCCGCCCTGCGCCCATTGTCCCATGCCGCCTAGATCGGGATGATTGAACTGCGCCTGAGTTCCGCCGCCGTGGGCCAGAGCGTCGAGAACGGCGCGCGCCGCGTCGACGCCGACGCCGTGCCGCGCGGCGATTTCCTCCAGCACGCGGGCGCCTTCGGGGGTGAGCTCCGGCATGAGTGATTCCTTCCCTGGATCGAACCGCCAATTCACCTCGACGCGCGCACCGCAAGGCCGGCCTCGACCTCGCTGGCGCGATCGAGGCCGCGCATAACGTCCGCGAGCTCCGGTTGCGCCGCGAGTCGGCGCGCATAGATTTCGTTGGCCGCCGCGGACAATCGACCGCCGCGGCCGAGCCGCTCGTCGGCGAATCCGATCATGCGGGCGTTCGGCCACGCCTGCGGCCTGATCGTCGTCAGGCGTTCGGCGACGCCGGCTTCGCCCTCGCGCGGAAAGGCCTGTGCGAGGATCATCATCATCGCCGCCGTCGAGCGCGAGATTCCGGCGTGACAGTGAATCAGCAGATGGCCCGGATCGTCGCCGAGATCGCGACCGAACGAAAGGATAGCGTCGACGTCGGCGACCTGCGGCAAAACGACGCCGGGGCCCGGTTCGATCGCGTCGTGAAAATGCAGGGTCAACCGCGAGTGCGGATCGAACGCCCGGAACGCGGTCGGCGCCGGCCAGTGCGGATCGAGGATCGAGAGAACGTGGGTGACGCCCCGCGCGCTGTGGCCGTCGAGTTCATCGAGGCCGCAGATGGTCAGAACGGAGAACGTGGACGGCCGCATGCGCGCATCGTAACGGCAATGGGCGCGGGCTTCCAGCGCCATGGCGCCGGAGGCGAGACGCCGTTGGGTCGCGAAGCCGCGTCGGGGAGCCGATGCGAGGCGCGTTCACCGAAAATTAGCTCAGCCGCAAACGAGCCTCGCGCCGTCGGCGCCGGCGGGCGTTCGCGCGATTCGCTTAACCCGTTGGAAGGCTCAGGCTGCCTAGGCTGACTTTCGTTCTCGCCCCAAAGGGTATCGCCATGGACCTGATCGCGTCGGGCTGGACTTCAATTATCGGCCAGTTGCAGGCGCTCTTCGGCCCGGCGGCGTTCGTCGACCGCCTGCATTCGGTGTTCGGCGCGGGATCGCCCTATGGGCCGATCGCGCTCACGGGCGCGCTCGTGTTCAGCCTCCTGTTCTACGTCGACGCGCGGCGCAAGCGCGGGCGCAGGATGAGCGCCGTCGGCTTCCTGCGATCGGTGTTCCCCAGGCGCATCGTCCTGCATCCGTCCTCGCGTCTCGATCTGCGCTTGTGGATCGTGAACACGATCGTCTTCGCCTCGGCTTACGGCCTGCTCGCAGTCGGCAGCGTCCTGTGGCGGGACGCCACGCTGAATCTGCTGACCACCGCTTTCGGCCGCCACGAGCCGAGCGCATTGCCGGTGTACGCGATCCTGACGATCGTCACCCTCGCCCAGTTGCTCGCCTATGAATTGGGATATTGGGTGGGCCACTATCTCTTCCATGTGATCCCGGCCCTCTGGGAGTTCCACAAGGTGCATCATTCCGCCGAAGTGATGACGACCCTGACGGAGATGCGAACGCATCCCGTCGAGATTATCGCCTTCATGAACATCATCGGCTTGGCTACGGGCCTGGCGTTCGGCGTGATGACCTATGCGTTCGGGCCGGGCCTGCAACCATTCACGCTGCTCAACCTCAACATCGTCCTGATGCTGTTCATCATCACCATCGGGCACTTGCGTCACTCGCACATGTGGATCGCGTTCACCGGGCTGGCCGGTCGGCTGTTCCAGAGCCCTGCCCATCATCAGATCCATCACTCCGACCAGCCGCGCCATTTCAACAAGAACCTCGGCTTCGCCCTGGCGGTGTGGGACTGGTTGTTCGGGACGCTCTACGTTCCTGAGACTCATGAGAAAATCACGTTCGGGGTCGGCGCGGAGCACCTCCGCTACGACACGGTGCTGCGGACCTTCGCGCTGCCCTTCGCCGCCTCGGCGGACCATGTCGTCAAATGGGCGTCCGGCATGAGGCGCCGCCTGGGCAAGGGCAAGCCGGCGATCGCACCGCCGGCGCCGACCGCGCGGATTTCACAGGGATAGCCGAACGCGCAAGCCGGCTCGGCTCACGGCGTGACCGA
The DNA here is from genome assembly GCA_050013915.1 of Roseiarcus sp. Lineage (GTDB taxonomy): Bacteria > Pseudomonadota > Alphaproteobacteria > Rhizobiales > Beijerinckiaceae > Roseiarcus. The sequence goes on from JBEKEI010000044.1 coordinate 17,635, forward strand.
GCTCGGCGACCGGCGGCGAAGTGTGAGGCCCTGGCCAGCCTCCAGGGGCGTCGGCGACTCGGCGTCAACGGCCGCGATCGCCTGCAGAATCGCCGCGACGGCGGGCGGAAAATCAGCCGCGCGCGGCCGATCGCCGGCCCGGTCGACGCAGATCATCACCTGCTCGCTGGTCGAGGCCAGGGCGCCGTCGCTGCCGCGCCGCGCCTCGAGCCAGAGGCGCAGGCGCTTGCCGTCGGTCTCCAGCACGCGCACCGCGATCGCGAGCCGGTCGCCCCGTTTGACCTCGGCGAGGTAGCGGATGACCAGCGCGAGCGTATAGATGGTTCGGCCCGTCGCGCGCCGCCCTTCGGCGCCGAGCCCGACGCGGTCCATGAACGCGTCGCCGGCCTGGCTGAACGCGACCGCGTGGTAAGCGTCGTTCAGGTGCTCGTTATAGTCGAGCCAGGCGGCGGGAATTTCGATCTCCAGACAAGGCGTCGGCGCCGTCATGCAGGACTCCTCGATTGGCGCGCGGCCCGCGCCGCCGCTTTTCCTACCGGCCGGGACCACGTATCGTCCAATGCGAAATTGAGCTGCGCGTCGAAATTTGCGCAAGCCGGACATTGTGCGCCGCCTTCGACGCGCATCTAGCCGGGACCGACGGCGCCGCACTCGAACCGGGCGAATCGGAGAACTCATGCTGGGCGGAACATCGGCGCGCCGGCGTGGGATCGTCCTGGTGTTCGTCGCAACCATCCTGTGGAGTTCGGCCGGGTTCTTCGCCCGGCTGCTCGGCCATCTCGACCTCTGGACGATGCTGAGCGGGCGCGCGTTCTTCGGCGGCCTCTTCATGCTCGTCCCGGCGTTCCTCGAGTGGCGGCGGGGCGTGCTCGGCCCGCGGTTCGGATTCGGGCCCGCCTCGCCGCTGCTCGTCGCGCTGTCGGCGATCGCGATCGGCTGTTATGTCGCCGCCCTCCATGCGACGACCGTCGCCGAAGTGATGGTCATCTACGCCACCCTGCCGTTCGTCGCGGCCGGCCTCGTCTTCCTGGTCGGCGGGGAGAAGACGACCCGCCGCACGCTCATCGCCGCCGGCGTCGCTTTCGCCGGCGTCATCGTCATGGTGGCGAGCGCGGTCGGGACGGGGCGGCTGCCCGGCCAGATCGTCGCCTTCGCGATGACCCTCGCCTTCGCGCTGATGATAGTGATTCAGCGGCGATATCCCGCGCTGTCGATGACGTCGACCAACGCGCTCGCCGCGCTGGCCGCCGCCGCCGCCGCCTACGGCCTGTCGCCCCGTCCCGCCGTGTCCGCATACGATCTGGCCATGCTCGCCCTGTTCGGGCTGGCGACGGTTTGCCTCGCCTTCTTCCTGTTCATGGAGGGCGCCAAGCACATCCCGGCGGCCGAATCCGGCCTGATCACGATGCTCGACGTCGTCCTCGGCCCCTCGTGGGTGTACCTCGCGTTCGGCGAAACGCCGGCGCCGTCGGCCGTCGTCGGCGGCGCGCTCGTCCTGGGCGCGCTCGTCTGGCGGCTGGCGCCCGAAATGCGCGGCGAGCGCGGCGCCGCGACTGCCGGATAATCATGCGCCGCGCGTCGCGACGGGGCTGCGAAATCGCCGCTCAGGCTCTATAACGAGAGACGTGCGGCTCCGTCCCGGAGGGGAAAGCATCATGGCCGAAGACAAGTTCGCTCTGATCACCGGCGCGGGCGCGGGCATCGGCCGCGCGACTTCATTGGCGCTCGCCAAAGCGGGCTGGAGCGTCGCTTTGGCGGGGCGCCGGCCGGAAGCCCTCGAGGAAACGGCCCGGGGCGTGGCGGCGTCCGGCGGCCGAGCGCTCGCATTCCCCTGCGACATCGCCGACCCCGACGCCGTCAGGGCGCTGTTCGCCCGGATCCGGGAGTCGTTCGGCCGGCTCGACCTCCTGTTCAACAACGCCGGCGCCGGCGCCCCGCCGATCCCATTGGAAGAACTGTCCTGGGCACAGTGGAAGGCGGTCGTCGACGTCAACCTGACGGGCGCCTTCCTGTGCGCGCAGGGCGCGATCCTGATGATGAAGAGCCAGAGCCCCAGGGGCGGCCGCATCATCAACAACGGATCGATCTCCGCGCATGCGCCCCGTCCGAACTCGGCGCCCTATACCGCGACGAAGCACGCGATCTCCGGCCTCACCAAGTCGATCGCGCTCGACGGTCGAGCGCACGACATCGCCTGCGGCCAGATCGACATCGGCAATGCGCTCACTGACATGGCGCGCAAGATGACGCTTGGCGTTCCCCAAGCCGACGGCAGGATCGCGGTCGAGCCGACGATCGACCCGGCCGCGGTCGCCGACGCCGTCGCCCATATGGCGGGTCTCCCGCTGTCGACGAACATTCTGACGCTGACGATCATGGCGACGAAAATGCCCTTCGTGGGCCGCGGCTGAGCGCCGTGAGCGATCCGGTCCTCGTCGAAGTCCTGCGCGGCGGCAGGATCGAGAGCCGCCATCGCGGCGCTGTCGCCGTCTGCGACGCGGACGGCGATGCGGTCTTCGCGCTGGGCGACGTCTCCGCGCCGGTGTTTCCGCGTTCCGCCGTCAAGGCCTTCCAGGCGCTGCCGCTGATCGAAAGCGGCGCCGCGGATCGCTACGCTCTGAGCCCCGCCGAAATCGCGCTCGCCTGCGCCTCGCATTCGGGCGAGCCGGTCCATGTCGAAACGGCGCGCGAAATGCTGCGCAAGTGCGGCCGCGGGGTCGAGGCGCTCGAATGCGGCGTCCATTGGCCGTCGAACGCGGAGGCGGCGCGCCGCCTGGCCACGCGCGGCGGTCCGCTCTCCGCGCTGCACAACAACTGCTCGGGCAAGCATGCCGGCTTCGTCTGTCTGAGCTGCGCGGCCGGGATCGAGCCTGCGGGCTATGTCGGCGGCGGCCATCTGGTTCAGCGCGAAGTCAAGGCCGCAATCGAGGCGATGACCCGCACGCGGCTCGACGACGGCGCGATCGACGGTTGCGCGATCCCGACCTATGCGATTCCGCTCGAGGCGCTGGCGCGCGGATTTGCGAGGTTCGGCGCCGGCCGGGGCCTGCCCGCCGCGCGCGCCGCCGCCGCCGCGCGGATCAGGGCGGCGGTTGCCGCGTTTCCATTCCTCGTCGCGGGCTCCGGCCGCTTCGATACGGTGGCGATGGACGTGCTGGGGCCGCGCGCCTTCGTCAAGACCGGGGCGGAAGGGGTCTATTGCGCGGCTTTTCCCGAGATCGGGCTCGGGGTGGCGATCAAGTGCGCCGACGGCGCCACGCGCGCGGCCGAAGCGGCGATGGCTGCGGTGATCGGTCGATTTCTCCCGTTGAGCGCGGTCGAGCGCGCCGGGCTCGCGCCGCTGCTGGAGCCGGCGATCCGCAACTGGAACGGCGCGACGGTCGGTTCGATCCGCGCCAGCGCGACGCTGGCGGGGTGAGCCGTTGTGGCGGCCCGTTGGTTTGAGCTCGGCGGCGGGAGCGGTTAGAAGAGCGCCGCAACGAATCTGGGAGGCTCCATGAACCAAGCGCGCAAGGCCGGTCCGCAGGAACAGGCAGCGATCCTGATGCAGGCGCTGCCGCACATGTTGCGCTATGACGACGCCGTCATCGTGGTCAAATACGGCGGCCACGCGATGGGCGACGAGGCCAAGGCGCGCGATTTTGCGCGCGACATGGTGCTGCTCGAGCAGTCGGGCGTCAATCCGGTCGTCGTCCACGGCGGCGGGCCGCAGATCGGCGCGATGCTGGAGAAGCTCGGCATCAAGACGCGGTTTTCCAACGGACTGCGCGTCACCGACAAGGCGACTGTCGAAATCGTCGAAATGGTGCTCGCCGGCGCCATCAACAAGCAGATCGTCGGCACGATCAACGCCGAGGGCGGCCGCGCCATCGGGCTGTGCGGCAAGGACGGCAACATGGTGACCGCGCGCAAAGTCGCCCCGCGGCACAGCAACGGAGGCGCGAACCTGGAGGACGAGGTCGATCTGGGCTTCGTCGGCGAGCCCGACAAGGTCGACATCACCGTGCTCGACCAGATTCTCGGCCGCGACCTGATCCCGGTCCTGGCGCCGATCGCGCAGGGGGCGGACGGCGAGACCTACAACGTCAACGCCGACACTTTCGCCGGCGCGATCGCCGGCGCGCTGCGCGCCAAGCGGCTGATGCTGCTGACCGACGTCCCGGGCGTTCTCGACAAGAACAAGGAGCTGATCAAGGAGCTCCGGGTGGACGACATCCGCGGCCTGATCGCCGACGGAACCATCACCGGCGGCATGATTCCCAAGGTCGAGACCTGCATTTATGCGCTGGAGCAGGGCGTCGAAGGCGTGGTCATCCTCGACGGCAAGATCGGCCACGCCGTACTGATTGAACTGCTGACCGATCATGGCGTGGGCACGCTGATCACCCGCTGACGCAGGCGCAAGCAAACGGATTTTTTCGCGATCGCGACCGCCTCGGCGCCCCCGGAGCATGGGCTGTTCGCGGCGCCGGGCGTTTGATATCAAGCCCCATGCGCATTCTGGCCATCGACACCTGCTGCGGCGCCGTCTCGGCCTGTGTCCTCGACAGCGGCGCCGACGGGGCGATCGCCCGACGCACCGAACCGATGGCGCGCGGCCATGCCGAAGCGCTGGCGCCGTTGCTCGAAGAATTGCTCGCGGGCGTGGCGGGCGGCTTCGCGAGTCTGGATCGCATCGCGGCCACGGCGGGTCCGGGCTCGTTCACCGGCATTCGCATCGGCCTTGCGACCGCGCGGGCGATGGGCCTGGCGCTGGAGATTCCGGTGCTCGGCGTCTCCACGCTCGTCGCCTTCGCGGCGCCCCTGCTGCTCGAAGCGCGTTCGGAGATCATCGCCTCCGTGATCGACGCGCATCACGGGCGCGTCTATCTCCAGCTGTTCGAGGCGACCGGACGCCCGCTCCTGCCCCCGCGCGTCGACGGGCTGCGCGAGGCGGCGCGCGCGATCGGGGCCGGCCCGGTGCGCATAGCGGGCAGCGGCGCGCGCCTGCTGGCCATTGAGGCCGCCCGGCTCGGCGTCGCGGTCGAACGCGCCGACGGCGCCGAGTTTCCCGACATCGTCGCGATCGCGCGAATCGGCCTGGCGACGGAGCCGCGCGCCTGTCCGCCGCGGCCCGTCTATCTCAAGCCGCCCGACGCGCGGCCGGCGAGCGGCGAGGGCGTCGCGCGCGTGAATTCCTGATCCTGCGGAACGTCGATGCCGTTTCGATTTCGAAGAGCCGCCGCCCCGGTCATTCGCGCTCTGCGCAGCGAGAGGGCGGAAGGCTGCGCGGCGATCCACGCCGAATCCTTCGCCCATCCCTGGTCGCTGATCGAATTCGAGACGCTGCTCGCCAGCAAGGCCACGGTCGGCGCGGCGGCGGTCGACGCCGCGAGCGACGGCCTGCGCGGCTTCGCGCTGTCGCGCCTCGCCGCGGACGAGGCCGAACTGCTGACGATCGCGGTGCGGAGCGCGGCGCGCAATCGCGGCGTGGGCCGCGCGCTGATGGTCGAGATCGTCGCGCGGCTGGTCGCGGCGCGGGCGCGCGCGGTGTTCCTGGAGGTCGAGCGGACCAATCTGCCGGCGATCGCGCTCTATACGCGGCTTGGATTCCGGGAGGTCGGCCAGCGGCAGGGCTATTACCGGAAGCCGGACGGATCGGCCGCGACCGCGCTCGTGCTGCGAAAGGACCTCGCATGAGCGCCGCGCGATGATCGCGCTCAGGATTGGGCTCGCGTTTTCGGCCGCGGCGTTGATCGTCCTGTGCGGCGCCCCGGTCCGATGGCTCGCCCAGCGCGGCGGCTGGCGAACCGGCGAGAGCCTGCCCGTCCTGTTCCATCGGGCCCTGTGCGCCGGGCTCGGACTTCGGGTTCGCGTCCACGGCCGGCCGGCGACGATGCGACCACAACTGGTCGTCTCGAATCATGTTTCATGGATGGACATCCCTGTCCTCGGCTCGATGCGTCCCACCGCGTTCATCGCCAAGAAGGAGGTCGGCGCCGGGCCGCTGGTGCGCGCGCTGCTGGCGCTCCAGGGCGTCGCCCTCGTCGACCGCGGCCGGCGCACCGGCATTCCCGCGGTCAACGCCGACATCGCCCGGCGGATGCGTGCGGGAGCGGCGGTCGTCCTGTTCGCGGAAGCGACGACCGGCGACGCCAACCGGCTGTTGCGCTTCCGCTCGTCGCACTTCGAATCGGCGAGGGGCGCGCTCGGCGCCGGGGACGCCGGTCACGCAATCGTGCAGCCGGTCTTCATCGTCTATTCCCGCCGCGGCGGCCTACCGCTCGGCCGATCGGAACGGCCGATCGTGGCGTGGTATGGCGACATGCGATTCTTCGATCACTTCCGGCGCCTGCTGCGGGCGGGGCGGATCGACTGCGATATCTATTGCGGCGCACCGATTCCGTTTTTCCGCAATTCCGACCGCAAGGACGTCGCGCGCCGCACCGAGCGGGCCGTGCGCGGGCTCGCCTCGACCGCGCGGGTCGGCGCCGACCAGGAAATCTCCGCTATTTTCGCGGGCGTCGAAACGTCGTAGAGATGGAGGGCAATTCGCAAGGAGCCTTTTTGTCCTCAATATCCCGTCGCGCCCGGAAGCAGGCGATCGAGCCGCCGGTCCCGGACGATCCGGGCGCTGCGCCGCGGCGTACGGAAGAGGGCAGGCGCGTCTTCGTGAAGTCCTTCGGATGCCAGATGAACGTTTACGACTCCGGGCGCATCGCCGATCTGGCGGCTCGGCAGGGCTACCGGGAGGTCCCGGATGTCGCCGAGGCCGACCTCGTCGTGCTGAACACCTGCCACATCAGGGAACGCGCTTCGGAAAAAGTCTATTCCGAACTCGGCAAGGTCCGCGAGATCAAGGAGGCGCGGGCGCGCGAAGGGCGTTCGACGACGATCGTGGTGGCCGGCTGCGTCGCGCAGGCCGAAGGCGCCGAGATATTGCGCCGGCAGCCGGCGGTCGACCTGGTTGTCGGCCCGCAGAACTACCACCGCCTGCCGCGACTGCTGGACGAGGCCCTATGGCGCCCGGGGGTGGTCGACACCGCATTTCCGCTCGAGGACAAGTTCGACCACCTGGCGGCGGCCGATCCGGCGGCGATCCGCGCGCGCGGGGTCAGCGCCTTCGTCACGGTCCAGGAGGGCTGCGACAAGTTCTGCTCGTTCTGCGTCGTGCCCTACACGCGGGGCGCGGAGAGCTCGCGGCCCGTCCAAAGAATCCTCGACGAAGTCGCCGGCCTGTCCGCGGCGGGGGTGCGCGAGGCAACGCTGCTTGGGCAGAACGTCAACGCCTACCACGGCCGCGCCGCAGGCGGGGGAATCGCGGATCTCGCCACGCTGCTCGACGCCGTCGCCGCGATCCCGGGCGTCGCGCGCGTCCGCTACACGACGTCGCATCCCAACGACATGAGCGAGGCGCTGATTTCGGCCCATCGCCACAACCCGGCGCTGGCCCCCTATTTGCACCTCCCGATCCAGTCGGGCGCGAACCGCATTCTGACGGCGATGAACCGGGGCCACGATGTCGAGGACTATCTGGACACCGTCGCGCGAATTCGCGCCGCGAGACCCGACATCGCGCTGTCTTCGGACTTCATCGTCGGCTTTCCCGGCGAAACCGACGCCGATTTCCGGGCGACGCTCGATCTCGTCGGAAAGGTCGGATTCGCCTCCTCCTTCGCGTTCAAATATTCCCCCCGGCCCGGCACCCCCGGCGCGGAGCTCCCGGACCAGATCGACGAGGCCTCGAAATCCGACCGTCTGCTGATCCTTCAGCGATTTCTGGAGGAGCAACGGCAGGCGTTCAACCGGGCCGCGATTGGGCGAACGATGGCGGTGCTGTTCGAAAAGCGGGGTCGCCGTCCCGGGCAGGCGATCGGCCGCTCGCCCTACATGCAATCGGTGCTGGTCGAGGGCGAGGCGTCGCTGATCGGCGCGATCGCCGATGTCGAGATCGTCGGAGTCGGGCCCAACTCGCTGCGCGGGCGCGTCGTCACGCCGCTGTCGCACACTCCGGCCGACGATCGGTCGCCGGAGGCGCCTCCGGGACGAGCGGGCGCTGGCCTGCCGCAGCTCACGGGCGGGAACGAACGCGGCACGCATCAGGAGATCGCCGATTGAGAGCTCACGACCGAACGGTTTCGCGGGTGTCGACGCTCGCGCCGGAAGGCGCGAGCGAAGCGCGGGACGCCAAAATGTCCGAAATCACGCTCGGATTCGACGACAACGGGCTGGCCTCGGTCGTATTCGGCCACTACGACCAGAACATCGCCAAAATCGAGCGGCGGCTCGGCGTGGTCGCCAACGCCAACGGCAATCAGATCATCATCAAAGGTCCGAAGGACGCCTGCCAGAACGCCGGGCGAGTGCTGGAAATGCTCTACGCGCGAGCGAAGCTCGGCCAGACCGCCGACCTCGGCGACGTCGAAGGCGCCATCGCCGAGGCGGCGATTCAGGGCAGCCTGTTTCCCGGCGAGATCGATGGCGCGCGCGCGACGTTTCACCAGATCAAGACGCGCCGGAAGGGCGTCGTGCGGGCGCGCAACGCCGCGCAGGACCTCTACCTGGCCGCGCTCAAGCAGCACGAGCTCGTGTTCGCGGAAGGACCGGCAGGAACCGGCAAGACCTGGCTCGCGGTCGGCCACGCCGTTTCGCTGCTCGAGCAGGGACTCGTCGAGCGGTTGATCCTGTCGCGGCCGGCTGTCGAAGCGGGCGAGCGACTCGGCTTCCTGCCGGGCGACATGCGCGACAAGGTCGACCCCTATCTCCGACCGATCTACGACGCCCTGCACGACTTCATGGAGGGCCGGATGGTCGAGCGCGGCATCCAGACGGGAATGATCGAAATCGCGCCGCTGGCCTTCATGCGCGGGCGGACGCTGGCCAAGTCGGTAGTCCTGCTCGACGAGGCGCAGAACGCGACTTCGATCCAGATGAAGATGTTCCTGACCCGGCTCGGCGAAGGCTCGCGGATGATAATCAACGGCGATCCGACCCAGACCGATCTGCCGCAAGGCCAGAAATCCGGCCTAAGCGAAGCGGTCGGGCTACTCGCCGGGCTCGATGGCGTCGGGCATGTCGTCTTCCGTCATGGCGACGTGGTGCGCCATGATCTGGTTCGCCGCATAGTCGCGGCCTACGAGAACGCCAATCATCAGGGCCAGGGCGGACCGGCGCGATGAAGCCGAAGGTGGAAATCGTGAAGGCGTCGCCGCTGTGGCGGGCGGCGCCGGGGATAGAAAGGCTTGTGCGACGCGCGATCTCGGCCAGCATGGCGGCGGCTGGCGTCCCGATCCTGAACGACGCCGAAGTGAGCGTGCAACTCGCCGACGACGCGACGGTCCGCGCCTTGAACGCGCGCTGGCGCGGCGTCGATGCGCCGACCAACGTGCTTTCGTTCCCGGCCGCGACGCCCCCGCTTGTCGCGTTCGCGCCCATGCTCGGCGACATCGTCCTGGCGTTCGAGACGGCCGAGCGGGAGGCCTTGATCGAATCCAAGAGCCTCCCCGGCCATGCCACCCATCTTGTCGTGCATGGTTTCCTGCACCTGCTCGGCTTCGATCACCAGATCGCCGCCGAGGCCGATCGCATGGAGGCGCTGGAGACGCTCGTGCTGGCGCGACTGGGGATCGCGGATCCCTACGCCGTGAGCGAGCCCGTGGATGCCCGGGGATGAGCGACGGGGAACGAAACACGCCTCCGGCGGCCGATCATGGCGGCGCCCCGGCGCGCGAGGGGTCGGGCGGGCTGTTCGAGCGGTTGCGCGCCCTGTTCGGGCTCGGGCCGGCCTCGGTCCGCGACGATCTCGAAGATGCGCTCGTCGGGGCGGGCGCGGAAGCCGACTTCACGCCCCAGGAGCGCGCGATCCTCACCAACGTGCTCGGCCTGCACGACGTCCGGGTCGCCGACGTGATGGTTCCGCGCGCCGACATCATCGCGCTGCGAATCGACGCCCCGCTCAGCGAGGTTCTGTCGCTGTTTCGCACCGCCGGCCATTCGCGGCTGCCCGTCCATGGCGAGACGCTCGACGATCCGCGCGGCATGGTGCACATTCGCGATTTCGTCGATTATCTCGCCTCCGACCCGTGTTTCGGCCTGGCCGCCGAAGCGGCCGACGTCGGCGCCGGGTCGCCTGACGCCGATCTCAGGCTCGGCATGCGCCTCCCGCTTTCGCGCGCGAATATCCTCAGGCCCGTGCTGTTCGCGCCGCCATCGATGCCGGCGCTCGATCTGCTGGTGAAGATGCAGGCCTCGCACACGCACATGGCGCTCGTGATCGACGAATACGGCGGCACGGATGGGCTGGTCTCGATCGAGGACGTCGTCGAGGCGATCGTCGGCGACATTGAGGACGAGCACGACGAGGTCGACGCGCGCGAGATCACGAGGACCGCCGACGGCGCGCTCATCGCCGACGCCCGCGCGAGCCTCGATGCGGTCTCGCAGGTGCTCGGCTTCGATCTTTCGAGGCTCGCCGACGCCGAAAACGTCGAGACGATCGGCGGATTGATCATGGCGAAGGCGGGGCGGGTGCCGGGGCGCGGCGAGATCGTCAACGGCCTCGGCGAGTTCGAATTCGAGATTCTCGACGCGGATCCGCGGCGCGTCAAACGCCTCAAGATCCATGCGCTCGCGGGCCGCTCGCGCCGGGCTGCGCCGCGCCGGCGGCGGGCGGCGGGCGACCCCGCCGCGGCGGGGTCGCCCGGACCCGGCA
>JBEKEI010000045.1:0-33693 GCA_050013915.1 Roseiarcus sp.
ATTTTCGTTTTTGAACCTTCTGGAAGTCTTTTTTTTGCGGTTTCGCGGGATTTCAAGGGTCTGCGAGCAAATTGAAACCGATTCGCGTCTCCCGTGGCGCGCCCGTCTTCAACGGCGGGAAGCGCCCGCCGAGGCGACCCTCGCGGTTGACGACGCTGGTTCGTTCGTGGCGCCATTCGTCTCTGCTCCATCGCCGCCGTCGCCCCGGTTCGCATCGCCGCATCCGTGGCGCCGGCTCGGCTTCGAAGTCCTCTTCCAACGCGGAGACGATAACACGATTTCTGATTTACAGGAAGAATAATCTCGATTTCGGCTCGCGACCGCCGCGCCGCCCGTCGAATCGCGGCGTCGGTGCGAATGTCTCCGCCTCCCGCCGCGCGCCCGGCCGGCTTCGGCCGCGAGGGCGCGTTTCGTTGCGTCGGATGAGCCGCAAATCTCTGGTCGGGACCTGAAGTTGAGGGGGGGGCGCGGCTCACCGCGCCATCGGCAGTCTCGCGCCGAGCGCCGCGCCGAGCAGCGCGAGCCCGGTCAGGACGAGGAGGCCGCCCATGCCCTCGAGAATGGCGGCGCGCGACCCGCCGTTCCGGGCCGCGATGACGCAAGCGAGGCCGACGACGAGGCCCGCGATGCCCAGAAGCTTCACCATGGATGCCGATGCGATCGAGTCCTGCCTGGATTTAGATCGCTAACAGATTCGGCAATTTTCCCAAAAGCGTTTCGGTATTAAGCCCGGCCGGAGCGGCCGGCGTAGACCGCGCTCACAGCGGCCCGTCGGTGAGGCCGATCGCCCGGTCGTCGACGGGGCGCCCGGGAACGACGCATTGGAACGCGAGCGCGTTATGCAGGAACAGCCGGCTGCGCGCCACCCTGTCGACGGCGCGGCACCGCCGATCCGCCAGCGCGTGCGCTTCGCCTTCGGTGGCGCCGAGGATATAAGCGGGCCGCGCCGTCGCGCAGTCCGAGGCGGCGACGACGATCCAGAATGCCAATCCAACCGCAATGATCCTCGGCATCGGCGCCCCCGGCGGAGGCCGCCATTGGATCATGCAACATCCCTTGCGGGCAAGCTGGCGCTTCGAGCGCGTTCGACGCGGCGCGCCGGCCGGTCGATCGAAGGGCCCGGCGGGTCGCCGCGCCGGGCCCTTGGTCGCGCCGGACGAGAGGCGTCGCGGCTATTTGCCGCGCGAATAATAGGTCCGGTCTTCCGGCGTCGGAATCCCGGTTTCCAGTCCATAGGCGGCGCCGCCCGCAACATAGGCCGAGCGCCCCTCGCTGACGAGCTGGCCGTCGGGAGTCAGGCCGGGATCGACCGCCTGCGGCTCGAAGGTCGCATAAGGCGAATTGGCGGGAACGGCGTAGGCGCCCGCGGCGCCGAAGGCAAAAGCCGCCCCGATCGTTCCGAGCAAGAGAAGCTTGCGCATGATGTCATCCTTTCGATCGCCCCTCGCCTGACGTCATACGGACGCAAGGCGGCGGAAGTTTCTCGGTCGCGGTTTCGTGATGGCCGGCGGCGCCGACGACCGATCCTCCACCGCGAAGACCGGCGCGATTTCGGCCTTCGTCGCGCAGGCGAGCTCGTGGCGTGCGTCGAGTAAATCGGCGCGTCCCCCCACCCTAACCCACCCCCCGTGTGGGGGTGGGGTAGGGAGGGGGGTCGCGCCATCCTATCTATATGATCATGCAAGGCTTATTTGGAAAGGTCCGTGCGACCCCCCACCCCCGGCCCTACCCCCCAAGGGGGGAGGGAGAAGACGCGAAAGCCCGCAATTTGTGTGACGCGCGTCACTGGTTCCGCCGCGCCAGGTCGGGCTTCTGGGGCCAGCATGCGCCGATGCGAAACCGGCTCGATGCGGTGATGAGCCGGCGATCGGGAGTGCGCGAGAGGCCCCGGCGCGCCGTTCGCCGACGACGACGCGGAGCGCCCGTCGCCGCGACGAAAGGCGCTCGACGCCCGCGCTCAGGCGGCGCTGGTCGTGTGAAAGGGCAGCGCGACGGTTTCCAGCGTCGACAGGTCGAGCCGCTTCGAGGCGAAGTCGATGTCGAAGCCGACGACCTGCCCGTTCGCGTCGATATCGACGTTCAAGCCGTCCGAAACCTCGCGCGTTTCCGCGCCGGGCCCAGGCTTCAGCTCGATATAGAGGCTGTCGGTGTCGGGGTAGTAGTGAAGCTTCATGCGCGCGGGTCCTCGAAATCGCGGTCGAAAAAGGCGTTATGGATCGTCGCGCCGTCCGCCAGCGTCACGATGCGAAGAAATCGCGTCTTCCCGTCGCGTGGGTCGACGATCGCTCCCCAGGAACGGATGCGTCCGTCGGCCTGGCTCTCGCGGCGGATCGGAGACGCGAGAATCGGCGCGAACCACTGGGCGTCGAGACAGGGGCGCTTGCGAACAACCTGCTCCAGGAAACAGGGCGTCGCCTTCATATACCACACCCATGCGCGGCTGCGCTTTCCTCGGGCCGAGTGGTTGTCCCGGCGGCGACCTATTGGCGTGCGCCACACAAATTGCGGGGCTTTCGCGCCTTCTCCCTCCCCCCTTGTGGGGGAGGGCCGGGGAGGGGGGTCGCACGGACCTTTCCAACCCTAACCCTCCCCCACAAGGGGGGAGGGAAATGTGCGGGCCACGCCAATTTACTCGACGCGCGCCGCTAGGCGGCGAGGGCGATCAGCTTCGGCCAGCGCTGCCGCATCTTGCCGGTCATTTCGCCGCGTCCCTTGGCCAGCTTTGTAACAGCAGGATGGACGATAGACGCTGTTTGGCAATAGCTATTTACGATTTCAAGGACTTTAATGGTGCTGCCAGAGAGGATTGAACTCTCGACCTCTCCCTTACCAAGGGAGTGCTCTACCACTGAGCTACGGCAGCGTCGCCACTTCAGAGGGATCCGCGACGCGGGGCTCGGACAGGACGCGGGCCTTGTGCCACAGGGTCGCCGCCAAGGCAATATCGGCTAGAGATCGATGAAAGTCTCCCGCTCCAGCGCCACCGGGCCGGTCATCAGCACGTGATCGTCGGCCGTCCGCCAGGCGATCGTCAGATCGCCGCCCGGCAGAGTCACGCGCGCCGCGCGGTCGGCGAGGCCGTCGCGCACGGCCGCGACCAGCGCCGCGCAGGCGGCCGAGCCGCAGGCGAGGGTCAGGCCGACGCCGCGCTCCCAGACGCGCAGGCGGATATGGTCGCGGGCGACGACCTCGGCGAGGGAGATGTTGGCCCCCTCCGGGAACATCGGATGCTTCTCCAGCAGCGGGCCGCAGAGGGCGAGATCATGGGCGGCGAGGTCGCGGGTCCAGAAAATCGCGTGCGGATTGCCCATGTTGACCGTCGAGGCGGTGCGAAGCTCGGGATCGGCGACGCCTTCGATTCTCAGGTCGACCCGGCTTGTGTCCGGCACGGGATGGGCGAGCGGAATTTCCGCCCAGCCGAGGCGCGGCGCACCCATGTCGACCCGGAACGAGAATTCGCCCTCGCGCCGGCAGTCGAGGACGCCGGCCCCGGTCTCGAGGCTGAGTTCGCGCGTCGCCCCTCCGCGCATCAGCAGCCAGGCGACGCAGCGCGTGCCGTTGCCGCAGGCGCCCGCCTCGCTTCCGTCATTGTTGAATATGCGGACGAACGCGGCGGTTCCCGCCCGGCGCGGGTCGGACAGGACCATCAACTGGTCGAAAGCAAGGCCCGGGACGCCATGGATGAACCGCACCTGGTCGGCCGACACCGCCGCTTCGGCGCCGCGCAGGTCGATCACCGTTATCGCATTGCCGAGGCCGTTCATCTTGACGACTTTGCGACGGGTCGAGATTTCATCCGCCTGGAAATTGCCGGCCGCTCCCCTGGCGCGCGCTAGCGCGCGCCGCCGCCGCGCTCGATCACGCGCGCGCCCAGGCGGGTCACCGCATCGCGCAAGTCTTCCGCTTCGATCGGCGCGGCGTAGCGGCGCGCTTGCTCGCTCGCCTGCGCGCTCGGCGGCGCGACCGCCGATGCGCGGCCCGGCGCCGCGGCGAGCGGGCCCTGGCGGAACGCGATCTTGCCGATGCAGCGCCAGCCCAGATGCGCGTTGACGCGCTCGACGATGACCGCGGCGGCGTGCTGGGCCTCCAGCGCGAAGGCGCCTTCGACGCGCAGCACCAGGGTCGCCGGCGCGACCGCCGCTTCGGGATCGCGCCGCGTGGGACGCGGCGGCCATTGGATTTCGATCGGGCGGCAGCCCCGGGATATCCGGGCGCCGACGATCTCGGGCCAGGCGGAAACCAGGCCGGTCTCGCCGAGGCCCTGGCGCGCGAGCGCCGGCGCGACGAGGTCGGCGACGAATTGGGCGAGCGGGGCCGGCCCGCGCGCCTTCCAGCGCAGCGGTTTCGTCATCGATCGCCTTCGCCTAGGATCGGCTCCATGAGCGATAGTCTAGCCCCGCGCGGCCTGCGGGCGCAATCGCGGCGCGTCCTCGCCTGGTGGGATCGCCACCGGCGGACGCTGCCGTGGCGCGCCGAGCGCGGCCGGCGGCAGGACCCCTATCTCGTCTGGCTGTCCGAAATCCTCTTGCAGCAGACGACGGCGGCGGCGGCCATTCCCTATTTCGAGCGGTTCCGCACGCTCTGGCCGCAGGTCGAACAGCTCGCCGCCGCGCCGCTCGAGGACGTCATGCGCGCCTTCGCCGGCCTCGGCTATTATTCGCGCGCGCGCAACATGCACGCCTGCGCGCGGACGATCGCGGCGGCCGGCGGCGTGTTCCCGCGACGCGAGGCCGAACTGCGCGCGCTGCCCGGAATCGGCGCCTATACGGCGGCGGCGGTTGCGGCGATCGCCTTCGACGAACCGGCCGCGCCGGTCGACGGCAATATCGCGCGCATACTAACCCGCCTCAACGCGATCGAGGCGCCAATCGCCAGGGCCCGGGCCGTCATCGCCAGCGCTGCGGTCGCGCTGACGCCGGCCGACCGGCCGGGGGATTTCGCCCAGGCGCTGATGGATATCGGCTCGGCGATCTGCACCCCGCGCAATCCCGATTGCGGGCGCTGCCCGCTCCGGCCGGATTGCGCGGCGGCGGCGCGCGGCGACCCGGCGGCCTATCCGCGCCGGGAGGCGCGCAAGGCGCGGCCGCAGCGCCGCGGCGCCGCCTTCTTCGCCCAGCGCGCCGACGGCGGCGTGCTGCTGCGCACCCGCCCGCCCGAGGGGCTGCTCGGCGGCACCGTCGAATTGCCGGGCACCGCCTGGACCAGCGATTTCGAGCCGGAGCGGGCGGCGGGCGCGGCGCCGTTCGCGGCGTCGTGGCGATTGGCGCCGGGACTCGTCGAACAGGCGTTCACCCATTTCTCGCTCGCCCTCAACATCTATGTCGCGCGGATCGGCGCAAGCGCGCCGGCGCCCGAGGGCTGCTACTGGGTCGCGCCCGAGGCGCTGCCGGGCGCCGCGCTGTCGAGCGTGATGCGCAAGGCGGTCGCGCACGGCCAGCGCTTCGCCGGCCAAGCGCAGGAGGACGAGCCGGTCGCCGCGCTCAATAGGCGTCGGAATGGGTCTTGGGCGACAGGATCGTCATCGCGATGATTTTCAGGTCGAGCCACAGCGACCAATTGTCGATGTAGTAGAGGTCGTGCTCGACGCGCCGGCGCATCTTGTCCTCGCCGACGATTTCGCCGCGCAGCCCGCACACCTGCGCCCATCCGGTGATGCCGGGCTTGACGTTGTGGCGGCGCGCGTAGCGGGCGATGCGGCCCTCGTAGCGCTGGTCGTGGGCGATCGCATGGGGCCGCGGACCGACCAGCGACATGTCGCCGGCCAGCACGTTGAGCAATTGCGGCAGTTCGTCGATGCTGGCGCGCCGCAGAACGGCGCCGACGCGGGTGACGCGCGGATCGAAGCGCGTCGCCGAGATCAGTTGCGCATCGTCCTCCATCGCCGCCATCGTCCGGAACTTGACGATCCCGAACGGCTCGCGGTTGAAACCGTAGCGCCGCTGGATGAAGAGAATGGGGCCCGGGCCGTCGAGACGGACGAGCAGCGCCACGACGACGAACAGCGGGGCGAGCGCCACGAGCCCGAGCGCGGCGATCGTCAGATCGAACAGGCGGGGCGAGCGCCACGAGCCCGAGCGCGGCGATCGTCAGATCGAACAGGCGCTTCTCGAACCGTTGCAGCGGCGAGAGCGGGCGGCGCGCGAGGCCGAGGCCGCAGATCGGTCCGAGGCGGACGACTTCGGCGTCGGCGAACCGGTCGAGAATCGACTCGGGCGCGAGATGAATCTCCGCGGGCGTGCGCAGGCAGGCGTCGACGCAGGCTTCGATCACGGCGGTCTGCGCCCAGGGAATCGCGAATACGACATCGTCGGCCCGCACCATCCGCACCGTCGCGGCGATCAGCGCGAGATCGTCGCGCAGATCGGCCGCGCTCTCGCGCAGCGTGATCGCGGCGACGACCTCCATGCCCGATTCCGAGCCGTCGACGCGGCGCGCCAGCGTCGACAGCGGGGCTTCGAAGCCGACCAAGACCAGCCGGCGACGGACCAGCAATCCCCGCCGTCGGACCGCTTCGACGAGGCCGACGATCGCCGCGCGCCCGCCGGCGAGCGCCAGCAGGCCGGCGCCATAGAGGACGCCGGTGGCGCCGCGCGAGAACGCCTCCGTCGTCTTGGTGGCGAAGCCGAGCGCCAGCGCGAAGAAGAAGGCGATGTTCCAGACGGTGAAGCAGCGGCCGAAATGACCCGACAGCGAGTCGAACCGCCGGATCGCATATTCGCCGCGCTGGACGTTGCAGATGACGACGAGCGCGCCGACCACGATTCCGATGCCGGCGACCGGCTCGACCGCGGGCGCAAGCCCCAGGGTCGCCGCGCGATAGAGGAGGGGGGACGCGGCGGCCGCGAACGTCACCGCCCCGAAATCGCACAGCGCCGCCAGACAGCCGATCCCGACCGCGTAGATCGCCCGCGAGGCGCCCGTCGCGCGCCCGCGCCGCAGCCGGCGGTCGCGACCGGCCCGAGCCTGGCCGGCCGCGGCGGGCGCGGCGGTCGATTCGCTCGCGGATCGCATGGCCTGCTGCTCCATTTCAGGACAGATCGACGATTTCGCGCCGTGGCGAGCGCGCCCAGGCGGGTTCGTCGCAAGCGGCGCGCCGACGGCGAACGGCCGGCGCGCGGGCTCCATCGGCGCGGGACGTCGGGCGAAATTCACGCCCCCGGCCGCCGCCGCCCGGCGCCGTCCCGATTCGGGAGGCACGCGCCTTGCCCCCGCCGCGACAATTCCATCGACGATGGAGCGGAGCGATGCGACTGGCGGTCATGGCGCCGCGCCCGGACCGGCGGCCGGTCGCCCATGTCGGCCGGCTGCCGATCGACGCGGTGGCGCTGGAGGAGACCGCGCAGGCGTTCGTCGACTATTGCCTCAGCGACGCGCGGGTCGCCGCCGAGCGGCCGATCTTCTCGACTTCGGTGAACGGACATATCATTTCGCTCTGCGCGCGCGATTCCCAGCTCGCCGAAACGTTGCTGAGCGCCGATTCGGTCAACGCCGACGGCCAGCCGCTCGTGTTCCTGTCGCGCTTCTTGTGCGCGAATCCGTTGCCGGAACGGGTCGCGACCACCGACCTCTTCCCGGCCGTCGCCAGGCTGGCGGCGCGCGCCGGCCTGTCGTTCTATCTTCTGGGCGGAATCGAGGAGGCGAACCGCGCGGCCGTGGAGAATACCCGCGCAGCCCATCCGACCCTGCGCATCGCCGGGCGCCGCAACGGCTATTTCTCGCCCGCGGAGGAGCCGGCGATCGTCGCGGAAATTGCCCGACTGAAACCGGACGTGCTGTGGATTTCGCTCGGCGCGCCGCTCGAACACCAGTTCTGCCTGCGCAATCTGGCCGCCTTGCGGGGCGTCGGCATCGTCAAGACCGCCGGGGGATTGTTCGACTTTCTCTCGCTCGCCAGGCCGCGCGCGCCGCTGTGGATGCAGCGAACCGGGCTCGAATGGCTGTTCAGAGTGGCCTGCGAGCCGAGGCGGCTGTTCCTCCGCTACGCCCTGACCAACCCGCACGCTCTGCTGCTGATGGTCAGGGGCATGCGATGAGCGCGCGGGTCGGCAGGCGCGCGGCGCTCGCCATGATCGGCGCCGCGACGCTCGCGCCGCGGCGCGCCCGCGCCGCCGACCTCGACGCGCGCGTCGCAAGTATCGCCCGCGGGTTCAATCTTCCCGACCAGGTCCCGGCGCGCCGTTCGCAGGCGCCCGACCGCGGCGTGTTGGGCTGGCTGCGCGCCCGCGGCATGACCCACGTGCGGCTGCCGATTGGCGGCGAGCGGCTGATGTCGCGGTTCTCGCCGCCCGCGGCGATCGAGGCGGCGATCGCCGATTTCGCCGCCGCCGCCGAGCTGCTGCTCGAACTGGATTTCGTCGTCAGCGCCGACATGCATCCCGGTCTCGATTTCGGCCGGTTGCATCGCGCCGATCCGGAGGCCGCACTTGTTTCGCTGCGCGAGGGATGGCGCAATCTCGCAAGGCCGATCCGACGCCTGCCCGCCGACCGCGTGTTCGCCGAACTGCTCAACGAGCCGCAGACCGAAGATGCGATCTGGCGCGCCCAGGCCGCCAGGCTGGTCGAGGACTTGCGCGCCCGCCTGCCGTCGACGACCTTCATCGTCGGGCCTGCGCCCTACCAGCGCGTCGAGGCGCTCGCCGCCTGGCGCCCGCTCGACGACGGCAACGTCGTCTACGCCTTTCACTATTACGACCCGATGGCCTTCACCCACCAGGGGCTCACCTGGGACGCCGGCGATCCGCTCTCGCGCCTCGAGGGCGTGCCGTTTCCCGCCCGGCGCGGGGATCCGGAGATCGTCCGGCTGCTCGACGGCCTGCGCGCGCGCGGCGAGGCCGATCTCGCGCTGTCGATCGAGCGCGCCCTCGATCGGCCGTGGACCGCGCAAGCGATCGACGCCCAATTCGCGCCGCTCGCCGCCTGGAGCCGCGACCATCGCGCGCCCGTCGTGCTCAACGAATTCGGGGCGCTGCGATTCAAGGCCGCGCGCGCGGCGCGGCTCGCCTGGCTGAGGAGCGTCCGCGAGGCGGCGCAGGCCAACCGCTTCGGTTGGACGCATTGGGAATATGATCAGGGCTTCGGGCTGCTCGACGACGCCGGCCGACCGGATTTCCCGCTGATCGAAGCGCTGCTGCCGGGATGAGCGCGCGCACGCGGATCGGCCGCCGCCTCGAACGCCTCGAGCGCGCCGTCGGCGACGACGCGGCGATGACCGGCGCGATTCTCGCCCTGGCGATCAAGGGCGGCGGCGCGATCCTGATGATCGTCGTGTTCACGCTCGCGGCGCGCGCGCTGCCCGCCGCCGCGTTCGGCGAGATCGCGATCTGGTTCAACGTGCTCTCCTGCCTCGCCGTCGCGGCGGCGTTCGGCCAGGAAAACCTGATTGTCCGATCCTGGGCGGAATATGCGAGCGGACGCCGCTTCGGCCTGATGGCCGGCGCCTACCGGTTCGGCTGGCTCGCCAGCGCGGCGGCGACGCTCGCGGCCTGTCTGGGCCTGGTCGTCGTCAACCGCTGGATCGGCGCGCCGCTCGGCCCGACGGCGCTCGCCGCCGCGGCGGCGTTCCTGGCCGCCCAGGCCATGCTCCACTATTCCTCGCACTCGTGCCGGACGATCCATGGCTTTCGCATGTCCGAGATCAACCGGGAATTGACGTGGCGGGTGGTTCTGCTGATCGTCGTCGCGCTCGAGCTGCGCGGCGGCATGTCGCTCGCGATCTTCTTCTTCGCCGCCGCCGCCGGGATGGCCCTGTCGATCGCGATCCAGTGCGTCGCCACTTCGAGGGCGTTCCCGGGCGAAGTCGCCCTCGCGCGCCCGATGTTCGCCTGGCGGGCATGGTTCGAGCGCGCCCGCCGTATGTGCCTGTCGGCGAGCGTCGAGGCGATGGGACAATATGCCGAAGTGGTGCTGCTGGGCCTTCTCGTCGCGCCGGCCGAGGCGGCGAAATATTTCATCGCGGCGCGAATCGCAAACGTGTTCGCGATGATCTCGACGGGCCTGAACACCTATACCGTCACGCATGCCGGCTCGCTTCATTTCGCCGGGGAAACAGACGGGCTTCAGAAGATTCTGCGTTCGGTGATGACCATCGTCGTGGTGCTCGGCGCGCCGCTCTTCCTCGTCCTGGTCGCAGCGGCGTCGCCGATCCTGTCGGTCTTCGGCCCAGCCTATGCCGCCGGCTGCGCGCCGCTGGTCACGCTGGCGACCGCGAGCTTCGTCATCACGCTGTGCGGCCCCGCCTCCGGCATACTGGTCGTGACCGGCGAAGAACGCCTCTGGTCGCGCATCGCCGTCCTCTCGCTGGCTCTGAGACTCCTCCTGATGCTCTACCTGGCGCCCCGCTGGGGCGCCGCCGGAGCCGCGTTCGGCTGGGCGATCGTCAGCGCCCCGGTGATGATCGGGGTCAGTTTTCTCTGTCGACGACGTTGCGGGGTCGACGCGTCCGCGCTCGCGATCCTGCCGAGCCGGGTGGCGTCGCACCCCGTCGCCGCGCAACCGGCGTCGCACGCATGAGAGCCGCAGGGCCTTGGGCGGAGTTGCCGTCGAGCGGCGCGGAGCCCTCGTACCGCTCCAGGTCGACCTTGTTGACAACGACGCCAACCTTCCGCGGTTCGAAGCATTCCATCGCCTCGTCGACGAGAGCGGCGTCGGTCTTGCCCCATTCGACGACCATCAGGACCGCGTCGACGCGGCGCCCGAGCACGCGCAGCGCGGGCGCCGCGAGCACCGACGGCGCATCGATGACCACCGTGTGGAAATCCCGGCGGCAGTCATGAATGACGCTCCGCAATGCAGCGCCGGACAAGAACGCGTCTCTTCGAACCGCGGACTCGCGCGATCCGCCGAGCGGAAGGACGCTCGGCGCATCGTCGCCGTACCAGAGCACGGCCTCGTCCAGCAGGCAGGTCCCGGCTGCGACATCGACGAGGCCGAGTTCGCGGCGCCGCGCCTGGACGTCGCCGGGCGACATCCGCATCAGCAGCACGTCCGCGCCGCCGCGGGCCAGACAACCGGCGACATTGGCGGCGACGGTCGACTTGCCCTCGCCCCCGCTCGGCGAGGTCACGAGCAGAACGCCGCCATCGGCGACCCGACGCAGGAGCCCGGATGCGCATATCCGTTCGAACCATTCCGCCGTCTCGCGATCGGTCGGGCGCCCGTCGCGCGCGGGCGCGAGCGCGAGCAACGGCACGACGGCGTCCGCCCCGACATCGGCCGCGGGCCGACCCGCGGCCGATGTCGAGGCGGACGATCTTTCCCACGCCTCGCGTGCGAAGGCGACGGCGAAGCCCGCGAACAGACCGATCATGCCGGAAGCCGCCAGAATCAGCGGAAGTCTCGGCGCGTTCGACCGCGTCGGCGCGATGGCCGGCGACACGACCCGAATGTCGTCGCTCGTCAGACCCTTCATTTCGCTGAGCGCCCGCTGGCGTTCCAGCAACTGCTCGTAGACCGCCTGGTCGGACTTCTCGGTCCGCTCGAGATCGCGCAGCTGCGCGGCCTGCTGATCGGTGGCGCCGCTGTCGGCCTGGGCCTTGCGCAGCTCCTCCGCGAGCGCGGCCTCACGCTTGTGCGCCTCGAGATAGTCGGCCTTGGCCGAGGCTATGAGCCGATCCTTCTCGGCGGCGACCTGGCGCCGGACTTCGCCGAGCTGGGCGTTGGTCGCGACGACATCGGGATGACGCGCCCCGAGCACCGTCTCGCGATCGGCGGCCTCGCGGGTCAGACGCGCATACTCGGCGCGAAGCCCGCTGAGCACCGACGACTGGATCGCGCTCGGAAGGGCGCCGGCGACGAGATTGACGTCGCGCAGTTGATCGACGAGCGCCTTGGCCTCGTTCGCGTGGGCGTCGGCGAGCGCGAGCTGCTGGTTCAGTTCGGTGACCCGACGCTCCTGCAGCACTTCGCCCTGCCCCGCGTCCGTGATCTTCAGTTCGGCCCTCAGCTTGGCGATGGCCGCGTCCTCCGCGTTGACGCGCTCGCGCAATTGGATGAGTTTGCCGCCGATGAAATCAGCCGCGCGCTGGTTTGCGCCGGCGCGCAGACTGGTCTCGGTTTCGACCATCATCGCGGCGGCGGCGTTGGCGATCCGGGCGCTCTGTTGCGCCTCGCTGGTCCTTATCGACACGTCGACCACGTAGGTGGAGCCGCGTCGCCGGATCGTCAGCCGGTCGTGCAGCTTCTCGATCGCCGCGTCGCCGCGTTCGGCGGCCGAACTCCCGCTTCCGCCATATTCGGGATTGCTCGAAAGCCCCTCGCGCTCGACCAGCGCGCCGAGGAAGCCGTCCGACTTCGCCACCTGGACCAGGCTCTCGATCGCGACCGAATCGGGGCCGATGTCCGGGAGCACTTCCTCCGCGGCGGTGACCTTGGCGTTGCGCGGGTCGAACAGGATGGTCGCGGTGGCGACGTATTGATTGAAAGTCATCATGATCGCGACGGCGCACAGTATGGCGACGATGATCGCCGTCGCGACGATCAGACGCTGGTTGCGCCGCGCGAGCGCAACGACGGTGCGCCAATCGGGCGCTCTCGGAATCGCCGGCCGCGCGGGGTCGGCCCACAATTCGAGCGGCTGACCCGCGCCGACGCCGAGGCGCCGCGGCGTCTCCTTGAACTGGACCATCGAACAAAATCCACCGTCACGGCGCCGCGGCCGTGTCGCGCCTTTCAGTCAGGAGATACACGAAGCGTTAAGCATTGGTTAAGTATGCTGTCGCAGAAGCCTTCCGGACCTGAATACGGGCGGATTTTCCATGAGCGGGTCGCGGCGCGAATGAACGCTCGGCGGCAGACGCGCGAAGCCTCGGCCAGGCAGCCGCTGGATCTGGCGCTGCAGACTGGCCTGGCCTTCGCCATCACCGGCGCGCCGATCCTGCTGCATCAGATCGGTCAGCCGCTGGCCGTGGCCTTCTGCCTGGCCGCGTCATGCGCGGTCGGGCTGTTTTGCGAGCGCGCCGCGCCGATCGTCCTGTTCGTCGCCTTCCTGTTCCAGTCGACGTTCATCGCCATGGCCTCGCCATATGCCACGCAATATTCCGATCTCGACGCGCTGAAGGCCTATGATTTCGTGACGACGGCGGGTCTGTGGGCGACGATCATGGCCCGTCTCGCGGTCGGCCGGGACCGCCCCTCCTGGTTCGTCCGGCGCATGATCGTGGTGACGGCGGCCGGTCTCGCGCTGGCGGGCGTGTATTTCGTCCTGGGCCTGCCGATCGATTCGCGCGGCGCGGCGATCTACCTGCGCAACATCGGCCTGCCGATCCTGCTGTTTCAGATTTGCCTGCTCGTCGCATCGAGGCGCGAACTGCCGATGCGCGGGATCGCCGCGCTGCTGCTGGGCATGCTGGTCGTCTGCGGCTATTTCGAACTCATCGCGCCGCGCCTCTGGCTCGATCTGACCAACGGCTGGACTTACTGGGACCTCGCCTCCGCCGCCCAGCGCCAAAGCGTCGAGTTCGAACGGGACGCGCGCGCTTCGGGGGCGGTCGTCGGCGACACGCTCGATCTCTTCGCCACCAAGCTGTTCAACACCGACCTCCTGGACGACCTGCATCTCAGCGTCGTCCGGCTGCAGGGGCCGAACTTCCACCCGATCAGCTTCGGCTACGCGCTCGCCATCCTCAGCGCGTTCGTGGCCGTCCACGGACGCTTCGCGCTCCCGCTCGCGGCGGCGCCTTTGCTGCTGGCGATCGGGGCCAAGGGCGCCTTGGCGTTGCTGGCGCTGTCGCTCGCCTATTGCCTCGCCGGCCGCTTCGTGCGCGGCGTCGCGTCGCCCGCCGGCCTCGCGATCGCGCTGTTCGGCTACGCCGCCTTCGTCTTCCTCACCGGGCTGCGCTCCGGCGACTTCCATGTCCTCGGGTTGATCGGCGGGATAAACGGATTCCTGAGCGAGCCCGCCGGCCATACGCTCGGCGCTGGAGGCAATCTTTCGACCGACATCGCCAGCTTCGACTGGAGCTGGTACCAGCGGCAGGGCTCGACCGACGTCGCGGTCGAGAGTGCGGCGGGCGTGCTTCTCTACCAGATGGGCGTCGCCGGGATCGTCGTCATCGCGATCTATCTGTGGCTCGCGCGCGTCGCCTGGCGGCTGTCCGAGCGTCTGCGCGCGCCCTCGCTCACGCTGGCGACGGCGTCGATCGCGATCATTCTCGTGAACGGACTGTTCCAGGAGGAGGCCTGGTTCGCGCCACTCGCGCTCGGCCTCGCGCTCGCGTTCGCAGGCCTGACGTTTGGCGCGGTGGACCGGCTTGTGGCGCCGCACGGGCGGGAGAAGGCCGGCGGCGCCGGCGACGCGCCTCCCCTGGCGAGGACGACATGAGCGCGGGATCGCCGTCCCCGCGCGTCGCCCTGGTTCAGACGCAGGCCGAGAATGCCGGCGCCCAGCAGATCTCGCGCCTGATCGGCGCCGATCTGGCGACGCGCGGCTATGAAGTGCGGCAGGTGTTCTTCTTCCGCCGCACCGCTTCGTTCGACGCGGGCGCCGGCGTCGACTTCTGCGCCGCCGAACGACCGACCGGCCCGTGGAGCCTCCTGCGTCTGCTGTTTCGCCTCTATCGCATCCTGCGGATCATGCGGCCCGCCGCGGTCGTCACCTTCCAGCATTACGGCAACATCATCGGCGCCCCGGTCGCGCGGCTCGCCGGCGCGCGGGCGGTCATCGCCAATCAGACGTCGGCCGGCGCGATGATGCCGCGCTGGGCGACCGCGATCGACAGGATGCTCGGGCGGCGCGGGGCCTATGACCGGATCGTCGTGAACTCGGCCTTCAGCGCCGCCATGTTCGCCGCCCATCCGGCTGGGTATCGCGACCGCGTGCTGCGGATCGATCACGGTTTCGAGGACAAGACGGCCGGCATCGGCAAGGGTGCGGCGCGGGCGGAACTCGGCCTGCCGGCGAACGTCCCGCTGGTCGGTTGCGCGGCGCGGCTGCATCCGCTGAAGCAGATCGACGCCGCGATCGCACTGCTTCCACTCCTGGCGGAGGTCCACCTCGCCCTTGCCGGCCAGGGTCCGGACCGCGCCCGCCTCGGGCGCCTCGCGTGCGACCTCGGCGTGAGCGCGCGCGTCCATTTCCTCGGCGAATTGGCCCCCGCGAGGATCGGCGTCTTCCTCGCCACTCTGGACTGTTTCGTCTTCCCGAGCGGGGCCGAGACTTTCGGGCTCGCCCCCGTGGAGGCCGCGCAGGTCGGACTGCCTGTGGTCGCCAACGACCTCGAAGTGCTCAGGGAAGTGCTCGGCGTGGACGGCCTGCCCTGTGCGATCTTCGTCGAGGCGCGCGACACCGCCGCTTTCGCGGGCGCGGTCCGACGCGTGCTGGGCGATCCCGAACTGGCCGCCGGCCTCGGCGCCGTCGGGCGACGTCTCAAAGGGCGCTTTCCGCTCGACGGGATGACCGACGCCTACGCCCGGCTGATCGCGGCGCTGATCGAGGGCGGCCGTGCGCATCGCGATTGAAGTTTCGCGCGTCGGCGTCCGGCGCTTCCATCGGCTGCTGCGCGATCGGCTCGCCCGGCAGTTTCCGGACGCCGGCGTTTCGTTGCTGCTGGTCGACGGCGAGAAGCCGTCCGCCGGCGCGGCGCTGCTGCTCGGCTTCGAGCGAATGATCGCGCGTTCGGGCCGCGAGGCGCTCTGCGATCCTCTGGGCGCCGAGGATTTTGGGGCTCCGGCGACCGGAGCCCCCGATGTCGTGCTCGATCTCTCCGGCCGCCCCGACGCCACCGCGTCGCGGGGTCCGATTCTGAGGCCGCTCTATGATGGGGCGCCGTCCGAGGACGCCATGATCGGCGCTCTGACCGGCGGCCGGGCGCCGGAAATCGCGATCGAGAATTGCGCGACAGGGCAGATCGTCTGCGCCGGCACCCCCTCGCTGGAGGCCGCCGAAGGTCTGACGGGCGGCATGGACGCGGTCTATTCGCGCGCGATGGCGCTGCTGCGCGACGCGATCGGCGCGCCGGAAAGATCCGCGCCGCGCCCGCGCGGTCGACCGCTCGTCGGGTCGGCGGCCGGCCTCGCGCGCTATGGCGCGCGCGTCGAACTCGGCCAGTTCGCGCGGCGGCTCTATCACCTGTGTTGTCATGCGCCGCACTGGCGGATCGGCTGGCGGCTCCATGACGGGCCCGGGGTCATGGAGCGCGGCGATCTCGGCGGTCCGAAATGGAACGTCCTCGGCGACCCCGGCGGGCGCTTTTTCGCCGATCCCTTCCCGATCACGCGCGGCGGGCGCAGCTATCTGTTCTTCGAGGATTTCGACCATCGCCTCGGCAAGGGCGCCATTTCGGCGGTCGAATTCGGCCCGCACGGGCCGGTCGGCGCGGTCTTCCCCGTCCTCGAGGAGCCCTGGCACCTGTCCTATCCGTTCCTGATCGAGGCGGAGGGCCAATTGTGGATGGTCCCGGAGAGTTCGCGCTCCAGGCAGGTCACGCTCTACCGCTGCGTCGAATTCCCGCGACGATGGGAGCGCAGCGCGGCGCTGCTCGAAGGCGTCGAAGCGTCGGATTCGACGATCTTCCGACACGACGGCCTGTTCTACATGATGTCCACGGTGCGCGAGGACATCGGCGGCTATTCGGACACGCTGACGATCCATCACGCGCCGAGCCTCTTCGGGCCATGGCGCGAACATGCCGCCAACCCCGTCCTGATCGACGCCGGCGGGGCCCGCCCGGCGGGCGCAGTGACCAACAGAGCGGGCGCGCCATGGCGCCCCGTGCAGGACTGCGCGCGGGGCTACGGCCGCGCCCTGCGCCTGGCCCGCATCGACCGTCTCGATCCGCGAGGGTTTGCGCAGACGCTGTCGGCCCCGATCGTCCCGGACGCTCTGTGGCCCGGCGGGCGACTGCATACGCTCAACAGGGCCGGCGCGCTCGAGGCGATCGATGGGGTTGCGATCAATCCGAAGCCGGCCGCGTTGCGGAGGCTGGCAATGAGGCGGCAGGCGCCGTCCGAGCCCGGCGCGGAGGCGGCGACCACGTCCTCGGCGCCGGTCGAGCCGGCATGACCGTTCGCAAGGGAACCGCGTTTGCGGACGACGGGGCGACCGCCTCCGGCTTAACCCGGGACATTGTCCTGGCCGCGGCGCCCGCTCGGGAATCCTCTCGCCTCAGCCCTGGTTTTCGCGGGCGATTCGCTCTGTCGGCAATCTCCTCCCGCCGGCCGGGCGTCGCCGCGCGCCGGGTCAGCGAGGCGGCGGCTCGCCCTGGTCGCGCGGCCCGGCCGCGGCTCGACGCCGGGGCGCCGTTCATCGCTCATGCGACAGAACGATCACGACGTTCGCTATGTCGCCGCCGTGCGGCGTGATGTTCACGGCCTGCCTTCGGCCGCTCATTTTCAGCGACAGTTCCGCGGTGAAGCCCGGCCCCGCGACGCTTCCCTCGAAGTCCCCGTCGACGACCCGGCCCGTGACGTCGCCCGAAACATCGCGCGTCGTTTCCTGCCATCGGCCCTGCACCGCCGGTCCATCGGCGACGACGTTGCTGCGGATATCGAACCGAAAGCTGTCGCTCGCGCAAACGAGCGACTGGGAGAGCCCGACGCCGCTTTCCGTCACCTCATATTTGGCGCGGCAGGAGATGGGTTCGCGCGCCCCGTTCGCGCCGAGGATCTCGCCGCCGCCTCGCCACGCGCCGGAGAATTTGGCGAACGGGCCTTCGATTCGCGCCGCGGCGCCCTGCGGCGCGAGCGCCAGAGCCGATGCGAATCCGGCCGCCACGACGGTCGCGCCGATCAGGGAGCGCCTGGCTGCTCCGATGCTAGATGCTGACACCATTGCCTCCTTCAAGGTTCGGATCGAGATATGCGGTGCGGCCCCGGCGATCCCGCGGCCCGACCCGCGTGAATTTTCGACCGAGGCGCATCAGGAACGTGATCGTCGGACGCAGGATCAGCAGGTCGCCGACCAGCGCGGCGAGCATCGCAAACGCGCTGAGCCAGCCGAACAGGCGCAGCAGGGGAAGGCTGGAGAAGGCCAGAGCCGCCAGCCCGCACGCCAGCACGATCGAGGTCAGGATCAGCGCCGGCCCCACGAGCATCGTCGCCCGCTCCACCGCAATCGCCGGGTCCGCGTCGGCGCGATCCTCGCGCCACATCCGGTTGAGGAAGTGGATCGTGGCGCTGAGGCCGAGGCCGAACGAAACCGTCAGGGCGATGACGCTGGAGAACTGCAGGCCGTCGCCGAGCAATCGCAGCAAGGCGCCGGCGGTCAGGATTGGAAATATCCCCGGCGGCAGGACCGCCAGGATGACCGGAAACGAGCGGAAGGCGAGGCCGATGAAGGCGGCCACGAAGATGAACTCCAACGTGAGGCCCCGATTGAGCTTGTCGATCATCGCGGCGCTGTTGCGCGCGGCGATGACCGACAGGCCGGTCACTGCGATCGTATAGCCGGGATGGCGGGCGCGAAGCTCGGCGAGCGTGGCGTCCAATCGATCGACGATCGGAAGCAGCCGGGCCGAGTCCTTGTCGGGGACGAAGCCCGCGATGATGACCGCCCGCTGGTCCTCCGAGACGAAGCGGCGCACGAGGTAGCGCGGGAGAAGCTCGACATACTGCTTCAGCGTCGCGACGTCCGAAGCGCCCAGCCTGTGCGCAAGCCAGCGGCGCAGGGTTTCGAGCGACCAGACGTTGCCGACCCCCTGTTGTCGTTCGAGCGCCTGATGGGCCTCAGCGATCACGTCGAGCGTCTCGCGCGAATAGAGGGTGGCGCCGGGCGGAAACTCGACCAGCACGTCGATCGGATTCGAACCCGCGAGCTTCGCGTCGAGGCGGCCGCTCGCCTGCACCGCCTGCTGCGCGTCGGGCACCTGGTCGGCCAGACGATAGCGCGGTTCGAGCCCCGCGTAGACGAGCGCGAGGCCGCAGACGACGACCACGCCCGCCAGCCCGTAGGCGCCGGGCCGGCGGACCATCCGCGCGGCCACCCAGCCGCAAAACCGCCGCAGCGCCTCGACCCCGAGGTCGGCGCGCGCCGGCCTCGCGACGGAAGCCGGTTCGGGGCGAACGAGCAGGACGCCGAGCACGGGCACGAGGGCGAGCACGGTCGCCAGCGCAATCGCGGAAGCAGCGAAACCCGCCTCGCCGAAAGCGCGAATTGTTTCGGAGTTGGAGAACAGGAGGCCGAGGAAGGACAGGCCCGCGGTCGCGTGGGTCAGCACGCAGGCCGGCCCCGCCACGAGAATCGCTTCGCGGAACGCCGACCGTCCGTCCTGGCCCGCCAGGATGCGGTCGCGCGCCGCGAAGGTCAGCTGCATGCTGTCGGAAAAGCTGATCACCATGATCAGCGGGGTCATCAGGTTCAGGAACAGGCTGAGACGGAAGCCGAGCCATCCGAAAGCGCCGAGCGCGAATACGATGGCGAGCAGAGGCGGACCGGCGGCGACGATCATGTAGGTGAGGCGCCGGAAGAACAGGATGGCGATCGCGCAGCCCACGAGCAGGCCGACTGCATTATAGACCAGCCTGTCGCGCTCGAGGGCGTTGCGGACTTCGAGTTGCATCACCGGCACGCCGGACAATTGCGTCGACAGATCCGACCCCGCCATGTCGTCGCGGACGGTCTGGCGGATGTCGTCGATCGCGGCCTGGAGCTTCGCGCCATCGACCGTCGCCGGGTCGAGCGACAGCACGATGAGGGCGAGATCGCCGTCGTCGGAAATGAGCCTGCCGCGGATCAGCTCATTGCTGGTCACGCGGCCGATCAGTTGCTCGTATTGGGCGCCCCGCGGGAGCTCCTCGGGAAACAAGGGCGCGGGGATGCCGCCGTTCTCGGACGGCTGACGCGCCGAAAACAGGGAGATGATCCCGCGCGCGCCCTCGACGAGCTGGAGATCGGTGACGAGCGCGCGCAGCATTTCGACCGATTCGCGCCTCAGCAGCGACTTGCCTTCGACCACGACCAGCACGTCATATTCGCTCGACGGAAACTGACGCGAGACCTTGTCGAATTGTTCGAATTCGGGCGTATCGGATCGAAACAGCTGGCTCAGCGAGTCGTCGATCTGGATCCGCCCGATCCCGGCTATCGCGGCGGTCGCCAACGCGATTACCACCAGAATCGTCAGGAGCGGCGCCCGCAGAGGCAGGAGTCCGAAACGCTCGAGCCCGAGCGCGATGGCGACGCGACGGCCGGACCGGCCGGATTGATAGTGCGTCGGCATCCCTTGCTGGTTCATCGCGACGCGCCTTCCTCTTCGGCATCGATCGCCCTGGCGGCAGGAAGCGCCGGTGTCCGTCGCGTCCGTCCGTCTGTCGATCGCCGACCCCCCGGTCCGTCGCACCGCCGGTCCGGGGCGCACGACACGGGGAAAATGCATAATACGCTCGGCTCGAACCGGTTGCGATCGCGGCCGCCGAGACGCGTCGAGATCGCGTTCCTCGTCCGTGGATCGCTTTGAACAGCCCCGGCGCTCCCGGCCTCATTTTTGGCGCAACGCCGGACGATAGTCCAGAAAGGGGCATTGCCGGGCCGGGGCCGTGACCCGGCTTCACGACCTTACGGTCTGCGAGGCGATGCCGGCAGGGTCGACCAGAACCAACCGCCAGGCGGGGGAACCAAAAGCGCGCCGATCGGTTTGTGCGTCCCGTAAAGGGGGGGCGAGGCGGCGGTGGAGGAGGTCATGACGACGCCAAGTCAGCCTGTCGGCGCGCGTGCCGCCCTTCAATTCGAGCGGCCGGACGCCAATCGTCGCTGGACGAACGTCGAGCGGGCGACCACGGTCGATGTGGTCGCCGACGGGGCCGTCGCCGTGCTCCGCCCCGGCGTGCCGCGCCTGGTTCGGGTCCTCCTCGCGCTGACCGGCGTGAAGGTCTGAAAGCGGCGAGGCGCGCGTAGGCCGCCGCGCGCGTGGCGCGCGGCGAACGGTGGAGTCATTGCGCCGCGGCGGCCGAGGGCCCTACCGAATCCTTCGGGACGTCGGCGGGGGCGATGACGTCGTCGGGAAGGCGGGTCCACACCTGGGTCTGTCCGAACAGCGGAATGCCCAGGTAGCCGCGCACGAACAGCTTCTGTCCATCCGGGCTCATCTCCATCTCGGCGTGATAGACTGTCCCGTCGCGCGGATCCAGAATGCTGCCTTCCTCGTATTTGTAGCCGTCCCGCTTCATGCCCTTGACGATCGTGAGGCCGAGCATCGGCGCGTCCTTCTGATCTCCCTCGCATTTCTGGCAGGTCAGGATCAGCTTTTGCTCTCCGGGCCGCTTGAACAGCCGCACGAGCCGGCCTTCGAAAAAGCCATTCTTTTCGGCGAAGAGAAACCACCCTCCGACGTGACCGTCGTCGTCGGCCTGCTGCCAAAATCCCGAAGCGGTCTGGCTCGGCGCGGGATTGGCGTAGGCGGTCGCCAAGGCCGCGCTCGCGGCCAGGATCGCTAGACAAAACCTCATCATTGACGTCCCAAAATGTCGGCGAGAGACGATCCTGTCGCCCACCAATGCGCCGGATTGATGGACAAATCTCGGCGCCCAGGCGCGCCGGCCGCCGACGGTCCGCTCACCGCCCGTGGCTCTCCAGCAATGTTCGGCACGGCGTCGACAGCTTGGCTCGATTGTCCTGGAGACATTTGAGGAAAGCGTCGTCGCCGTCCGTCTCCTTGAGCTTGTGACAGAATTTGCGGACGTCCGGACGACACGCGTCCTGCTCGTCGGGCGTGCCGCCCGATGCGGCGAACGTGACAGACGCGATGCTGAAAATCGCGGCCGCCATCGAGATCCTGAGAATCATCATGGTACTGGTCCTCTCTGGGTGAGTGGGGGGAAGGGTTCGGCCTCCGCGCCCGCCGCCGCGCCGCGCGGCTTGCCCATCAGGATGGGCTGGAACAGCACGGCGGCGGCAAGCGTGCACAGCAGCGACAGGACGAGCAATTTGCCCATGCTCGCAGTGCCTGGATGGCTCGAAAAACAAAGGCTGCCGAACGCCGTCGCGGTCGTCAGCGCGCTGTAGATGACCGCGCGCGTCAGGCTCGTCTGGAGCAGGTGGGTCTGGCCTTCGCGCCAGGCCATGATGTAGTAGATCTTGAAGGCGACGCCGACTCCGAGCAAAAGCGGCAGCGCGATGATATTGGCGAAATTCAGCCTAAGGCCGATCGCGACGCAGACCTCGAGCGTCACGACGCCGGCGAGCGCCAGCGGAATGAGGGTGAGCAGCACGTCGCTGACGCGGCGAAGCACGAGCCAGAGCAGGATCGCGATCGACAGCAAGGCCAGTGCGCCGGCTTCCACGAAGGCGTGAACGACGAGGTCGCCCGCCTCCAGGATCGAGATCGGTCCTTCGGTTGCGTCGGGCTCGACGGCCAGCACCGCGCGCGCGAAGCGCCGCATCGCCTCGTTGTCGCCGGGATCCCCCTTGGGCGCGATCGAAACGCGGGCGCGCCCGTCGGCGGCGACCCAGCCCCCCACGAGTTCGGGCGGCAGCGACGCGCGCGTGACCGCCTGCGCCTGGAGCGCCGACTGCAATGCGGCGAGATCGACGCCGAGCGGCCAAAGGAACGCCTCCGCGGCGCTGGCGCGCGTCGACGGACTCGCCTTGGCGAGCGAGGAAAGGGCCGATGCGAGCCTCTTCGCCGCCCCGGCGCCCGGTCCCTGCCGATCGTCCGCGGCCTCCAGCAGCCTGTCGGCGCCCTCGTTCAGGGCATCCAGGTTCTCGGCGTCGCTCGGCGGAGGCTGCGCGTTCCGCGGGTCGAAAGCGGCTGCGAGCTTTTCGGCGGCGTTGCGGATGATCGGAAGTTTCTCGCTCTGCAGCTCGGGAATGAATCGCGCCAGGGTCATCGCATGGGAAACGTCGGGCAGCTTCGCCATCCGGCCCGCGATCGCGTCCGCCTGGTCCAGCGACGGCGCCAGCACCTGGATCGCATTGGCGTCGGTGCTGGCGTCGCGGCTGAGTTCGAGGTAGGTCGCCGTGGCCTCGGCGTCGGGATTTTGCAGGTCGATCGGATTGAAATCAAAGCTCAGCCAGTAGAGGAGCGGCAGGCCGCCGACGACCGCGATCGCCGTGCCCATGATGATCCCCAGGCGGTGACGCATCATGTAATTGTCGGCCGGCGCGAGCGCGGCATAGCCGAGCGGCTCCGGTTCCCCCGGAGGATCGAGCACGAAGATCAAGGCCGGCAGCAGCGTGACGCTCGTCGCGAAGGCGATCAGCATGCCGCAGCCGGCGATCAATCCGAGCTCCGACACCCCGCGGTAGTCGGTGGGAAGGAACGACAGAAAGCCCGCCGCCGTGGCGAAGGCGGCGAGCGTCAGCGGCGCGCCGACGTGGAAGCCGGCCTGCTCGACCGCCCGCCGCAAATCGCCGAGGTCGTGACGTTCCGAGCGATAGCGAACGCTGTACTGGATGCCGAAATCGAGGCCGATCCCGACGAACAGGACGGCGAAGTAGACCGAGATCAGATTGAACGCGCCGACGAGCATCAGGCCCAGCGCCGCCGTCAACGCCAGTCCGACGATCAGATTGACCGTCACCGCGGCGATCAGCCGGCCCGAGCGCAGCGCAAGCCACAGAATGACGGCGACGATCGCCAGGGTGACGATTCCATTGCGAACCGCATTCTCCTTGATCGTGCCGAACTGTTCGTCGGACATCGCGACCGGGCCGGTGAGGCGCACCCTGGCCTGATATTTCGGCGCGACCCCGGCCGCGATCCGCCGAACGACGTCGCTCGCTTCGAGCCCGGGCTGCAGCGCCCGAAAATCGAGCCGCGGGCGAATCTCGATGAAGCCGCGCAGATCGCCGGGAGCGGCGGGCCCGCCCTGGGTCAGGACGCGCCAGGAGAAACTCGCCGGCCGGCCGGCCAGGCTCTGCTCGAGCGTGGCGGACGCCTCGTCGAGGGGCCGCGCGAGGTCGTCGAGTTTCAGGCGGCCGTTCTGCACGCCGAGCAACGCGTCCTCGAGCCCGGCGATCAGCCCCTGCAGGCTTCGATCCGTCGCCATGTCGCGGATCAGAGGTTCGCCCTGGACGAGGCCGCCCAGATCGCGCTCCAATTCCTCCTTCGACTGGAACAGGAGCCCGTGCCGGGCGAAGAATTCCGAGCCGCCGATGCTGGCGACATCCTGGAATTGCGTCTTCTCCTCGGCGAGCGCCCGCGTCAGTTCGGCGGTCGCCGCGCCCGTCAGCTCGGGGGTCGGCGCCTCGACGACGACCTCGATCAAATCGAACCGGCGAAAGGCGTTCTCGAACGCCTGTTCGCGTTTGCGCCAGCCGAGATCGTTCGGCAGAACGGCGTTGACGTCGGAATTGAGCCGGAAATGGCCCGCGGCATAGTAGCACGCGCCCGCCGCCGCCAGCAGGCCGATCATGACCACGGCCCAGGCGTGGGCGACGCAGAAGCCGATGATCCGAACGATGAGGGATGTGAGCATGGCTTATTGCGAAGATCCGGGCGCGAGAGCCGATTCGAGGGATTGCGGATTCGAGAACCTCTGCTCGGCGCAGGGCGCGCCGATAAACAACGCATTGCGGCGGATCACGCCAGAACGGAGGCCTCGGGCGCCCATGCCAATGTCCACCGTCGCCGCAACGAACGGAAGCGAGACGCACGCTGAAGGAAGGATTCGGCCCGGCCGGGCCACGCTCCCCGATCGACCGCCGCCGCATCGAACCGGCGAATCTCGAACGGCGCATTCGGCGGCCGACGATAGCGCCGCGGCGCGCTTTG
This sequence comes from Roseiarcus sp., assembly GCA_050013915.1. Classification (GTDB taxonomy): domain Bacteria; phylum Pseudomonadota; class Alphaproteobacteria; order Rhizobiales; family Beijerinckiaceae; genus Roseiarcus. The sequence continues at coordinate 24,642 of JBEKEI010000045.1, forward strand.
CACAACGCGCCGCCGAGCGGCGCCGCGGCCCGGGCCTACCGCCGAGCTCATACGCTCGCCAGTTGCGCGGGCAGACGGAATTCCTGCGTCTCGTCGCGGCCGTCGAGGATCGAGACTTCGATGGGACCGAGGTCGCCGAGCCACGCGACGACGCCCTGGACCAGCTCCTCGGGCGCGGACGCCCCGGCCGTGACGCCGACGGCACGCGCGTTTTCGATCCATTCGCGGCGCAACTCGCCGCGGTCGGCGACGAGGTAGCTCGGCACGCCGAGCTGCTCGCCGATCTCCCGCAGCTGATTGGAGTTCGAGCTGTTGCGCGCGCCGACGACGAGGAGGACGTCGACGATCCCGCACAATTCGCGCACGGCCGCCTGACGGTTCTGCGTGGCGTAGCAGATATCGCGAATGTCCGGGCCGACCAGGTCGGTGAAGCGCCGTCGCAGGGCCGCGATGATCCCCCTGGTGTCGTCCACGCTGAGCGTCGTCTGGGTGACATACCCGACCGGCGCATCGGCGGGAATGTCGAGCGCTTCTACGTCCGTCTCGTTCTGCACCAGCGCCACCGGCGCGGAAATCTGGCCCAGCGTGCCCTCGACCTCCGGGTGGCCGGCGTGGCCGATCAGGATCAGCCGGCGCCCCTGCATCATGTAGCGCTTCGCCTGGCTGTGGACCTTGGCGACGAGCGGGCAGGTCGCGTCATGGACGATGAGGCGCCGCGCCGCCGCCTCCTCCTCGACCTTTCTGGACACGCCATGGGCGCTGAATATCGTGACGGCGTGATCGGGAATCTCGTCCAGCTCCTCGACGAACCGCGCGCCCTTGGCCTTGAGACCGTCGACGACATGCTTGTTGTGCACGATTTCATGGCGCACATAGACCGGGGCGTCGTATTTGCGCAGCGCGCGCTCGACGATTTCGATCGCGCGCACGACGCCGGCGCAGAAACCGCGCGGCTGCGCGAGGACCACCTGCAGCGGCGCGCGGCGTTCCGAGGTCTTGCGCGACGCGGAGTCGGTCGGCTTCGTCTCGGTGCGACGATTCGGGCGCGGAGTCCGACCCAGCGCTTCGAATACCTTGGCGACGATGCCGTGGGCGTCGAGCCCGGCCTTCGCATACATGTTCGCCGGCGAATCCTGGTGTTGGAACACGTCGGGAAGGACCATCGAGCGAACCTTGAGCCCGCCGTCGAGCATGCCATGTTCGGCGAGCGCCTGCATCGCATGGGCCCCGAAGCCGCCGATCGAGCCTTCCTCGACCGTGATCAGGATTTCGTGCTCGCGCGCCAGCTTCAGGATCAGATTGACGTCGAGCGGCTTGGCGAAACGGGCGTCGGCCACCGTCGTCGACAGTCCGAACTTGGCCAGTTCGACTGCCGCCGCCGAGCATTCCGCCAGCCGGGCGCCGAGCGAGAGCAGGGCGATCGTGTCGCCATGCCGGATGATCCGTCCCTTGCCGATTTCCAGGGGAACGCCGACTTCGGGCGCGCCGACCCCGACGCCGTCGCCGCGCGGGTAGCGCACCGCGGACGGTCGATCGTCGATCGCCACCGCCGTCGCGACCATGTGGACGAGTTCGGCCTCGTCGGCCGCGGCCATGATCACGAAGCCGGGCAGGCAGGCGAGAAAGGCGATGTCGAACGACCCGGCGTGGGTCGGACCGTCGGCGCCGACGAGCCCGGCCCGGTCGATCGCAAAGCGAACCGGCAGCGACTGGATCGCCACGTCGTGCACGACCTGGTCATAGGCGCGCTGCAGAAATGTCGAATAGATCGCGCAGAACGGCTTGAAGCCTTCGGCGGCGAGGCCGGCGGCGAAGGTGACCGCGTGCTGTTCGGCGATGCCGACGTCGAACGTGCGGGTCGGAAACGCCTTGCCGAATATGTCGAGCCCGGTCCCGGCCGGCATTGCGGCGGTCACGGCGACGATTCGCGCGTCCTTGGCCGCTTCCCTGACGAGGGACTCGCCGAACACCCGCGTGTAGGACGGCGCGCTCGCCTTCGCCTTGAACTGTTCTCCGGTCGCGAGGTCGAACCGCGCCACGCCATGATACCGGTCGCTCGCCGCCTCCGCCGGGGCGTAGCCCTTGCCCTTCTGGGTGACGACATGGACGAGGATCGGACCGCGCTCGGCGTCGCGCGCGCTCCGCAAGGCGGGCAGAAGGCTGTCGAGATCGTGGCCGTCGATCGGCCCGAGATAGGCGAACCCGAGAGCCTCGAACAGCGCTCCGGGGCTCGCGGCCTCGGTCGATCGGAACCGCGGCGCGGCCCCGGCCGACCCGGCGCGCGGCGGCGCCGGCGCTTGCGACGGGCGCTCGAAGCGGCCGGCGACCAGGCGCGACAAATAGTCCGACATCGCCCCGACCGGCGGCGCGATCGACATCGCGTTGTCGTTGAGGATGACGACGAGACGGCGGTTCGAAGCCCCGGCGTTGTTGATCGCCTCATAGGCCATTCCGGCCGAGATCGATCCATCGCCGATCACCGCCACGATATTGTGCCGCTGCCGCCGCAGATCGCGCGCAACCGCCATGCCCAGGGCGGCGGAGATCGACGTCGCCGCGTGGGCGGCGCCGAACGGGTCGTATTCGCTCTCGGCGCGCCTGGTGAAGCCCGAAAGCCCGCCAGCCGCCCGCAAGGTGCGGATTCGGTCGCGGCGGCCGGTGAGGATCTTGTGCGGATAGGCCTGATGGCCGACGTCCCAGATCAGGCGATCCCGGGGCGTGTCGAACACATAATGCAGGGCGACGGTCAACTCCACGACGCCGAGCCCCGCGCCCAGATGCCCGCCGGTCAGGGCGACCGTCCGGATGGTTTCGGCTCGGAGTTCGTCCGCTATCTGCTTGAGGTCCGCCGCATCATGGAGCCGAAGGTCTTCCGGGCTTTTGACGCCATCGAGCATATCGGCTCCTGTATTCCGAGGTTCGTTAACGCGAATGTCGCAGGCAGGTTCCATGCCGCCGCCGCTCTTTTACGGCATGGTCGATCGAGCCGCGCCGAGGTCGGCGCGATCCGTGCGCGCCTGGAAGGCGCCTCTGTTGGCTTGCCGCTCCGGCCGAGGCCGGTTTCGCGCCGCCGACGCCGGATCGGCGGCGCGCGCTTGACTGCTCGCGCCAGTTCGGTTCACGTTCGGTTCACCGCGCAGCGCTACGCTGGTCAGCCAAGGCTTGGCAGGATTGGTCGGCGCGCCGACGAAGCTCCGGTCAGCGTCCCGAAAGCATCGGACTTCAAGGTAAAGCCTTCTCGTCACTGAGCATTCGCGCTCGAGCGAATCAACCGGGGTGAACAGGTGCTTGCGACAGCGGAAAATATTCGTGACTCCCGCCGGGCCTGCCCGGCCCAATTCGGCGAACGGCTTTCGGTCGTGCGCGATCGCGCCGGTTGATGTCGCTCGCCGTCGTCACCGGGCTGGCCGCCGAAGCGCGCATCGCGGTCGCGCCGCGCGGCGCGATGCTCGTGGGCGCGGGACGCACCGAGCGGCTCACGGCCGACCTCGAGGCGGCGATCGCGCGCGGCGCCCGGCGCCTCCTGAGCTTCGGCGTGGCCGGCGCGCTCGCCCCATGCCTCCGCGCGGGCGACCTCGTCGTCGCGCACGGGGTGCTCGATGGCGCACGCCGTCTGGCGTGCGACGCCGACTGGCGAAGCGCGATGAGCAACCGGCTTCGAGGCGCTTCGTCGCATTCGCCGGCGGACGAGCATGGCTTGCGTGGCGACGGCGCCTGCGGCGAGCGATCGGCGGTCTCGGGATTGTTCCGGTTCGGCGACGGCGGGGCATGGCGGCCGATCGCGCACGGCGCGGGCCGGCCCTTGCTCGCCGACATCGCCGGCGTCGGCGCGCCGGTCGCGGATGCGGCGGCCAAGACGGCGCTGTTCGCAGCCACCGGGGCCGCCGCCGTCGACATGGAATCGGCGGTCGTCGCCCGGGCGGCGCAGCGCCACGGGCTGCCGTTCGCGATCCTGCGGGTCATCGCCGACCCGGCCCATCGCCCGCTGCCTGGCGCGGCGCTCGTCGCCATGGGCGCGGACGGCGAGGTCGATCTCGTCGCCGTGCTCCGCGCGCTGATCCTGGACCCGCGCCAATTGCCGGCCTTGATCCGCCTGGCGCGCGATTCGCGCGGGGCGTTCGCGGCGCTCGGTCGCGCCCGCGCGGCGCTGGGCGAGGATTTCGGCAGCCTCGATCTCGCACGCTTCGCGTCGGTCAGGCTCGAGGAGGCGGATCGGCGCGCGGCGGGCGGCGGTTGACGGCGCCCGCGAGCGCGCCGCACCGGCTGGCGCTCAGATCGTGACCAATTTCCGCGGCGTCCGGAATTGCCGCGATCGCCGACCGGGATCGGCGGCCGGCCGCGGTTCAGGCGCGCGCGCCCATCTCGGCGGGGCGCTCGGCGGCCTTCTCGCGCCCGTCCAGCGTTTCGAATTTCAGCAATTCGGCCTGCGCTTCTTCCTGCGCCGCCTTGGCGTCCTCGACCTGACCGGCCAGTTCGGCTATCGAACTCTTGAGATTTTCGCGCCGGGTCATCGCCGCGCGGGCATAGGTCGGATAGGCGAAATGGGTGGGGTCGCTGATCCCGGCGCGCTTTTCCTCGGCGCCGATCTCGCGGTCGAGTTCGAGCGTCATCCGCGCGAATTCGGCCATCATGATCTCGATCTGGCGCACACGGCGCCGCTTTTCCTCGATCTGGAAGCGTTTCAATCGGATAAGCGTGTCTCGCGACTTCATCAGGCAACACTCCGCAACGCTGCAACAACGCGGTCAGGGGCCTTGACCCCGCTCATTCCTTGATCGCGAGACAGCCGCAGGTTGCCCCACGAAAGTTGCTCCTTTCTTACGCTCCCGGCGGGCCGCGAATCTTTTTATCGCGGGAAACGCGGCGAAAGGTCGTTAAATCCGCGCGCGCGGCGGTGCATGTTAGGGATTCCTTTACTCGCCTCGTTAACAATCGTCGTCAAGCGGGAGTCTGTGGCGTCCGGGACGGGCGAGGCGGGCTCAAGAGCGAGTCGGTTGAGTCTGATAGAGGCCAGAGCTAATGTAACACATGAAATTCAGAATCCGACATTAATACAACAAATTCAAATAATTGGTAGTATTTTTTGAAATAGCGGTGATTGGACTTGCGAGCGTGAATCAAGATTTGTTAACCATTCGCTTGCATGGTTGCGTCTCGAATCGGCCGATTACGCCTACGGCCGGTCGCCGGGTTTATCGCGGTGTGACTTGGGCGAACCTGACCGCGGTCTCGCACCGATGGACAAGGCTGGGGACCTGACATGCGTGTTTTATTGATCGAGGATGACAGCGCCACGGCCCAGAGCATCGAACTGATGCTCAAATCCGAGAACTTCAATATCTATGTCACCGACCTCGGCGAGGAGGGCATCGATCTCGGCAAGCTGTACGACTACGACATCATCCTGCTCGACCTCAATCTTCCCGACATGTCCGGCTACGAGGTCCTCCGGTCGCTGCGCGTGACCAAGGTCAAGACGCCGATCCTGATCCTGTCCGGCATGGCCGGCATCGAGGACAAGGTCAAAGGACTCGGCCACGGGGCCGACGACTACCTGACCAAGCCGTTCCACAAGGACGAACTCGTCGCCCGCATCCACGCCATCGTGCGCCGTTCGAAGGGCCACGCCCAGTCGGTGATCATCACCGGCGACCTGCTCGTCAATCTCGACCAGAAGACCGTGGAAGTCGACGGCGCGCGCGTCCATCTGACCGGCAAGGAATACCAGATGCTCGAGCTGCTCTCCCTGCGCAAGGGCACGACCCTGACCAAGGAAATGTTCCTGAACCACCTCTACGGCGGCATGGACGAACCGGAACTCAAGATCATCGACGTCTTCATCTGCAAGCTGCGCAAGAAGCTGGCGCTCGCCTCGCATGGGCGCAACTACATCGAAACCGTCTGGGGCCGCGGCTATGTGCTGCGCGAGCCGAACGCGGTGGACGACCGGATCACGGCGTAACCGCAGCCTTCCGGCGCGGACCGCAGCTGGGGAATGCCGGGCGCCTTCCGCGCGCATCGGCTCCCGGCCGGACCCTGCGATCCTCGTTGTCTCGATCGTCGGCCCCGGCCGACCCAATCCTCGCCCTCCGCAGGAAGACGAGCCGGTGGCGTCGGCGACGGTCGCCATGACGGCGAGCCGGTCCCGCCCGCCCGCTTCGCGCCCGACGGTTCCCGTCTCGATCGCGGCGGAGCGGTCCCGACATATTCGATCGCGATCGCGCCCGCCCCGAGGCGAGGGCCGCCTACCGCGGCAGCACGGTCGCGCCCATCAGCGCCTTGTCGATGGAGGCCGCGCATTGGCGCCCCTCGCGGATCGCCCAGACCACCAGCGACTGGCCGCGCCGCATGTCGCCGCAGGCGTAGACTTTCGGCGCCGACGCGGCGTAATCGCCGACGCCGGCCGCGACGTTCCCGCGCGCGTCGACCGCCAGGCCGAGATCGTCCAGCATGCCTTCCCGGCGCGGCGAAACAAAGCCCATCGCGAGCAGGACGAGGTCCGCCTTCAGCAGGAATGCGCTGCCTTCGACCGGCTTCATCTTGGCGTCGACCCGGACGCAGTTCAGCGCCGTCACGACCCCGTTCTCGCCCTCCAGCGACGTGGTCAGCACGGCGAAATCGCGCTCGGCGCCTTCCTCATGGCTCGAAGAGGTCCGCAGCTTGAGCGGCCAGTTCGGCCAGGTGAACAATTTGTCCTCGCTCTTGGGCGGCATCGGCATGATTTCCAGCTGCGTCACCTTGACGGCGCCCTGCCGGATCGAGGTGCCGATGCAGTCCGAGCCCGTGTCGCCGCCGCCGATCACGACCACATGCTTTCCGGCCGCGCCGATCGGTTCGTTGGAGCCGATCGGTTCGCCGGCGACGCGGCGATTCTGCTGCGGCAGGAAGTCCATCGCAAAGTGGACTCCCGCCAGATCGCGCCCCGGAACCGGCAGGTCGCGCGGGTGCTCGGCCCCGCCTGCGAGCGCGACCGCGTCGTAGTCGTCGACGAGCGATCGGGCTGCGACGTCGCGCCCGACCAGAACGCCGCAATGAAAGATCACGCCCTCAGCCTTCATCTGGTCGACCCGGCGGTCGACATGGCTCTTCTCCATCTTGAAGTCGGGAATGCCGTAGCGCAGCAGGCCGCCCGGCTTGGCGTTCTTCTCGAAGAGATGGACGGTATGGCCGACCCGCGCGAGCTGCTGCGCGCAGGCGAGCCCGGCCGGCCCCGAGCCGACGACCGCGATCCGCTTGCCGGTCCTGTGCGCGGGCGGTTCCGGCTTGATCCAGCCTTCGCTCCAGGCGCGATCGGCGATCGTGCACTCGATCGTCTTGATGGTGACGGAACTGTCCTGGAGGTTGAGCGTGCACGAGGCCTCGCACGGCGCCGGGCACACGCGGCCGGTGAACTCGGGAAAATTGTTGGTGGTGTGCAGGTTGCGCGACGCCTCCTCCCAGTCGCCGCGATAGACGAGGTCGTTCCAGTCCGGAATCTGGTTGTTGACCGGGCAGCCCGAGTGGCAATAGGGGATGCCGCAGTTCATGCACCGCGCGGCCTGGTTGCGCGTCGTCTCCTCCGAAAGCGGAAGGACGAATTCGCGATAGTGGCGAATCCGGTCGGATGCCTGCGCGTAGCGCCGGTCCGCGCGGTCGATCTCCAGAAACCCGGTAACCTTGCCCATGTCTCGCGCTGCCCCTGTCCCGACCCTCAGGCGTCGATTCCATCGCGGCGGACAGGCTCGACGCAGAGCCGCGCCGCCGCGCCCTACTCCCCTGCGGCCATCAGCATCTCGCCGCCCCGCTGCGCCGCCAGTTCAGCGAGCGCGCGCCGGTATTCGACCGGCATGACCTTGCGGAACCTCGGCAGGTAGGCGTCCCAATGCTCCAGGATTGCGCGCGCGCGGGTCGAACCCGTATAGCGCGCATGATTGGCGATCAGCTGGCGCAGCCGCTCGGAATCGTGCCGGCTCATGTCGTCCATGATGTCGACGCGGCCGTGCCCCTCGAGGTCGCCGCCCGCGTGGTGGAGGCGCTGCATCAGCTCCTCCTCGGCCGCGACCGGCTCGAGCTCGACCATCGACAGATTGCAGCGCTTGGCGAAGTCGCCCGCCTCGTCGAGCACATAGGCGATGCCGCCCGACATGCCGGCGGCGAAGTTGCGCCCGGTCTCGCCGATCACCACGACGATGCCGCCCGTCATGTATTCGCAGCCGTGATCGCCCGTCCCCTCGACGACGGCGATCGCGCCGGAATTGCGCACCCCGAAGCGCTCGCCGGCGACGCCGCGGAAATAGCATTCGCCCGCGATCGCCCCGTAGAGCGCGGTGTTGCCGATGATGATCGAATGCTCGGGAACGATTTTCGTCGCCTCCTTGGGCGGATAGACGATCAGCCGGCCGCCCGAAAGACCCTTGCCGACATAGTCGTTGGCCTCGCCCTCGAGCTCGAGCGTCACGCCGCGGGCGACGAAGGCGCCGAAACTCTGGCCCGCCGTGCCCTTCAGCTTGATGTGGATCGCCTCGTCGCGCAGGCCGGCGTGGCCCCAGCGGCGCGCGATCTCGCCCGACAGCATGGCGCCCGCCGAGCGGTCCGAATTGCGGATCGTCATTTCGAGGCGCACGTGCTTGCCGTGCTCGATCGCCGCCGCGGCCTCGCCGATGAAGCGCCGGTCGAGCACGTGATCGATGCCGTGGTCCTGGGCCTGGCTGCGGTAGATCGTGTCGCCGGGCGCCGGTTCGGGCTTGTGGAAGAGATCCGCGAAGTCGAGGCCGCGCGCCTTCCAATGCTCGATGAGCCTGGCCTTGTCGAGCATTTGCCGCTGGCCGACGATTTCCTCGAACCGGCGATAGCCGAGCGCCGCCATCAGTTCGCGCACTTCCTCGGCGACGAAGAAGAAGAAGTTGATGACATGCTCGGGCAGGCCGACGAAACGCTTGCGCAGCACCGGGTCCTGGGTCGCCACCCCGACCGGACAGGTGTTGAGATGGCACTTGCGCATCATGATGCAGCCGGCCGCGATCAGCGGCGCGGTGGCGAAGCCGAACTCGTCGGCGCCGAGCAGGGCGCCGAT
>JBEKEI010000046.1:0-27587 GCA_050013915.1 Roseiarcus sp.
TGCAGCAGTTTCCGATCGACAAGATCAAGGTCGACCGCAGCTTCGTCCGGGAGGTCGAGACGAAGCCGGCCTGCCGGGCGATCGTCAAGTCGGTGATCGACCTGTGCCGCAACCTGCAGCTGACCTGCATCGTCGAGGGAATGGAGACGGACGCGCAAGTGGGGGTGCTGCGCGCGCTCGGCTGCACGACGATGCAAGGCTATCTGTTCGGCAAGCCGATGCCGGCGGACGATATCCCGGGCTTTCTCGCCGCCGCCGATCCGCCGTCGCGTCTCAAAGTCCAATTCGTCGAGGCCCTGGCCTCGTAACATGGACGCGCGCGCCCTTGGTCTCGTCAGGCAGACGAAACCGGCCGATGCGCGTCAGTTGCGTCCGGACGGCTGCGACGGCGCGCCGGGCGCGGCGATCGCGTTCGTGGCGAGATTCGGCGCGGCGCAGGCCATCGCCGGGCGGCATGCGCAGGCGATATGCGGTTCGTGAGCGCCGACGCAGCGCATCGCTGTGCGGGAGATCCCCCGCCAAAGCCACACGCCGCCGAAGGAGTCCGCGCCGGTGGGATGGTCGATGCTCCGCCCGCGCGCCCGGACGTTCGCCGCGCATCCGGAGTGACCCGCCTCGAAGTTGCCCGATCACCTCTGATTTGAGCCGACCTATTGATTTTTTGTCGCTATTTTGGTGCCGCCTGAGGGATTCGAACCCCCGACCCCCTCATTACGAATGAGGTGCTCTACCAGCTGAGCTAAGGCGGCGCTTCGGCGATCTCGAGCGAATCGAAACGCGGGCGCGCGCCGCCCGGCGGCGCGGCGGGACATAATCACAGCCCGCCGTCGCACGCAAGATTGGCCGGAACCGCCGCCGGCGCGGCCGCGGCTTCAGCCCCCCGAGGGATTGGGGTTGCGCCAGGCGCGTTCGAACGGGAGCCGCCAGGCGTGGGGGGCGACGAGCTGGTGGACCGATTTCGGCCCCCATGAATCGGGCGCGTAGAGGCGGACCGGCGGCGGCGATTCGAGCAGCGGGATCGACACCTCCCACAGCCGTTCGATGCCTTCGGCGGTGGTGAACAGGGTATGGTCGCCGCGCATCGCGTCGAGGATCAGCCGCTCGTAGGCCTCGAGCACCTCGCCGATCAGCCCCGTCTCGTTGAGCGCGAATTGCATGCTGAGCTTGTCGAGACGCATGCCGGGGCCAGGCCGCTTGCCGTAGAAGGACAGCGAGACTTTCGAGGCGTCGGCGAGATCGAAGGTCAGGTGGTCGGGGCCCTGCGCGCCGACGCCCGAGCCGACCGGGAACATGCTCTTTGGCGCCTCGCGGAATGCGATCGAGATGATGCGCTGGCCCTCCGCCATCCGCTTGCCGGTGCGCAGGAAAAACGGCACGCCGGCCCAGCGCCAGTTGTCGATCGTGCATTTCAGCGCGACGAAGGTCTCGGTGTCGGATTCCGGGTCGACGCCATCCTCGGCGCGGTAGCCGGCGTATTGGCCGCGCACGACGTCCTTCGGCTCGATCGGCAGCATGCTGCGGAAGACCTTGTTCTTCTCCTCGCTTATCGGCGCCGGCAGCAGCGCGGTCGGCGGCTCCATCGCCATGAAGCCGAGAATCTGGAAGAGATGGGTCACCACCATGTCGCGATAGGCGCCGGTCGCCTCGTAGAACGCCGCGCGGCGGCCGAGGCCGAGCGTCTCCGGCACGTCGATCTGCACGTGGTCGATGAAGTTGCGGTTCCAGATCGGCTCGAACAGGCCGTTGGCGAAGCGGAAGGCGAGAATGTTCTGCGCGGGCTCCTTGCCAAGGAAATGGTCGATGCGGAAGATCTGATCCTCGTCGAACACCTCGTGCAGCTTGGCGTTGAGCGATTTCGCGCTCGCCAGATCCGTGCCGAACGGCTTTTCCATGATGACGCGCGAGCGCTCGACGAGTTCGGCCTCCGCAAGCAGCCGCACCGCCGACAGCGCCGCGGCGGGCGGCACGCTGAGATAGTGGATCCGACGGCTCTCGCCGCCGAGGTCCCTCTCGGCGTTCGCTACCGCCGCCTTCAACGCACCGGCGCCCGCGTCGAGCGGGACATAGTCGAGCATGCGGGAAAAAGCCGCCCAGTCAGCGTCGCTGGCCTTGCGGCCGCCGAATTTCTCGAGCGCGCCGCGCGCGATCGCGCGAAAGCCGTCGACGTCGATGGCGTCGAGCGAGACGCCGATGATCCTGCACGCCGGGATGAAGCCGGCGTTGCACAAGTGGAACAGACCCGGCAGCAGCTTGCGCTGCGAGAGGTCGCCGGTCGCGCCGACGAGGACGACGACCTGCGGAAAGCGCGGACCCACACCCGGGGGAATCTTCGCCAAGGCGCTCATCCTGTCGTTGCGGCGCGCCGCCTCGGCGGGCCAGCCAGTCCGATCGTTCCTGCAAGGTCGGCGCCGCACGCGGCCGCCATGGCGAATCAAATCCTAGCACGTCCGGGGTCGCCACCGTAGCGGCGCGATCGCCCGTCAGGGCGGGGCGGCGCGCAGGCGGACGAGGCGGGACTTCAGGGCAGGACGGCGCGGCGTGGCGCCCCGGCCTCGGCGGCGGGGTCGAGCAGCGGGACCATCGCGACGAGGGTGGCGAGCAGAAGCGCGACCTCGAGGCCGTAGACGCAGACATAGCCGGTCGCCGGACCGAGCGTGGTTCGCAGGTCGAGGCCGGCGACGATGTCGCGGATGATTCCGCCGAGCGCGATCGCCACACCCGCCGCGCAGGCCTGCACCGCGCCCCAGGCGCCGAGCGCGAGGCCGGTCTGACCCTTGGGCGCCAGATTCATCGTCGCGGTCAAGGTGCCGTGGCCGAACAGCCCGGCGCCGAAACCGATCAGCAGGGTTCCCGCGCCGAACAGCCACGGCGATTGCCACGGGGCGGCGGCGATCACGGCCAGGAAGGCGGGCAGGCCGACCAGGGCGCCGTTGCGCGCGAGGCGAAGCGGGTCGGCGCCGCGGCCCAGCACCCGCGAGGCCACACCGAAGCCCAGCAGGCCGCCGATCGCAAGCGTCGCGGTAAGCTTGGTCGTCGCGCCTACGGATAGATGAAGCACTTGGCCGCCGTAGGGTTCGAGCAGCACGTCTTCCATGCTGAAGGCCATGGTCCCCAGTCCGACCGCCGCGAGGCGTCGGATTGCTTGGCCGCCGGCGACGAAGCTGTCCCAGGATTCGCGAAACTGCGGCGTGCGCCGGCTGGCGAAGTTCCGGTTGGCGCCGCGCGACTCCTGCTTCCACAGCGCGACGCCGTTGAGGACGATCGTGGCGACCGCGCAGCCCTGGATGACCTGGACGAGGCGCAGCGGCGAGAAATCGGCGAGCGCGGCGCCGAACACGAGCGCGCTGACGACCATGCCGACCAGCAGCATCACATACATCAGGCCGACGACCTTGGGCCGGGACTCCGGCGGCGCGAGATCGGTGGCGAGCGCGAGGCCGACCGTCTGGACCGTGTGGAGCCCGGCGCCGACGAGCAAAAACGCGATCCCCGCGCCGAAATGGCCGACGAAGACGGGATATTGCGAGGAATTCCCGCCACCCGAGAGAACCAGCAGGGCGAACGGCATGATCGCCAGCCCGCCGAACTGCACCATCGTGCCGCGAAAGATGAACGGCACCCGCCGCCAGCCGAGCGCCGATACGTGGGTGTCGGAGCGAAAGCCGATCAGCGCGCGGAATGGCGCGAACAGCAGCGGCAGCGAAATCATGACGCCGACCAGCGACGCCGGCACGCCGAGCTCCACGATCATGACGCGGTTGAGCGTGCCGACCAGCAGCACGAGCGCCATGCCGACCGAGACCTGGAACAGCGACAGACGCAGCAACCGGCCGAGCGGCAGATCGGGCGATGCGGCGTCGGCGAAAGGCAGAAACTTCGGGCCCAGACTAGTCCAGGCGCGCATGACCTTCTGGCTTACGACATTCATCGTCGGAATAGTCCGGGAACAGACGGCGGCTCGGTCTAAAAGCTTTCCCGCGTGGCGGCTCGAACGCGCGACCCGCCCGGCGACTCTGCAAGACGCGCCAGCGGCTTCAATCCATCCGCTATTTTGGCCCCGCGCTCAGAACAGGCCGGGACCGCATGGTCCCGGCCCTCGGCTCCGGGTCAGAGTCAAGCCTGGCTTATTGCGACGGCTTCGGCGTGATCGCCGCGATTCTCGCCCCGGCTGGGGCGGCCTGCGCGTCGGCGTCCGAAGCGACGGTCGCGCGCCCGTCCTGCAGCGAAAGTTTCGTCGCGTCGGGCGCCGCCGGGGCGGGGCTGTCGAGCGAGACCTTCGCCTTATGGCCGCCTTCCCAATAGGCCGCCATCCAGGTCGTATGGCTCAGGACCGCATAGTGGACGATCAGCGAGGTCACTGCAACCGAGCCGAGGAACAGCGGAAGCCCGACCGTCGGCTTCACCACCGTCCATATCCTGCCTTGGTTCATCTCCAGTCCCCCTCAGTGAAGCCACGGCGAATAGACGTAGGCGAGGAAATGCGCGATTAGCGCGATGGCGCCGAAAACCCGGGTGCCATCGATCAGATGCTTATGCAATTCCTCGCTTTCGGCGATGGTCAGGCCTGTCGGCCAAACCCGGTTGGGATCATTGATGTCGGTAGCCATGCATCACCTCCTTGGAGACAGGCGCCCTGCCTCGTCGTTGAAGCCGCCCATGGCTGTTCGCGGCCGCCATCGAGCGGATGCTCCCTAGGCTCCCACCTCGACGTCATGATGCGACTGACGTAAACTTAAGCGGACAAAAAAAGTTGTCAACTGAATATGACACAATTGGGCGCGATTCTGTGGGCGCAGCGCCCGAAACGCATCGCTGACGGGCGGCGCAACGCTGCCTGCGGCGCCGGGCAATCCTTGCAACCGCAGCGTCGTCCCGCCATGACGGCGCCGAACTCGACGAATGGTGCGGACAGGTGATCGAAGCCGAAGGCTATGTCGCAGATGTCGGCTATACCGCCGGCTTCTATCCGGAGACCGCGCCGGGCCATATGGCCTTCGCGGCGATGGCGGCGGGAAGCGCGCCCGGCCGCGCGGCCGCGCCGGCGCGCGTCCTGGAACTCGGCTTCGGCCAGGGCTTCGGCCTCGCTCTGCTCGCCGCGGCGAACCCCGACATCGCCTTCGAGGGCTGCGATTTCAACGCCGACCATGTCGCTCATGCGCGCGAGTTGATCGGAACGGCGGATCTGGCCAATCTGACCGTCGCGCAGGCCCGATTCGAGGACGTCGCCGCGCGAGGCGGAAAGCGCGACGTCGACGCCGTCATCCTTCACGGCGTGTTGAGCTGGGTCGGCCCGGCGACCCGGAAGGCGCTGACGGCGATTCTGCGCCGGCGCCTGCGAAAGGCGGGCGCCCTCTACGTCTCCTATAATTGCATGCCGGGCTGGGGGCCGCTGGCGCCGATTCGGCAGCTCGTCCATGACGCCGGGCGAAGCGCCGGAGGCGGCTCGGAGACCCGGATCGCGCGCGCGCTCGATCTGCTCGTCCGCCTGAAGGGCGCCGACGCGCGATACTTCATCGCCAATCCCGCCGCCGGGCGCCACGTCGACGCCATGCTCGGCATGGACCGCGCCTATCTCGCGCACGAATATCTCGCCGAGCACTGGCGCGCGCCGCCGTTTGCGGAAGTCGCCGCGCTGCTCGACCTGGCCGGGCTCCGCTTCGCCGCCTCCGCCACGCTGACGGAGAACTTCGACGCTTTCGCCGCGCCCGCCAGAACCCAGCCGCTGATCGCGCAGACTGCCGATCCGATCCTGCGCGAGGCCTTGCGCGACTTCGCCGCCAACAGGGCCTTCCGACGCGACCTTTTCCTGCGCGATCCGCCGCCGGCCGGCGCCGAGGAGTGTCGGCGATCGCTGGGCGGGACATGTTTCGCGCTCGCCGCGCCGCGCGGGCGGGTCGTCTTCAAATTCGTCGGACCGCTGGGCGAACTGATCGGCCGGGAGGATTTCTACGGTCCGATCGTCGATCGACTCGCGCGCGGGCCGACGGCGTTCGACGAACTCCTGGCATTGCCCGGGTTCGGCGAAGCGGCCGTCGACAGGCTCGTCGAATGCCTCGCGCTGCTGATCCATTCCGGACAGGTTCTGCCGCGCCCGGCGCCTGCGCCCGCCGATGGGACGCCGGCCCGCCGCTTCAATCGGATGGTGGTCGACGCGGCGCGGACGGGCCGGCTCTACGGCTGGCTCGCCTCGCCGGTCGCCCGGACCGGCGTTCGCGTCGACGATTTTGGACTGCTGATGCTGGCTGCCCTGTTCGACGGGGAAGCCGGAACGCCGGAGGCCGCCGCGCGGCGCGGCCTGGCGATCATCGCCGGCTTGGGCCGGCGGCCGCGCGACGGCGGCCGCGCGCTCGACGACGACGGCGAGGCGCTCGCCTTCCTCGCCGCGCGCATGCGGCCGGCGCTGGAGGAGGACTTGCCGCTGTGGCGAAGCCTCGGCGTGGTCTAGAAGCCTGTCGGACCGGACTTGTACCGCTGATCTTCGAACGGATTTTCCGGTTCGCGGCATTGTACGGCGCCCGATCGCGCATGGCGAGCTCGGCCGCACGGCCGTAAACCAGTTGGCCCAACCGCATCCTCGGATGATGCGACGCCGAGCCTGGGCGGCGGTGAGCCCGCTGACGCCCCGAAGGTCGAGCCCATCGACGACTCCCACGACAAACCGGGCGAGACCCCGCTCAGTCAGCAATTCGTCCACGTCGGCGCGTGGGGAGCCCTGTGCGCCCACCGATCGTGCGGAAATCGCTCGTCGTCCCGGCAGCGCGGCCGGATGTCGAGCCCGACAGGCGGCTAGACATCAAAGTTGGCCGACAGTAGCCTGCGTTCAGCGGCCATTTCCGCGCCCGGCCGCGAAGCGACGGTAAAGATGGGAGACGGTGCGCCTAGCGAAATCCGCCCGCGGGACTGGGGCGACCGCGAGCGGCAGGGCTCTCTGGCCTGGTCGCGAAGGCAGCAGATCGCCTTCGTCAGCCTCGTCATGCCGACGCTGGTGTTTCTTCTTGTCGGCGCGCCCTATATTCTCTCACACTTCGTCGTCAATCCGCATAATCGGTTCATCTACATCCCGCCCCCGCTCGGCGGCGCGCGCGCCCTCGAAGGGCATTGGACCGACGCGCCCCTGGCGCCGGTGCGGCGCGTGAATTTTGGCGCCGATTGGAGCGCGCTGGGCTGGATCGCCGCCGATGACGATCTGACGACCAACGTGGTTCCGACCACAACCGGGACGGTGAGCAAGGTCTTGGCGAGCGTCGGCCAAGCCGTCGCCAGGGACGAGCCGCTGTTTGCAATTCGACCCCATGCGACGGGCGCGCCCGGCGGCCCGACGCAACCGCAGGAGGTCGTGGTCGCTGCGCCCGCGGCCGGCGTCGTGACCCAACTCGACGTTGCCGTCGATCAGGACGTCAAGAGCGCCGGCGCCGCGCCCGCAACGCCGGCAGTCTCGATCGCCGACCTCGCCTCGGTTTGGCTCGCCGCCGAGATCGACGCGGCCGACGCGCGACCGCTGCGGCCGGGCGAGGCGGTCGAGGTGCGCGTGATCGGACTGCGCGGCCGAATCTTCAAGGGACGGGTCTCGAGCCTGTCGCCCGTCGACCCACGGACCATGCGCGCGAACGTGCGAATCGTCGTCGACAACGCCGACGGGGCGGTTAAGCCGAACATGCTCGCCGAGTTCGATCCGACCGATGTCGAAGATTCCGGAACCCTGGCGATCCCGGAGGGCGCGGTCCTGTTCGAGAACGACTCGACGCGAGTCTTTGTCGCCGCTCCGAAGGAGAGTTCTTCGGACGCGCAGGGAAAATTGACCGCGCGCGCGATCCGGACCGGGCGCATGCGCGATGGCATGGTCGAAGTCGTCGAGGGACTGGCGGCCGGCGAGTATGTCGAGGCGAGCGATGCGTTGTTCATAGATCGCGCCGCCAAGGGCTACTGAGAAGAGAATGTCGACGGGGGGTTGAGCGTGACGATTCCTGCGCCGTCCGCAGGACACGGTCCGGGGGCGGCGTGGAGGCCGGTCTCGATGCGGCTGTTGCGCGTCCCCGGACGAATCAGGCCCCCCCGGAGAATCACGCCGGAGCGTCGAGCCAAGATCGCCGTCGACCCGAGGTCCGAGCCGCCTCGCATCGCGCAGCCGCATGGCGATGCGCGGGAACGATGTGATAAGCGTTCCCTCATCATCGAACCGACGCTTATCGAGGTCAATCGCCATGGCGCACCCGCCGCTGCTGTTTCAGAAGATCGCCTTCCGCTCGGTCGAGGCCCGCAATCGGATCGTCGTATCGCCGATGTGCCAGTACAGCGCGATCGACGGGCTCGGCCAGGACTGGCACATCCAGCATCTCGGCGCCAAGGCGATGGGCGGGGCCGGGATCGTATTCACCGAGGCGACGCATGTCTCGGCGATCGGCCGGATAACGCCGCATTGCCTCGGCCTGTGGACCGACGAGCACGAAGCGTTCCTGACGCGGATCGCCGCCCTGATCGCGTCGGGCGGCGCGGTTCCGGGCATCCAGATCGCCCACGCCGGGCGCAAGGCGAGCACGCTGGCGCCTTGGATCGGCGACGGGTTCCTTCGGCCCGACGAGCCGGGGGGCTGGCTGCCCGTGGCGCCGAGCGCAATTCCATATGCGCCCGGGCGGCCGGCGCCGCACGCCCTCTCGCCCGACGAGATCGCGGCGATCGCGGGCGAATTCGCCGCGACGGCGGCGCGGGCGCGGCGCGCCGGCTTCCGCATCGTCGAGCTCCACGCCGCGCACGGCTATCTCATCCATGAATTCCTGTCGCCGGTCGCCAACCGCCGGGCGGATCGCTACGGCGGCGATCTCGCGGGGCGGGCGCGCATGCTGATGGAGACGATCGAAGCAGTGCGCCGCGAATGGCCGCACGACCTGCCGCTGTTCGTCCGGCTGTCGTGCACGGACTGGGTTCCGGGCGGCCTGACCATCGACGACACCGTGTTGCTCGCGCGCTGGCTGAGGGCGCGCGGCGATGTCGACCTCGTCGACTGCTCGAGCGGCGGCGTGGACCCGGGTCAGAGGATTCCCTCGATTCATCCGGGCTATCAGACGCCGTTCGCCGAACGCATCCGCAACGAGGCAGGCATCGCCACCGGCGCCGTCGGGATGATCCGCGAGCCCGAACACGCCGCGGAGATCCTCGCGAACGGTCGCGCCGATCTCGTTTTTCTCGCGCGCGCCGTGCTCGCCGACCCGGCCTGGCCCTTGCGCGCAGCCAGGAGCCTGGGCGTCGAAGTCGAATGGCCGGCGCAATATCGCCGCGGCGTCCTGACGGGCTGACGACGTCGCGCGCGCCGGCGGGAGGCGCCGCCGGCATGCGGGCCCGGCGCGTCAACCCAGTCCCGCGCGCTTCAGCCGGACGACGGCGTTGTCGAGCGCGCCGAGAAAATTCGATCGATCGCGCGGCCCGAACGGCTTGGGGCCGCCGGTGGCCTCGCCGGTCGCGCGCAGGTGATCCATGAGGTCCCGGTTCGCCAGCGCCATGCCGATCGAGGCCTCGGTGAATGGCCGGCCCGTCGCCGCCAGCGCTTGGGCGCCCGCCTTCAGGCAGCGACTCGCCAGCGGAATGTCCGAGGTGACGACGATCGCGCCCGGCCGCGCCCGTCCGGCGATCCAATCGTCGGCGGCGTCCGACCCGGCGCCGACGACGATCCGGGTGATCGACGGGTCGCCCGGGACGCGAATCGGGCTGTTGGCGACGACGAAAACGGCAAGCCCATAGCGCGCGCCCACGCGGTAGATCTCCTCCTTGACCGGGCAGGCGTCGGCGTCGACCAAGATTTCGATCGGCATGTCTCGAGGAATCCTTCCCTTGGCGCGCGCTCGCATCGGCCTCCCGCCGAAGCGGCGCTTCGTGGCGCCATCGTAGCCGAGGTCGCGACTCCACGCGCGGACCCAGCTGCGCCTGGCGAAAGATGAATGAATATTCACGCACGCGCGTGTATTGATAAGGAATTTCGCCAAATATTCCCTCCCGGCGCCCCGTCGACACGATTTCGGCTTGAAGAGTCCTATTTCGATTACGATTTTAGCGCTGCTGGGATCGGACGATGCCGGCTTGGAAGAGGCGTCGCGGCTTCGCCTGCCGCGCGCGATCAGGAGATCCAATATGCGCGCTACCCTGAGGAAGACGATCGTCGGCTCGCTGGCGGCTCTCGCTATCGGCGTTTCGGCGATCGGTTCGGTCGGCTCCGCTTCGGCGGCGCCCTACTATCCCCATGGCGGATATCATGGCGGCTGGCATCGCGGCGGCTGGTGGGGCCCTGCCGTAGGGTTCGGAATCGCGGGTCTGGCGGCCGGCGCGATCGTCGCTTCGCAGGCGCCCTACGGCTATTACGGCTACGGCGGCTGCACCGCCTATCGGCCGGTGTTCGACGCCTACGGCAATTACCTCGGCCGCCGTCTCGTCAACGTGTGCTGACGGCGAGGCGCGATACCCCGCCGGCCAGGGGCCGTCGCTCCGGACGCTGATCGTCGATCGCCGCGTCGGGGGGCGTGGGCTGTCGCGCGTGCGATGGCGCTCACGCGGCACTCGGCGCCGGCCAGAAGGCGCCGCCGCGCGTGGGTTCGGGCGTTCCCGTGGTCGTGGGCAGGGAGAGCGGCAGTTCCCGGCGCGAGCGCAACGCGAGATATGCGAAGCACTGCGCCTCGATCACGTCGCCGTCGTAGTCGATCGCTTCTATCGGCTCGACCAAGCAGCCGAGCCGGGCGCGCAGCATGGCCATCAGCGTCAGGTTGCGGCGGCCGCCACCGCACACCAGCCAGCGCGCCGGCGTCCCGTCGACGTGGCGCAGGGCGGCAGCCGCCGACTCCACGGTGAACGCCGCCAGGGTGGCCGCGCCGTCGGCGTCGCCGAGCGATTCGGCCTCGCGCGCCAGCTGGTGAAAATGATTGCGGTCGAGCGATTTGGGCGGCGCGCGATCGAAATAGGGATCGGCCATCAGACGCCCGAGCACGGCGGCGTCGATCCGTCCCGCCGCGGCGAGCGCGCCGCCTTCGTCATGGCTGAGGCCGCGCCGGCGCGCGACGAAATCGTCGATGAGCGCGTTGGCCGGGCCAGTGTCGAAGGCGACGATTTCGCCATTGCGGCCGAGCCAGGTCACGTTGCCGACGCCGCCCCAATTGAGAACCATCAGCGGTCGCTCGAGACGGGCGCAGATCGCCGCGTGATAGAGCGGGACGAGCGGCGCGCCCTGGCCGCCCGCCGCGATGTCGGCCGAGCGGAAATCGTTGACGACGCCGATCCCGAGCGTCCGGCTGGCGCGCGCGCCGTCGCAGAGCTGGCGGGTGAACCGCTCGCCCGGGCGGTGGAGGATCGTCTGGCCATGCAGCCCGACCACCGAAATTCTCGCGCGCGAAATGGCGAACCGCTCCATGAAGGCGAGAACCGCCGCGCAGTGGGCGTCCGTCACCGCGCGCTGCAGGTCGTCGAGCGGGCCTTGAGCCACGGCGGGATCGGCGACGACTTCCCGCAGCGCGCGGGTCACCGTCGGCGGATAGGGGAAGGTCGCCCCGGGGCCGGGCGTCACCCGCGTTTCGGCGTCGCTCGTGATCAGCGCGACGTCGATGCCGTCCATCGACGTTCCGCTGATGACTCCGATCGCATCGCGCAAGGGCGGCGCGCCCGCGGTCACGCCCGCGCTCCGATCGTCACCGCGAGGTCGCCGACGCCGGCGATCGAGGCGGCGAGCGCATCGCCGGGCGCCACCGGGCCGACGCCCGCCGGCGTGCCGGTAAATATGAGATCGCCCGGTCCCAGATGATAGAAACCCGAGAGATGCGCAATGATTTCCGGCGCGGACCAGACCATCTGGTCAAGGTCGGACGACTGGCGCGTCTGCCCGTTCTGGCGCAGTTCGATGGCCCCCCGGGCGGGATGTCCTACGACCTCGGCGGGCGCGATGGCGGACACCGGCGCGCTCGCCTCGACGTCCTTGCCCAGGGTCCACGGCCGCTGCTTGGCCCGCTCCGACAATTGGAGGTCGCGACGCGTCATGTCGAGACCGCAGGCATAGCCGAAGA
This sequence comes from Roseiarcus sp., assembly GCA_050013915.1. Lineage (GTDB taxonomy): Bacteria > Pseudomonadota > Alphaproteobacteria > Rhizobiales > Beijerinckiaceae > Roseiarcus. Next base: position 12,033 of record JBEKEI010000046.1, read on the forward strand.
CGGCGCCGAGCGCGTCGGCCGCCGCGATCCTGAAGGCGGGCGCGCCGATCGCGACCACGAGCTCCACTTCGAAATGGTAATTCTCGGTTCCCGGCGGATAGGGCAGGGTATCGCCGGAGAGGCGCAGGGCGGTCGCGCTCTTGGAGAAATAGAACGGCTTTTCCCGATCGACGACATGGCCCATTTCCCGCGCGTGGTCCTCGTAGTTGCGGCCCACGCAGAATATGCGCGCGACGGGATAGGCCGCATCCCGTCCGGCGATCGGGATCGCCGGGCGCGGCGGCGGATCAAACAGAAATGCGGGCATGGTCGTTCACTCCGCGGGCCCGCCCTGGTTCGCGCCAGGAACCCAGAGGACGTCGGCCGCGCCGCGATCATTGGCGAAGCGCGCCGCGACGAACAGGAAATCGGAAAGTCTGTTGACGTAGGCGATCGCCGGCGCGCCGACGCTCTCGCCCTGCGTCGCCGCGAGTTCGACGATCCGGCGCTCGGCGCGGCGGCAGATCGCGCGCGCCTGATGGAGGGCGGCCGCGGCAGGGGCGCCGCCGGGCAGCACGAACGAGCGCAGCGGCGCGAGTTCGCCGTTGAGCTGGTCGATCGCCGCTTCCAGGCGAACGACCTGTTCGGGCTTCATTCGCAGGCGCGCGCGCGCCGGCTCGGCGGACGCGCCGGTCCCGGATGGCGGCACGCAGAGATCGGCGCCCAGGTCGAACAGATCGTTCTGGATGCGCGCGAGCAGCGCGTCGATCGGCGCCAGCTTCGGATCGGCCGACCCAGCGGTCGCGACCCGCGCGAGCCCGATCGCGCAGTTGGTCTCGTCGACCTCGCCACAGGCGACGACCCGGGGGTCGAATTTCGCGCGACGCTCGCCGTTGCCCAGACCCGTCGTGCCGTCGTCGCCGGTCCTCGTGTAGATTTTGTCCAGCCTCACCATGCGCACTCTCTCGTTGTCTCTGCGCCGGCGTCGTCCGGGTTCGCCGAGGGGCCATAGTCCAGTCTAGCGCCCTCGCGTCAGCAGCACGAGCACGATCACGACGATGGCGAGGAATTGGAGGCCGACTCGCCAGCGCATCAACGTCTGCGATCGGCTGCCCGACCCCTGGCGCAGCATGTTGACGAGCCCGAAAACGAGCACGACGGCGACCGCGCCGACCGCGACGGCGACGCCGGCGTTGGACAAGGCTGACATGGCGTGGACTCTCGAAGCGAGGACGTCATCGTCTTATAGCGCCGCGGATGCGAGGCCGTAAGACGCCGGGGATCAATCGCGCTCCAACAGCCGCTCGAGGTAATCGCGCTCCTCCGCCGATCGATTGGGGTCGGCGAGCCGGCGCCGCAATTCTTCGAGCACGCGATGCGCCCGCTCGGCCGCCCCGACGGCTTCGCCGAGGCGGCCGTTCGAGGCGCCGCCTTTGACACCGTCGCGCTCCCGGCCGAGCGGGTCGCGTCCGTTCTGACCGGCGGACCGGCCCGTCGCCCCGACCCCTTCGCCGCCTTCGCCGTTCTCGCCCTGCATCTGCTTTTGCAGGCCCTGCGCGCCTTCGCGCAGCGCCTCCAGGGCGCGCCCCTGTTCGCCGACCGCGCTGTTCTTGCCCCTGCCGCCCGGCTTGAGGTCGCCTTCGGCCTCGCCCATGGCGTTGCCGGCGTCGTCGAACCCCTTTTCGGCCTTCGCCCCGAGCCCCTTGAGACGGCGCTGGAGTTCCGCCAGGCGGTCGCGCAGGGCGCGCTGCCGCTCGTCCAGCGGCGCCTGGCCCGCGTCCGGATCCTCGCCGTCCTTGTTCGCGAACGGATTGGAGTCGGGCGGCTCGCCCTTGTCCATCGAAGGGTTGTCTTCGTCGGGCGACGACGGCGGCGGACGGCCGAGCCAGTCTGGCAAAGACTTGCCCTTGCGATCACGCTGGTCGCGGCGAAAAGTCTCGTCGCGCAGCGCCTGCTGGTCGCGCAGCAGCTTGTCGAGCTCGCCGAGATCGCGGCGCAACTCGCGCTCGGCCGGGCTCGCGTTCCGTCGGGCGCTCCGCATATTCTCGAACAATTGCTGGAGCTGATCGAGCATCGCCTGCGCCTGGGCCTTGTCGCCCGTCCGAGCGGTGTCCTCCATCTGGTCGAGCAGGTTCTTGAGGTCCTCCGTCGTCATGGTCTCGGCGTCGGTCTGCTCGTTCGGGCGCTGCGCGAGTTCGCGCGTGAACTGCTCGGCCGCCGCGCGCAATTCCTTCATGAGTTCGCGGATCTCCTCATCGCTGGCGCCGCGATCGAGCGCCTCGCGCAGCCTCTGCTCGGCGGCGCGCAGGTCGCGTTCGGCCTGCGAGGCGTCGCCGTCCTCGATCCGCAGCGCCATCGCCCACAAGAGATCGGCCACGCCGATGAGCTCCTGGTCAGAGCGGGCGGCGGCGAGCCGCGTGCGCGCGGCCGAGAGGCCGAGAAAGACGCCCGGGCTGGTGTCGAACGCCTCGGGCGCGATCAGCAGCGCCTCGAGCGCCGTCCCGACCCGGCCGACATTGGCGTCGGGATCGAGCACGAGGTCGCGCCTCTGCTCGACCAGCGCGCGCGCGAGCGGATTGTCGAATTTGCGCTGCGGCAGGGTCAGCGCGATCGGCTCGCTGGCCCCGTTTTCCCCCGCGAGGTCGCGGGCGGCGAGGGTCATCGTCACTTCGGCGCCGGCCCAGGGATGCTCGGACAGGTCGCTCGTCGTCTGCGCCTCGCCTATCCCGTTGGCGCCGCCGGGCAGCTGCAGGGCCATCGTGGGCGGCTCGATCAGCGAGCGGCCGGCGGGCCGCTTTCCGTCTCCCAGCGGCCTGGCGAAATGGGCCTCCGCCGTCGCGACGCCATATTGATCCGCGAGTTTGTAGGAGAGGGTCAGCGATCCCCGGACATTGGCCTGTGGCCGGGCGGTCAGCGCGATCGTCGGTTTTTCGTTGGGGATGGCTGCGATCTCGAACGCCGAGAGCGGCGCGCCGTCGCGGCTGACCGTCAGCTTGCCGTCCCCCTTGATCGTCCAGCGCCGCTCGCCGACCGCCGCGCTGGGCGGGGGCTGGACGGGGGTCGGCGCCGCGCCGCCGGCGGGCTTGACCGGGGCCGCGGGGGCCAACGCCCCGTCGGCGCGCGCCTCGAAGGAATCGTCGGCGCGCAGCGCCAGGATCGATCCGACCGGCGTGGCGATCTTCCTGTCGTAGGCGTCCTTGCCGAGCGCATCGAGAAGGATCGGCGGTCTGCCGGTGTAGGCGGGCGGATCGATCCAGGCGTCGAGCCGGAATCCCGGCGCCGCCGCGGCCGTTTCGGCGCGCCAGTCGAAGGCCGAGGCGAGGCGCGCATAGCGCTCCGGGCCGGCGACGAAGGCCGCGCAGACCGCGAGCAGAGCGGCGCCGAAGCGCAACGCCGCCATGTCCCGGTCGACCATCCGCGGCGCCGGCGGAGCGACCGCCAGGGTGTCGATCGCCGCGGCCATGCGGCGCTGGTGGAGATCCCAGAGCGCGCGCGTCGTCTCGGCGGCGCCGGAATCGGCGAGTCGGTCGAGGCTCGAGGAGGCCGGCTGGTGCGGCGCGGCGCTGTCGCGGTCGAGGCGCGCGAGCCTCTGCGCGGGGCGCGGGGACCGCAGCAGCGCCAACGGATAGAGAACCGCGAGAAGGGCGGCCGCGAACAGGACGAGGCCGGCTATGCGCGCGCCGCCAGGCAGGACGAGCCAGAGACCGAACCATGACGCCGCCAGAAACACCGCCACGACCGTCAGCGCCCACGCCATCGGCGGCCAGGCCCGCTCCCAGACCAGCGCCAGGGCGGCCCGCTTCGCCAGCCGATCGAGCCGCGAGCGCGTTCCGGCGTCCGGCCGGTCCGCCGCTTCGGGCGATCTTTCGCCTTCGCTCAAGGCCTTCTCCTCGTCGCCGGGTCCCCGGGCTCGCCGGACGGCGAGTCGCGCCCAGCCTCACGCCAACCAAGGCGGAATTTTGTCCAGTCCGATCAAGTCCTCGTATGTCGGGCGGGGCCGCACGATCGCCCAGGCGCCGCCCTTGACCAGGACTTCAGGGACGAGCAGCCGCGAATTGTAGGTCCCGGCCTGCACAGCCCCGTAGGCGCCGGCCGACATGACGGCCATGAGGTCGCCAGCCGCGACCTCGGCGAGATCCCGATCCTGGGCGAGATAATCGCCGCTTTCGCAGACCGGCCCGACGACGTCTGCGCGCATGCGCCGCGCCGACGCCGCCGGCTCGACGACCGGCAGGATTTCGTGGTGCGCGTCGTAGAGGGTGGGCCGGATGAGATCGTTCATCGCGGCGTCGACGATGACGAATGTCTTGTCCGCGCCCTGCTTGACGAAGAGGACGGAGGTGACGAGGACGCCGGCGTTGCCGACGATCAGCCGTCCCGGCTCGAGAAACACCCGGCAATCCAGCGCCCGCGTCCGCTGCCTGACGATTCTCGCATAGGCGTCGGGAGGCGGCGGCGGTTGATCGTCGCGCCGGTACGGAATCCCCAGCCCGCCGCCGAGGTCGACATGGTCGATCGCGTGCCCGTCCGCGCGCAGGACCGCCACGAACTCGGCCAGCAGCGAAAAGGCTTCGTCGAACGGCGCGAGATCGACGATCTGGGAGCCGATGTGCATGTCGACGCCGGTGACCGTCAGCCCGGGCAGGCTCCTGGCCCACGCATAGACTTCCCTCGCCCGCGAGATCGGAATGCCGAATTTATTCTGCGACTTTCCGGTGGAAATCTTGGCGTGGGTGCGCGCGTCGACGTCGGGATTCACACGCACGGCGATGCGCGCGACGCGCCCGCGCGCGACCGCCACCTGCGAGAGCGCTTCGAGCTCCGGCTCGGATTCGATGTTGAAGCACAGAATGTCCTCGTCGATTGCGCGCGCCATCTCGGCGCGAGTCTTCCCGACCCCCGAGAAGATGATTTTTGTCGCCGGAACGCCGGCCGCGCGCGCCCGCCGCAACTCGCCCTCGGAGACGACGTCCATGCCCGCCCCGGCGCGCGCCAGGGTCGCCAGCACGCCTTGATTCGAATTGGCCTTCATCGCGTAGCAGATGAGCGACGGAATCTCGGCGAAGGCTTCGGCGAACACCCGGTAGTGACGCTCGATCGTCGCGGTCGCGTAGCAATAGAAGGGCGTGCCGACGACGCGCGCGAGCGCGGCGAGGTCGACGTCCTCGGCGCGCATCGCGCCGTCAACATAGGCGAAGTGATGCATCGGATTGAAAATCCAGTTCTGCGAACTCGCGCTATCGCCGCGATCGGCGGACGACTGGGGCGTCGGACCGCCGCCGCTCGCAGCGGGCCCGCCCCGGCGGTCGGCTGCGCCGGGGTTGCGCGGTCGCCTCGACGACGGCCCGCAAGCGGGTTCGCTCACAGCAGGGGGTCGAGCACAAAGGGGTCCTTGGGCGGCTGGACGGGTTTCGGCTTGTGATGAACCTGGGGATGGGCCGGGTCGTCGTCCGGCTTGGCGACGGCGTTCGGGTCGGGCGGCGGCTCGAGGGCGCCGCGTCGGCCACAGCCGTCCGCGCCGAACGCGATGAGCGCGATCAGCGCGATGACGCCCGCCCCCGGTCTCGAAACGATGGGGATCGGGCTTTTTGAACGAGATGTCACGAAGCGGCTCCGGTGCGGCGACTTCAATATACTCGAACGCGGCGCCGACGCGAGTGCCGGCGACGACTGCCGACGCGAGCGGAAGCCGGCGACCGGTCGGGAGAGCGGCTCCGCGGGCAGGGGTTCCCGTTCGAAGCTCGTTCATTTAACGCGCGTTTACCGAGATTTGTAACGTCCCCTTCAACTCTGGCTGACAGGCTCGGTCGAATAAGGATCGAACCGGATAATGGGGCAGCAGGCGAATGCGGGGCGGATGTTTTCGTCGCTGACGACGGACGCCGAGCGGCTGCCAAGGCTGTCCGACGCCACCGATCCCGCGCTCGACGGCGCCGGGCGGGCGGACGGCCTGGGAGCGCCGGACGCGCCCGGCGATCGCCTCGCCAGGATGTTCGCCGCGCTCAGCGCGACCAACGAGGCGGTCATGCGCGCGCAGACGCGCGACGAACTGTTCCAACGGGTCTGCGAGGCCGCGGCGCGCGGCGGCAGGCTCGCCTCGGCGGCGATCGCGCTCGCCCAACCGGATTCCGACTTCCTGCGCGTCGTCGCCACCGCCGGCCCGACCGCGGATTTCCTGAAGACCATGCGCGTGGCGGTCTCGACCGCCTTTCCGGAAGGGCGGGGACTGAGCGGGACCGCATTTCGAACCCGCCGGCCCAGCATCAGCAACGACGACCTCGCGGACGCGCGGGGCGCCGCCTTCCACGACAGGGCGCGCGTCAACGGCGCGAAATCCTGCGCCGCCCTGCCGTTGCTGAGGGAAGGCGAATCGATCGGCGTCCTGCTGTTCCTCTCCGGCGAAGCCGACGTCTTCACCGCGGCGCTCGTCGAGCTGCTGGAGCGGCTCGCCGAGAGCGTATCGTTCGCGATCGAGATGTTCGATCGCGTGGAGCATCGCCGATTGGCGGACGCCCATGAGGAGCGCCTGAGCCGGATGTTCGCCGCGCTCAGCGCGACCAATACCGCCATCCTCCTGGCGCATGGCGCCGACGAGATGGTTCAGTCGGTCTGCGACGCCGCGACCGGCCCCGGCAAGATGGTGGGCGCTTCGGTCTACGTGCATGATCCAAATTCCCCGCGGATGAGGATGGCCGCCTGTTCGGGCAGGCTTGGGCGCCTCGAGGACCTCGCAACGACCGCCGATCCGGAGGCCGCGGGGCGCGGGATCGGCGCAGACGCGCTCCGCAAGGGCGAGGCCTGCTTCATCGCCGAGATCGGAGCCGATCCGCGCGCCGCCGACTGGCGCGCGGCGCTGACGGCGGAGGGGGTGACGGGATGCGCGATCCTGCCGTTGACCCGGAGCGGCCGCGTGGTCGGCGCCGCCTCGTTCTATTTCGACGAGGCCTCCGGGCCGCTGGACGACGAACGGATTCGCCTGACGACGCGGATTTCGGAGAATATCTCGTTCGGCCTGGAAATGTTCGAACGCCGGGGGCAGAAGGACGAGGCGACGCGGATGCTCGCCGCGCTCAGCGCGACGAACGAGGCGATCATGCGCGCCCGGACGAGGCCCGAACTGTTCGCCCTGGTGTGCGCCGCCGCCGCCAAGGGCGGCGACTTCACCGCGACGCTCGTCGGCATCGCGGAACCGGGAAGCGACTTCTTCAGGATCGTCGCGTCGGGAGGACCGACGGCGGCCACTTCGAAGAGCGCCAGACTGGCTTCGAGCGCCGACCATCCGGAGGGACGCGGGCTGACAGGGACCGCGTTTCGCACCCAGCGACCCTGCGTCAGCAACGATTATCTGGCCGAGATCAAGGAGAGCGTTCTCAGAGCGACCGTCCGAGACGAGGGCACGAAGTCCGGCGCCGCGCTGCCGCTGTTCAGACAGGGGCGGGCGATCGGCGTCCTGCTGTTCATGTCGAGCCGGCTCGGCGCATTCACGCCCGAACTCGTCGCGCTGCTCGAGCGGCTTGCCGAAAACATCTCGTTCGCCATCGAGAACTTCGATCGGGAGGACGCGCGGCAGTCGGCCGAGGAGCAGAAGGAGAGCCTGACGCGGCTGTTCGCGGCGCTCAGCGCCACCAACGAAGCGATCATGAGGGCGCCGAACCGCGCCGAACTGTTCCAGCTGGTCTGCGAGGCGGCGGTTGAGGGCGGGCGTTTCGATTCGGCGATCATCGGCCTTCCCAAGCCCGGCAGCGACTTCCTCGACATCGTCGCCAGCGCCGGGCCCAGAGGGGACTTGCGACGATCCGAGCGGATCGCGGTCAGCGAGGCCTATCCGGAGGGTCGCGGGGTCAGCGGGACGGCGTTCCGGACGCTGCGCGCCTGCATCAGAAACGACTATACGGCCGGAGACCTGCTCCCGGCCTCGCGCGCCAGGGCTGTGCGCCAAGGCGCCAAGTCCGGCGCGGCGCTGCCCTTGATCAGCCATGGCGAGGCGGTCGGCCTATTGGTGTTCATGTCGGGCGAGACAGGCACTTTCACGCCCGAACTGGTCGAACTCCTGAAGCGGCTGGCGGAGAACGTTTCCTTCGCGATCGAGAATTTCGATCGCGAAGCGGCGCGTCGCCTGGCGGAGGACCAGAAGGAGCGTCTGACCCTGATGCTGGCCGCCCTGAGCGCGACCAACGAGGCCATCATGCGGGCGCCGACCCGCGCCGAACTGTTCGAACTCGTCTGCGCGGCGGCGGTGCGCGGCGGCCGGTTCGCGTCCACCATCATCGCGGTCACCGAGCCCGGCAGCGGCTTTCTCCGGGTGGCCGCTTCGGCCGGCGCGATGGGAACCCAGCAGCGGGGGGTAAAAATCGCGATCGCCGACGACCGCCCCGAGGGCCGCGGCGTGAGCGGCGTTGCATTCCGCACGCTGCAGCCCTGCATCATCAACGACTATCTGGCGGACCAACGCGGCGCGGCCTTTCACGAGCGGGCGCGCCGCGAAGGCAACATGGCGGGCGCGGCGTTTCCGCTGCTCAGCAACGGCGAGGCCGCCGGCGTGCTGGTCTTCATGGCCAGCGAGAAGGACGTCTTCACGCCCGAACTGGTCGAACTCCTCAACCGGCTCGCCAGCAACGTCTCGTTCGCGCTCGACAATTTCGACCGCGCCGAGGAGAAGGCGCGCGTCGACGAGCGCATCCGGTATCTGGCCACGCACGACGGGCTGACCAATCTTCCCAATCGCGCCATGTTCAATCGCATGTTGAACGCCTCGATCGAATCGGCGCGCCGTCTGGGCCGGATATTCGCAGTGCTGTTCATCGACATCGATCGATTCAAGGTCATCAACGATTCGCTTGGTCACGACGCCGGCGACACGCTGCTGATCGAAATCAGCGGCAGGCTGCGCCGTTGCCTGCGCGCCGGCGACGTCGTCGCGCGGCTCGGCGGCGATGAATTCGTCGTCATTCTGGAGCAGGCGTTCGAGCCCAAACAGGCGGACTCCGTCGCCCGCAAGCTGTTGTCCGTCATCAGTCAGCCGATCCAGCTGTGCGGGCTCGAGTATGGCGCGACCGCCAGCATCGGCATCGCGATGTTCCCGAACGACGGCGATGACGCGCTCACGCTGACGAAGAACGCCGACATGGCGATGTATCGCGCCAAGGACGACGGCAAGAACGGCTTCCGCTTCTTCACCAACCATGGCGACGGGCCGCCGGTCGAACGTCTCGTGTTCGAGGCGCGGCTGCGCCAGGCGCTCGATCGCGACGAACTGTCGCTTCACTTCCAGCCGAAACTGGACGTGGCGACCGACATCATCACCGGGGTCGAGGCGCTCCTGCGCTGGACGCTGCCGGATCTCGGCGCTGTGCCGCCGGCGCAATTCATCCCGCTCGCGGAGGAGACCGGACTGATCGTGCCGATCGGGCGCTGGGTCCTCCAGCAGGCCTGCGCGCAGAACATGGCCTGGCGCCGCCAGGGGCTGCCGCCGCTGTCGATGGCGGTCAACCTGTCGCCCCGGCAGTTCTCGGACGAGAATCTGCTGCGCGACATCGACGACGCCCTGGCCGCCAGCGGCATGCCCGCCCAGCTTCTTCAGCTCGAAATCACCGAAAGCATGGTGATGCACGATGTCGGGCATGCGATCGAACTGCTCGACGTCATCCGCGGCCGCGGCGTGCGCCTCGCGATCGACGACTTCGGGACCGGCTATTCGTCGATGTCGCTGATGAAGAAGTTTCCGGTCGACACGATCAAGATCGACCGCTCCTTCGTCGAGGACCTGCCTGAGGACTGCGAGGACCGGGCGATCGCGCAGGCGATCATCAGCCTCGGCAAGGCTCTGGGACTGACCGTGATCGCCGAAGGCGTCGAGACCTCGGCTCAGGCGGAATTCCTTCGCGAACGCGGCTGCGACGAGATGCAGGGCTTTTTCATCAGCCGCCCGGTCGCCGCCGCGAGCATACCGGGAATCATCGAGGCCAACCGGCGGCTGCTGCGTCCGGCGCGACCGCCGGAGCCCGTCCATGCGCCGCCGCCGCGCCGCGACCGGCGCAAGGCCTGACATCGGAGCGCCTCCGGCGCGCGGCGATTCGCGGCGGCCGTCGGCGACGGCTTGCGCGACGCCCGCGCATGGTCCAAATAGGGGCGGGAGGTTGGCGAGGGACGTACCGCTCGCCAACCGGGTCAGGTCCGGAAGGAAGCAGCCCTAACGAGCCAGGGCGGGTCTTTGTCCAGCCTCCTACCGCCTTGCGACGACCGATATCGCGCTCCGCCCTGGGCCCCGATGCGCCGAGCCTTTGTCCGATGAACGACAGTCCAGCGCCGGAAATCGGCGCGTCGCCCGCGCCGGTTTCCTATCGCGTGCTCGCGCGCAAATATCGTCCGACCCGCTTCGAGGATCTGATCGGCCAGGAATCGATGGTGCGGACCCTCGCCAATTCCTTCGCCGGCGGGCGCATCCATCAGGCTTACATCCTGACCGGGGTGCGCGGCGTCGGCAAGACGACGACCGCGCGCATCCTCGCGCGGGCGTTGAACTACAGCCTGCCCGGCCGGATCGACGCGCCGAGCCTCGACATGCCCGAGTTCGGGGTTCATTGCCGGGCGATCATCGAATCGCGCCACGTCGACGTCATCGAAATGGACGCGGCCTCGCACACCGGCATCGACGACGTCAGGGAGATCATCGAAAACGCCCGATATCTCCCGGTTTCCGCGCGCACGAAAGTCTATATCGTCGACGAAGTCCACATGCTGTCGAAGCAGGCGTTCAACGGTCTCCTGAAGACGCTCGAGGAGCCGCCGGCGCATGTCAAATTCCTGTTCGCGACGACCGAGATCGAGAAAGTCCCGGTCACGGTTCGCTCGCGCTGTCTGCGCTTCGACCTGAAGCGGATCGAGCCGGACCTGATGACCCGCCATCTGACGGCGATCTGCGCGGCCGAGGCCGTGGCGTTCGAGCCCGAGGCCCTGTCGTTGATCGCGCGCGTCGCCGAAGGGTCGGTGCGCGACGCGCTTTCGCTGCTCGATCAGGCCATCGCGCACGGCGCCCAGGCCGGCGTTCAGGCCGCCGGCGTGCGCGCGATGCTCGGTCTTTCCGACCGCAGCCATATCGTCGACCTCTTCGAGCTCGCCATGAAGGGCGAGCTCGCGCCCGGCCTCGAGTTGATCGCGCGGCTCTTCGGCGCCGGCGCCGATCCCGGCCAGGTGCTGATCGAACTGGCGGAATTCACCCATTTCGTCACCCGCTTGAAATTGGCGCCCAATGGGATCGACGATCCGACCGTCGGCGCGGAGGAGCGCCGGCGCGGCGCCGCCTTCGCCGCGCAATTGGGCCTCGGCCCGCTGACGCGCGCCTGGCAGATCCTGCTGAAAGGGGTGCAGGACGTCAAGGATTCGCCGCGGCCGCTCGCTTCGGCCGAAATGGCGCTGATCCGTCTCGGCCACGCGGCCGAGCTTCCCTCGCCCGAGGAAGCCCTGCGCAGGCTGGCGGAGGCGCCGGACGCGGCGCCGCGACCGGCCGCCCCGGCGCCCGCGCCGCGCGGTCCTTCCGGCGGGCCGGCGCTGCGGGCGGTTGCGTCCGCCGCGCCCTTGCCCGCCGCGGCGCCCGCCCAGCCGGCCGTCGCCCCGGCGGCCCGGCTCGCGCGATTCGAGGACGTCGTCCTGCTCGCCCGGACCAAACGCGACATTCAGATGCAGGCCGCGCTCGAGAACGACGTCCGGCTCGTGCGCTTCGAGCCGGGCACCATCGCCTTCTCGCTCGTCGAGGGCGCCTCGCCGCAGATCGCGCAGAGCCTGTCGCGCCGGCTCCAGGAATGGACCGGCGAACGATGGATGGTCGCGCTCGTGGCGGGCGCCGAGGCGCCGACTTTGCGCGAGCGCGCCTCTGCGCGCGAGGCCGAACGCCTGAGCGGCGTCGCGGCCAATCCTCTGGTGCGTCAGATCATGACGCGCTTCCCGGGCGCCCAGATCGTCGGCGTGCGCGGCCCCGACGCTGCGCCCGCGCCCGATCCCCCGATGCCCGGCCACGGCGACGAGGATGTCGCCTATGGGGACGCCGTCATCGTCGAGGACGAGGCTTGACCCTGCAGGAGGCGGCGATGGTCGACATCATGGGATTGATGAAGAAGGCGCAGGCCGTCCAGGCCAGGATGAAGGACGTCCAGGAGGAACTCGAGCGTCTCGAGGTCGAGGGTCAATCGGGCGGGGGCATGGTCAAGGTCAGGCTGAACGGCAAGGGCCAGATGAAGGGGGTCGCGCTCGATCCTTCGCTGCTGACGCCGACCGATCGCGAGATGGTCGAGGATCTGATCGTCGCCGCCCACGCCGACGCGCGGGCGAAGGCCGACCGCATCATGGAAGAGAAGATGCAGGCGGTGACGGCGGGCCTGCCGCTGCCGCCCGGCATGAAACTGCCGTTCTGAGCGGCGCCGGATGGCCCAGAGCGTCGCGGGACCGGAAATCGAGCGGCTGATCCAGTTGCTGGCCCGCCTGCCGGGGCTCGGGCCCCGGTCCGCGCGGCGCGCGGCGCTCCATCTGATCCGAAAGCGCGAGCAACTGCTCGGACCGCTCGCCGAGGCGATGCAGACGGCGCGCGAGCGCGTCGTCACCTGCAGCGTCTGCGGCAATGTCGACACGCGCGATCCCTGCACCGTCTGCCACGACGATCGGCGCGATCCGACCCTGCTCGTCGTGGTCGAATCGGTCTCGGATCTCTGGGCGCTGGAGCGCGCCGGGGCCTTGCGCGCGCCCTATCATGTGCTCGGCGGGACGCTGTCGCCGCTCGACGGCGTCGGCCCGGAGGATCTGAGCTTCCAGCAACTGCTCGCGCGCGTGGGCGCGGGCGCGGTCAGGGAAGTGATCCTGGCGGTGAACGCGACGGTGGACGGTCAGACCACGGCGCATTACATCACCGATCTCCTCAGCGCCTATCCCGTCAAGGTCACGCGGCTCGCCCATGGCGTGCCGGTCGGAGGCGAACTCGACTATCTCGACGAAGGCACGCTTTCAGCAGCGATTCGCCAGCGCACGACCTTCTAGGCAGGGATTCGCGGCTCCGCCAATGCAGCGCGTGCGCCGGCGCCCGAAGCTGGCCTGGCCGGCGCGGCGTTTGGCGGCCCGACGGTGGAAGCTCACGTTCGGGCGCCGGGCGCGCTGCCTGCGAGCGCCGGGGCGACCGGGCGCTCCGTCTGCGCCGCGGATGCGTCTGTAAAAGAGAATTGTGAGAAATATATTCCGTTATTCCAAAATATCGGCTATGCTTCCATCATTCGTCCCCTCGCCAGGAGCCCCGCCATGCCCGACCCCGCAGCACCGGCGCCGCCGCCCGCCTCGGCGCGATCGCGCGCGACGCCGCTCTGCGGCTCGCCGCCCGGAGGGTCGAGGACGGCGAACCCGGCGCGATCGACCGGCTGTCGCGCGCGCTCGAACGCCTCGACCGCTACCGGAACGCGGCGGCCGCCGCGCCGCCATTCGACGAGGAAGAGGATTCCGCCGCCGGACTCGACGCCGGGCTCGACCAACGCGTCCGCAGGGTCGCCGGGGACAAGGCGCGGGCTCCCAGGGCGCGGGCCGGACGGCGGCGCGCCACAGACCCCCCGCGGGCTTCATTTTGCCTGCAAACCTCAGATTTTCCTCGATCGGCCGAGAAATGAATTTCCAGATATTGCCACAACGAAAGTATTTGTCGGGCGATGCGGCCGGCGCCGATGCTGACCTGGGCCGCCATTCCCGCGGCCTCCTCGCCGGAGACGCGCGCCAGGCCGGGTGAGGGTGCGACGGGATGAGCTATCGACCGGAGAGACGCGAACGCCCATCGGCGCGGAGCCACGCCGCCGTCGCGCCGTCAAGTCAGGGCGATTGCAAGCAATCGCCCGAGGCCAAGAGGCCGCTGCTACGCTTCGCTACGCCCCTCCCGGCGATCGCAAGCGATCGCCTTGGGGTGACTGCGCGCCGTCGGCGCGGCAATTGGCGACCGTGACCCTTTGGTGCGCGGCGCGGCCGATCTCCGGCCACGTTGCGCACCAAAAGGTCACGGTGGAAAACGGCCGGGGCCGGGCGCGCGCGACCGGCCCTGGCAGCGCCGGTCGGTCCATCAGACGCTGCTCAGCCGCGGCCCCGCGCAGCCGGTCTGGAATAGTTGCGCGATCCCCCATAGGTTGGGTGCACAACCGCTCCTGACCGGCAACGAGGCGCGTCCATGACCGTCGCATCGATCCCCACGACCGCCTTTCGCCCGCCCAGACCCGTGCCGCACGACGGGCCGCTCGGCGCGCTGCGGATGATCCTCGCCCTGCGGCGCAATCCGCTCGAAGTCTGGTCGAAGGCGCATTACGAACTGCCGATTCTGATGGGGCGCAGCATCCTGGGCGAGCGCGCGGTGGTCAGCGAACCGGCCGCCGTGCGTCGTATATTCCTCGACAACGCCGCCAATTACCGCAAGGACGCGCTGCAGTTGCGGGTCCTGGGGCCGGGGCTCGGCAGGGGCCTCCTGACCGTCGACGGCGAGGACTGGCGCGCGCAGCGCCGCGCGCTTGCGCCGCTGTTCTCGCCGCGCCAGATCGTCGGTTTCGCCCCGGCGATGAGCCGCGTGGCGGCCGCGGCGGTCGAGCGGCTCGCGCCCAGGCGCGGGGGTCGGGTCGTCGACGTCGCGCAGGAAATGGCGCGGGTGACCCTTGAGGTGCTCGAGCAGACGCTGTTCTCGCAGGGACTCGGGCGCGGCGCGAGCGAATTCCAGGTCGCGGTGACCCGCTATTTCGACACCATCGGTCGCCTCGATCCGCTCGATCTTCTCGGGGCGCCGCGGTTTGTTCCCCGGCTCGGGCGCATGCGCGGCCGGTCGACGCTCGACTTCTTCGCCCGCGCGGTCGACGAGATCATCGGCGCCCGCAAGCGGCTGCTGGCGTCGGGCGCGGCGGCCCCCAACGACATTCTGACGCTCCTGTTGGCCGCGCAGGATCCCGAGACCGGCCGGGGCATGCGCGAAGACGACGTGCGCGCCAATATCGTCACTTTCATCGGGGCGGGCCATGAGACGACGGCCAACGCCCTGACCTGGACGCTCTACCTGCTGTCGCAGGCGCCCGACTGGCGCGCACGGGTCGAGCAGGAAATCGATGCGCGCTTCGATCCCGACGACGGCGAGACCCTCGCCGACGCCCTGCCGACCACCAAGGCGGTCGTCGAGGAGGCGCTGCGGCTCTACCCGCCCGCGGCCAATCTCAGCCGCGAGGCGATCGGGGCCGACGTTCTGGCGGGACGCCGGATTCGCCCGGGCACCGTGGTCACCGTCTCGCCATTCGTCCTGCATCGCCATCGCCTGCTGTGGCGCGATCCCGACGCCTTCGATCCCGAGCGGTTTCTCGGCGCCAATCGCGACTCGATCGATCGCTACGCCTACATTCCGTTCGGCGCGGGGCCCCGGGTGTGCATCGGGATGGGGTTCGCGATGCTCGAGACGATGGCCGTGCTCGGCCATCTCCTGCGCGCCTACCGGTTCGATCTCGCGCCGGGCCATCCGGTCTCCCCTGTCGCCCGGGTGACCCTGAGGCCCGCGCAGGGCATGAAGATGATCGTGCGCCGCCGGGCTGGCGC
>JBEKEI010000047.1:0-27375 GCA_050013915.1 Roseiarcus sp.
GATCGCCGGTCTCGCCGGCGCGGAGGCCCCCGCCGCCGTCGCGACCGCGGGCGCGTGGACGGCCGCCGGGCCGGACGCGATCGCGCGCCCCGCCCCTGCGGCGACCACGCCGGCCGGGCCGAGTCGGATCGCCCGGGCAGCCCCGGCGACGCCGCCGGGTCGAGCCTCCTGTCGAGCGCGACCAGCACGCCCGATCCCAGGGCGTGGACCGCCGAGACCGTTCGCCAGGACGCGGCGCCCTGGATGTTTGCCGAGGCCGCGGCGGTCGCCGCCTCGGCGCCCGGCGATCCATTCGCCGGCGCGGCCTGCGGCGCCGGCTCGTCGAGCGAGCCGAGCACCGAGCCGAACGCCGAACCTTCGCCGGAATCCGATTGGCTCCCGGCCGCGCGGTCGCCAGGCGGGCCGTAGGCGGCGCCGACGCCGGTGGGTGCGGGCAGGGTGGGAGCGGGCAGCGCGATGGCGGTCATGGAATGTCTCCGGTCGTCACTTGTTGCGCCCTCAGCAGCGCCGCCTCCGCGACGCCGATCGTCGCGGCCACGGGATCCTGCGCCGGCGCGGCGGGCGCAGGCGGCGCCACGAGCGACGGATCAGCCGTCTTTTCGTAGACGTGTCGCGCAACGACGCGCGCGGCGGCGAGCAGCCCCTGGTCCGGCTTGGCCAGTTTCCTCGGATCGATCGCCAGCAGCTGCGCGATCCCGGCCTCGTGCTGGTCGGTCAGGCTGCGCGCGGCCGCCTGGAACAGCTTGGCTCGCGTCTCGTCCGCGCTGTCGGCCTGCGCGAGCCCGAGTGCGCGGGTCGCGGCGACGTCGGCCATGACGATCTTGCCCGCGATCAGCGCGGCGCGCGCGATCGCGAGGAAGAAGCCGCGGCGGTCGTCGCGGCCCAGGGTCGCGGTCATCGCATCGAACCGCGGAAAATTGTCGACCTCCTCGGCGAGGCGGGAGCGGATCACCGCCCCGGTGAAGCTCTTCAGGAAATATTCGGCGTAGGGCGATTTGGGGAAGCGATCGAAATATTGCGCCGCCAGGGTCATCAGCTTGGTCGCGTCGCCCGCGGGCCCGGCCATCAGGACCATTTCGCGGCGCAGCGCCGCTTCTTCGACCAGCCCGCCCGGCATCATCAGACGGGCGAGGTCGAGCAGATCCAGCGCCTTCTTGGCGTCGATCCCGCTCTGCAGGATCCCCTGCACGAAGGCGATCTGGCCGCCGAGCGCCGCGCCCAGCGCCTTTGGATCGGCGTTGCCGAGCAATTGCCGGGCTTCCGCCTCGCGCCCGAGCTGATAGGCGATCGCCCCCTTCATCAATTTCTCGTCCTCGGGCGCGATCCCGCCGCCGTCGATCAGCCCCTTGACCACGCGCGGCTGCCCGCCGCTGAGGAGATAGACGATCGCCGACCGCGATTCCTTCGAATCGCGCCAGGCCTCCGGCTTGGCGGCGGCGATGGCGGCGGCGATCTCGCGCAATATTCTGATCTGGGTCGTCCGCGCGGCCAGATCGCCCTGCGCGACGCTCGCCTGGGTGTTCTGAAGTTCGACGACGCGATCGCTGATCGAAGGGCCCGCCTCGTCGGCGCGCGCGGCGCCCGCCAGCATCGCCGCGCCGGCCATGAGAGCGAGCAGGATCGGCTGCGGCCTGGTCACGGCTTCTCCTTGCGCAGCAGGATCTCGATTCGCCGGTTCTCGGCGGCCTCCGGCTTGTCGGGCGTCTTCAGCTGGCGGTCGGCGAACCCTTCGATCCTCTCGACGCGCTTCTCCTCCAGACCGCCGCGAATCAGCATGTAATAGGCCATCTGCGCGCGCGCCTCCGACAGCCGCCAATTGTCGTAGGTGCCGCCCTTGTACTGGCGCCCGTCGGTATGGCCGCGCAGCACGATCTCGCCGGGGCGCGACTTCAAGCTCTGGGCGATCTTCTCCATGATTCGCACGACCTTGGCCTGCGGCTCGGCCGAGCCGACGGCGAACATTTCGAAGCTCAGCGCGTCGGTCAGGCTGATGAGAATGCCCTCCGGCGTCGCCTGGACGTCGATCCCGGGCGCCGCCTGGGCGTGCAGTTCGGCGCGCAATTCCTTGCCGAGTTCGGTGCGCAGCTTGGCGGCCTCGAGGACGGCTCCGGCCTCCGGCGGCGCGGGTCCCGCCGCCTGGGCGGTTGGCGGCTGGGGCGCGGACGAAGCGGCCGCGGCGGGCGGCGGGGCGGCGCTCGCCTTGGCCTCTGCAGGCGACGGCTGCGGGCCCGGGCCCGGGCCCTTCGAGTCCGGCGCCGGGCGCGGCTGAGCTTCGGCGGATGGGGGTTGCGGCGCCGCGGGCGCGTCCTGCGGACGCAGCTGGGCGCCGGGCGTCGGCTGGACGGGCGGGACGGCCGACGCCGCCTTGGCCGGAGCGGGCGCGCCGCCGCCGCCGGCGGTCGCCCGCTCCACCGGCTGGAACGGGTCGATGAAGGCGTCGGCGTCTCCCGGCGGCGGCGTCGCGCCGACGCCGCCGCCCTCGGACTCGCCCGAGGTCGGCGCGAACTTGCCCGCGATCTTGTCGAGGCTGTCGTATGGGTCCTCCAGCAACGTGCTCTCGGCGATATGCGCCTTGGGATGGGCGGAGTCGGGCGCCTGCTTGGTGAAATTGGCGTTATCCTTGGGACCGTCCTTGACCCCGTCCGCAACGCCGTCCTTCATCTTGTCCTTGTCGCCATCCTTGGGCGCCGGGGACTTCTTCTCGCTGGGCTTTTTGGCCGGCGGGCCCGCCTGGAGGGGCGTGAGATCGCCGTCCTCGTTCTGCGGCTCCTTGGCCTCGTCGCCCAGGGCCTGCCGGATCCCCTTGTTGGACTTGGTGAGATCTTCGAGCTTCAGCGGATTGAAATAGCGGGCGATGATCGTCTTGGTGTTCTTGTCGGTCGCGTTGATGATCCAGAGCACGAGAAAGAACGCCATCATCGCGGTCATGAAATCGGCGAACGCGATCTTCCAGGCGCCGCCGTGGTGCTCCTCCTCATGGCCACCGTGACGCTTGATGATGATGATGTCGTGGTTCTTGTCGTCCATAGCCGCGCCTCATTCGCCGATCGAGGCGATGTGATCGATCCACGCCTGGAGCTGGGATTGGATGATGGTCTGGTTCGCTTCGACGGTGACGTCGACGCCGGCCGAGGCGACATATTCGACCGTGACCGGGTGGGCCGCCATCTTCTCGCGCAGCAGGCCGAGCAGCGGCTCGGGGCCGGTGATCTTGATCAGCGAGGGCGCGTCGCGCGACAGGATCCGCGAGAGGGCGTCCGACAGCGCTTCGGTGGCTTGCCTCGCCACCGCCTCCGAGAGATAGGGCTTCAGGATTCGGGCGACGGTCTGCGCCAGCCCGTCCTCGATCGCCGCCATCGCGTGCTCGATCTTCTCGCCGAAGCCGGCGTATTCGTTGGCCTGGAAGGCGAGCTGGCGCGCCGAATCCCGTTCCTCCAATTCCTTCCGCTCGGCAAGGATGGCGGCGGCGAATTCGGCGCGCGCCGTCGCCAGGCCCTCCTGCCGGCCGCGCTCGACCGCCTCTGCGAGCTGCGCGTCGATGTTGAGCAGAACCGAATCGGCGGGAACGGAAAGGACCCGCGGCCTGGCTGCCGGGCCGTCGTGAGGCGGATCGATCCTGGAGCCGTTCACGCGACCGAACTGGTTGAGATATTGCGCGATCGGTATCGGCCTCATGCATTTTCTCCCTGCCGAATCCACTGCTTGAGGATCGCCGCCGCCTGCGCCTCATCGTAGTCGACGAGTTGTTCGAGCTGCTTTTGCGGGTTCTTGTGCTTGCGCGCCAGGATGTTGCGCAGGATGTCGTCGCCTTCCTCCGCTTCGGTCGGAAGCGACCTCACGCCGCTCTTGGGGAAATTGTCGACGATCGACGAGAAATCGCCCATCGGCTGGGCGTTGTCGTCGGGCACGAACGGGATCGGCGATTCCTGACCCGTCTTCTGGGAGGCCAGCAGAGCCTTCGTGGCCGGCCGCAGGCCGAACCAGATCAGCAGCGACGCGACCAGGAGGATCGTGCCCGCGCTGATCAGCGTCCCGGACTGGCGCATCAGCTGTTCGCCCAGCGAGGGCCCCTCGACCGGCTCCAGCTCGTGGCCGCTGTCGACGAAATCGACGACCGAGACCTTGATCGAATCGCCGCGATCCTTGCGCAGCCCGGCCGCCGAGGAAACGAGCTGCTCGATCTCCTTGACCGCCTTGTCCATCGCCTCCGGCGTCGCCTTGTCGCCCAGCGAAGCGGCGACGCCCTGGCGGTTGACCAGCACGGCGATCGAAAGGCCGTCGATGACGAAGCCCGAGCTGACGGTCGACACCGTCTTCGACGAGACTTCGTAGTTCGTCAGTTCCTCGTTCTTCTTGGTTGCGTCGGTCGATTGCTTGCCGTCGGTCCCGGTCGGCTTGGCCTGCGGGAGATTGCGCTCGACGCCGGTCGGCGGCTGTCCGGCGGAATTCTGCGAATTGGAGTTTTCCTTGACCACCCGCACCGAACGCTCGACGCGCGATTCCGGATCGTAGGTGGTTTCGTTGGTCTGCTTCTTGTCGGTGTTGAGCCGGGCGGCGACGCTGATCTGGAAATTGCGCAGGCTGAGATAGGGGGCGAGGGTCTTGCGGACAGAATCCTGGATGTCCTGCGCGACGCTCTTTTCGAGCGCGAGCATGTTGCCCGGCTCCTGGTCGCCCGAATCCGATCCCGACGCCAGCAGCAAGCCGTCGACATTGAGCACGGTCACCTGGTCGACGGTCATACCCGGCAGGGCCGCCGAGACGAGATGGCGGATCGCCTGGGCGGTGCTGCGGTCGTCGGCCGATTCGGTGCGGATGACGACCGAGGCCGATGGCGGCTGGCGGGCGCGCCGGAACGAACCCTCGTCGGCCATCACGACATGCACCCGCGCGGCCTTGACGCCGCGCATCATCTGGATCGTGCGCGCGAGTTCGCCCTCCATGGCGCGCACCTTCGTGACTTCCTGCATGAACGAGGTCAGCCCGAGCGAGCCGAGCTTGTCGAACAGCTCGTTGCCGACGCTGCTGCTGTGCGGAAGCCCCTTTTCCGCCAGGGTCATGCGCGCCAGCGCCGCCTGACCCACGGGAACCAGGACCGCCGCGCCGTCCGAGCTGACGTCGAAGGGGATGCCGACGTCGCGCAACGCCGAGCCGATGCCCGCGACATCCTCGCGGGCGAGGCCGGAATAGAGCACTTCCGTGGTCGGGCGGCTCGCGTAATAGCCGCCGAGGCCCACGACCGCGGCGACGCTCAGACCCATCAGCCCGAGAACGGCGAGCCGCTTGGCCCCAAGCGCGAGCAGGTTATTCCATAACGTCTGCGCCTGTTCCAACGCCGTCATACAGGTCCTCGCGCCACTGCGGCTCGCCCGCGGGCACTCTTCACGCGGGAGCTTGCGCGGGGGTTGCCGGCCGGAGCGCGTCGGGGCCGACCGCTCGCGCACCCTGGCGGTCGCGGTTCAGGGTCTGGGGGTGGGGTAATCGTGGACGAGGGATTGCGCGCGGCCTCGGCCGGCGGTTAACCGTCATTCATCAATTGTTAACGCCGGCGAGGCACAGTGAATAGGTCTGATGACGTCGGCCGCAGCCAAAGGCCGAGGTTTCAGTCCCAATACTCGGCGGGTTAGGTCCAAAGCGAGGATCTAAAGGCATCAGGCCGTTTCGTCGTAGCGGTGTGAGTCCGAATGTCATTGTCAATTTCGAACAGTATCAGGGAACCGCACTTATGTCCTCAATTCTCACCAACGCCTCGGCGCTCACCGCCCTCCAGTCGCTCAACATGACGCAGCAGAATCTCGCGATTACCCAGAGCCAGATTTCGACGGGTCTCAAGGTCAAGGACGCTGCTGACAACGCCTCCTACTGGTCGATCGCCCAGAGCCTGCAGTCCGACAACGGCGTCCTCAGCGCCGTCAACTCCTCGATCGCGCAGAGCCAGTCGATCATCGGCGCGGCCACCGCCGCCCTCAACAACGTCATCACGACGATCGGCGCGATCAAGACGGTCCTCGGCGAAGCGGCCAACCCGGGCGCGGACATCACCACCCTCAACGCGACCCTGACCTCGCTCGGCAGCCAGCTCACCACGGCGGTGACCGGCGCCTCCTACAGCGGCCTCAACCTGCTCGACAACAGCCAGACCGCTACGCTGAGCTTCGTGGCCGGCTACAACGTGAGCAGCAACGGCGTGGCGAGCTTCAACAACATCTCGCTGACCCCGCAGAACCTGACCGGCACCGGCACGACAACGACCACCACCACCCTCGCCGACATCAACAACGCCACCACGATCGGCCAGATCACCGCGCTCGCCACCACCACCAACACGCTGGCCTACGGAGACGACGTCGTGACCAACACCGCCGGCAGCGCGCCGTCCGCCGGCCCGCCCTTCGTCGCCACCACGACGCCCGGCACGGTTTCGGTCGAATCGCTGAGCCTCTCGGGCGTCACGACCACCACCACTTATACCGCGCTAGACGCAAACGGCAACGAGACGTCTCTTGCAGGCGCGGCGGCCCTCACCGTCAACGTCCAGACAACCGCTCCGGCGGGCATGTTCACCCAGGGCGCCTTCACCCTCACCGGCCTCTCGCTCAGTGCAGGCGGCGCCAACTCCGCCGCGATGATGACGGCGGTCAATACGGCCCTGACCGCAATCACCTCCTACTCGTCTTCCCTCGGTTCGACTTCGGACGCGCTGACCAACGCGATGAATTTCAACAACTCGCTTTCAACCAACTACACCACCGGCATCGGCGCCCTCGTCGACGCCGACATGAACCAGGCCTCGACCCGCCTCCAGGCCCTGCAGACGCAGCAGCAGCTGGGCGTCCAGTCGCTGTCGATCGCCAACCAGAGCAGCCAGCTGATCCTCAAGCTGTTCCAGTAGGCCTTGCGACGGGGGGGGGGCCGGCGGGCGACCGCCGCGAAGCCCGCCCCGACGCATCCGAGAAGCAAGAGGGCCACGCTCCGCGCCGGAGCGTGGCCCTTCCCTTTTGTCCGCGTCGATCCGGCGGCCGGGAAGGATCGGTCCGGCGGTCGGACGAAGCCGGAGATCGCCAGGCCCCTGCAGTCGAGCGGCGCGAAGCGAGGGGTCCCGGCCGGCGGCGAGATGGACCGCGTACGGCAGAATGGTCGGGGGCGCTGCGCACCGGCGCGCGGCCGCTTCCAACCGCCCGGTCGGCCCGGCGGCGGAACGGTCAGTTCACGGAGCGGACGAGGCTGCCGATCAGCAGGTTCCAGCCGTCGATCAGCACGAAGAAGAGGATCTTGATCGGCAGCGATATCACCGAGGGCGGCAGCATCATCATGCCCATCGACATCGTCAGCGTCGCCACGATCATGTCGATGACCAGGAACGGCAGCACGACGAGAAAGCCGATCTCGAAGCCGCGCCGCAGCTCGGAAATCATGAACGCCGGAATCAGCAGGCGCAGATCGATCGTGGTGCGGTCCTTGATCTGGAAGCTGCCCTTGGACAGATCCTCGAACAGGTTGAGGTCCTTGTCGCGCACCTGCGCGAGCATGAACTGGCGGAACGGCTCGGTGACCTTGCCGTAGGCCTCCTGCTCGGTGATCGAATTGTCCATCATGGGCTTCAGGCCGGTCTCCCACGCGCGGTCGAACGTCGGGGCCATGACGTAGAACGTCATGAACAGCGACAGGCTGATCATCACCAGATTGGGCGGCGAACTCTGCAGCCCGAGGCCGGAGCGCAGGAACGACAGGGCGACGACGAAGCGCGTGAAGCTCGTCACCATGATCAGCAGGCCCGGCGCGACCGACAGGACCGTCAGGATCGCGACCAGTTGGATGATGCGGGCGGTCGCGGTGGCCCCGCCGCCGGGGATCAGCGTTCCCAGATCGACGGTCTGCGCGTCGGCGCCGGCGGTCATCAGGGCGAGCAGGACGGCTGCGGCGAAAAGGCGCTTCACTGGATCACCAGACTTCGAATCACGAGCTCCTTCACCGTACCCTTGGAGCGGATCGCGGCGCGCTCGTTGAGGTCCAGCCGCAGATTCTGCAGGCCGGCGACGCCCTGGATCTGCGGCAGCGAGGTCGTGCGGAGGAAGGCGAGGATGTCGTCGCCGATCTGGGCGCCGAGCGCGTCGGGATGGGGCGTCGTCCGGGGATCGTAGAGGAATGAGGCTTCCAGCCGGATCCAGGTGTCCTGCGGGGCGCCGAGATTGGTCACGATCGGCGTGAGGTCGAACAGGCTCGAATTGGCGGGAAGGCTCGTGGCGGCGGTCGCATCGGCGGGATGCGCATCGGCTTCCGCGCGCGGTTGCGGGCCCAGCGAAGCCACGCGGAGCCCGTAGAAGGCGCCGCCGCCGCCCGCGAGCGCCGTCACGATCAGCATGGCGAGAACGGTCTGCTTCATCGTCGCGCTCGTTCGGCCGGCGCGAGAGTGGACTGGAGGATCGGCATGCCGTTCTCGCCTCGATCCCCGCCGCGCGGGGTCAAAATGGCCTCAGACGATCGTAGATCTGCTGGCCCCAGGCCGGTTGCTGGACTTCGTCGAGCCGGCCGCGGCCGCCGTAGGAAATGCGCGCCTCGGCGATCTTGGTGTACGGAATCGAATTGTCGAGGTTGATGTCGCCGGGCCAGACCACGCCGCTCACGGTCAGCAGGCGCAGTTCATAATTGACCCGGACTTCCTGCGAACCCGCCAGCAGCAGGTTGCCGTTGGGAAGCACGCCGGTCACGATCGTGGCGACCGAGACCTGGATCTGCTCCGAGCGTGCGATATTGCCCTGGCCCTGGAAGGTCGAGGTGGTGCTGAGATCGTCTTTGGACTTGCCGGAATAGAGCAGGCTCCAGTCCGCCTGCGCAGTCGCCGTGGCCGCGGTGGATCGCCCGGTGGTGTTGCCGAGCGTCGCCTGGTCGTTGATCGAGATCTTGACCGTCACGATGTCGCCGACCTTCGTCGCGCGCTGCTGCCGATAGATTGTCGCGCCGCTCTCGACGAACAGCGATTGCGCGGAATGGGGCGTCGGCGCCGTGTAGGCGGCGATCGCCGGATCCGCGTTGGTCGCCAGCCCGCTGCCGACCGGCGTCATGTAGGGCTCGCGTCCGATATCGGCGGCGCAGCCGCACAGGCCCGCCGAGACGACGCCCGCCAGGGCGATGGCGCACGCGCGAACCGTCATCACGATTTCTTCCGTTCGACCGTCAGCGCGTTCGCCGCGAGAATCTCGGTGAGCTTGGCCGCCTTGCCGGGCTCCATCTCGTTGAGGATGGCGCTCGACACTTTAGGGCTGAGCTTGCCGAGCAGGGCGGCGGCGGTCGCCTCCTCCATGATCGCCAGTTGGGCGGCGGCGGCCTCGGGGTCCATCTTGGTGTAGATCGCGACGACGCCGTCCTCGGCCTTCTTCATCAGATCCGAACGCTTGTCGACCCAGGCCTTGGCGTCGGCCGTCTTGGCGTCGAGTTCGGCGATCTGCTGCTTGACCTGCGTCTCCAGCTCGCCGAGACGCCGCGTCTGCCAGGCGATGCGCGCGTCGGAGGCGAAATTGGCGATGTTCGAGCAATATTGCTGCACGCTGTCGCTGGCGTCGGTCTCGCTCTTCTTGGCGGCGTCGGGTTCGGGCTTGTGGCCGTCCTGGGCCAGGGTCGGCGCGGCGAGGCCCGCGATCAGGATCGCGATCGGTAATCCGAACCGGATTGGCGTCGAGGAGAGCATGAGCGGATCTGCGCACGGGGGCTGCCGAACGTCGGCGGCCCAAGAGTGCCGCGGCCAGCTTGCGCCGGGCTGACGGGTCTCGCGGCGCCGGCCGGCGCGCGCCGAGCGCGACGGGTGTGTGAGCGGTCGGCGGCGACGGGACCCGCGTCGCCTCAACGGTCCGCGGTTGGCCGGGCGTCGCCCGCCAAGGGCGCAAGTTCGGCGAGCAGCGGCCCGAGAAACCGCTCGTAGGCGCGCCAGCGTCCGACGGCGCTGCGGTAGATCGGCTGGCGCACCTGGATCACGCTGGCTGTGCGCACCGGCCGCTCGGTCAGGTGGAAGTCGAGACAGCGGCGATCCCATTCGAGTCCGCAATGGGCGAGGATGGCGCGCGCCTGTCCCTCGAGATCGGCGACCACATCCTCGTAGCGCACCTCGAGCATGACGCCCGGCGGCAGCGCAGCGCGCCAGTGCGCCATCAGTGCGTCATAGCCGCGGTAATAGCGGCCGAGCTCGCCCAGATCGTAGGCGAAGGGCTGGTTCTCGACGAACAGCTTGGAGTAGCAGGACAGGCAGGTGTCGACGGGATCGCGGCGCATGTGGATGATGCGCGCATTCGGCAGCGCCATATGGATGAGGCCGACGAAGCGGAAGTTGTCGGGCGTCTTGTTGGTGATGCGCGCCGCCTCCGGCGCGACGTCGCGGATCCGGCCGAGATAGGCGGCGCCGAGTTCGCGCAATTGCGCGCGCGAGAGGCGGGCGGCCGCCTCCGGGCGCTGCGAGGCCTCGCCGGTCCCGAGGCCGACGAGCGCGCCGGCGGCCCGGTCGAAATCGTCGATCTCGCCGGCGCTGAACACTGCCGGATGGCTCGCCAGAATCTGCTCGACCAGGCTCGTCCCCGAGCGCGGCATTCCCAGGATGAACAGCGGCGTCGCCGAGGGGTCGCCCGCGTCAGCGCGGTCGAGGATGAGTTCGCGGGTGACGCTCGCGCGCGTCCGCGCGAAGACGCCGAGCGCCGCGGCCTCGTCGTAAATCGTCCGCCGCCGCTTCAGCGCGTTGCCCTCGCGCAGGCGCTCGAACGATCGTTCGTGCTCGCCGCAATCGGCATAGGCCTTGGCGAGCGCGAAATCGAGCTCGATCCGTTCGACCGCGTCGAGCGAAGAAACGTCGTGAGCCAGCGCCTCCATCGCGGCCAGGTGCGGATCGCCGAGCTGCAATTTCCTGGATTCGGCCAGATTGTAGTAGGAGCGGACGCGCCCCGGCGCGGCGGCGATCGCCGCGTCGATCGCCTGCCGCGCTTCGTCCAGCCGGCCGAGTTCGGTGAGGATGATTCCCCTGTTGTCGTGCGCCACCGCATGGGCCGGGTCGATCGCGAGCGCCATCTCGTAGCTCGCCAGCGCCGCCTCGGACCGCCTGAGGTCGGTCAGCGCATTGCCGCGGTTGATCAGCGCCTCGACGTAGGCGGGCCGCATGGCGAGCGCCCGCTCACAAAAGGCGAGGGCCTCGTCGGGACGCTTGAGGTCGCGCAGGACGCCGGCGCGATTGTTGAGCGCCTCGGCGTAGTCGGGCCTGACGGCGAGGGCCGAATCGAAGCTCGCCAGGGCCTCGGCGGGCCGGCCGAGTTCGGCGAGCGCATTGCCGCGGTTGTAGAGCGCCTCGGCATAGGCGGGCGAGCAGCCGATCGCGCGTTCGTAGCTGGCGAGCGCCTGCTCGGGGCGCCGCAGGTCCCTGAGCGCGTTGCCGCGGTTGTTGAGCGCCGCGGGATAGTCGGGCCGAGCCGCGAGCGCGCGCTCGTAGCTCGCCAACGCCGCCGCGGGGCGACCGAGCGCACGCAGCGCATTGCCGTGATTGTTGAGCGCCACGGGGTCGCCGGGCCTGACCGCAAGCGCGCGGTCGTAGCTCGCCAGGGCTTCCTCGGGACGGCCCAGAGCCTCGAGCGCGCCGCCCCGATTGATCAGCGCCTCGGCCAGACCGGGCCTGAGGGCGAGCGCGGCGTCGAAACTCGCCAGCGCCTCACGCGGGCGATTGAGGTCCGCCAGCGCATTGCCGCGGTTGTAGAGCGCCTCGACATAATCCGGTTTGCCGGCGAGCGCCCGGTCGTAACTCGCCAGCGCCTCTTCGGGGCGCCCGAGGTCCCGCAGCGCGTTGCCGCGATTGTTGAGCGCGTCCTGGTAGCCGGGCTTGGCGGCGAGCGCGCGTTCGCAATCGGCGAGCGCCTCGTCGAGCCGGCCGAGCTCACGCAGAACCGCGGCGCGGTTGTTGAGCGCCTCGGGATAGAAGGGGTTGACGGCGAGCGCGCGATTGTAGCTCGTCAGCGCCTCCGCGCGCCGCCCGAGCTGCGCGAGCGTGTTGCCGCGGTTGTTGAGCGCCTCGGCATGTTCGGCGTTCAGCGTGAGCGCGCGGTCGTAGCTCGCGAGCGCCGCCTCGGGCTGGCTCAGGCTCGCATGGATGAGCCCGAGACTCGACCAGGCCCGGAAATTGGTGGGCTGCGTCTCGAGGGCGGAGCTCACGAAGTGCAGCGCCTTTGCGCCGTGGCCCTGTTGATAATAGAGGATCCCGAGCAGATGCTGGGCGTCGGCGTGATTGGGCTGCGTCGCCGCAATCGCCCGGTAGAGGCGCTCTGCCTCGTCCAGCATGCCAAGACGGTGCAGCGCGACAGCGCGCTCGAGCGCATGCGAAGCGGGTTGGTCCCTGCTGCGGTTCGGCGGATTCTGTCGGGTGGCGGCGAATCTCATGAGCCGGTGTCTCCGAACGGTCGACGCGTGAGGTGAACACGCTTCACGGCGGCCGCGGCCGGGCGTCCCGGGGACTCCTCGGCGCGCTACTGGACGACCAGATCGGCTTGCAATGCCCCGGCGGTCTTGATCGCCTGCAGGATCGCGATGATGCCAGGCGGCTTGAGCCCGATCCGGTTGAGCCCCGCGACCAGGGATCGAAGGCTCGTGCCGCCGAGGACGGCAATCTGGCCGCCCTCGTCGCTGGCGACGATCTCGGTGCGCGGCACCACCACCGTCTTGCCGTCGGACAGCGGCTTGGGCTGGGAGACCTGGGGCTTCTCGCTGATGCGGACCGACAGCGTCCCGTGTGTGACCGCGACCGTCGATATCTGCACGTCCTGCCCGATCACGATCGTGCCGGTGCGCGCGTCGATGACGACGCGGGCCGCCATGTCGGGCTCGATCAGCAGATCGCCGATTTCCGCCATGAAGCGCGCGACGCCGATCTGGGGCGGCCGGAACAGGGTGATCGTCCGGAAATCCTGCTCATAGGCGACCTGCTTGCCGAATCGCTCGTGCGCATAGCCGTTGATTGCGTCGGCGATCCGGACCGCGGTCTTGTAGTCGGGATTGGTCAGTTCGAGCGTCAGCACGCCGCCGTCCTTGATCGGCGGCAGGGCCTTTTCGACGAGCGCGCCGTTGGAGATGCGCCCGGCGGTCGGCACGCCCTGGGACAGGGTTTCGGCCTGACCGGCGGCGTCGAAGCCGGTGACCGAGACCGCCCCCTGCGCGACGGCGTAGGTCTGGCCGTCGGCGCCCGCCAGCGTCGTCAGGACCAGCGTGCCGCCCATCAGCGAGGTCGCGTCGCCGAGCGAGGAGACGGTCACGTCGATGCGCGAGCCGACGCCGGCGGCCGGAGGCAGATCGGCGGTGACGACGACTGCGGCGACGTTGCGGCTGCCCAGGGTCACGCCGCGGACGTCGATGCCCATCCGGTCGAGCATCGACTGCATCGCCTGCTGGGTGAACGGCGAATTGCGCAGCGTGTCGCCGGCGCCCTGGATGCCGACGACCAGACCATAGCCGAGCAGCTGGTTGTCGCGCACGCCCTGGAGCGTCGAAATGTCCTTGATGCGCACCGCGGCGTCGGCCTGCGCGGCGAACAGGCACGCGACCAGGCCGAGCGCGAGCCGGCGCATCAGCCGCCACCGACGCTGACGGAGCCGTCGGCCTGGATGACGCCCGAGATCGTCAGGCCGCTGTCGGAATTGCGGACCTTGATCGTGTCGCCGACCCCGCCGCCCTCGAGCGCGAGCGCCGAAGTCACGATCGAGAGGCCGCCGTCGGTGTAGACGAGCTTGACCTGGGCGCCATTGGCGACCGCGCGCGGATTGACGACCGCGAAGGCGGCGATGGCGTGGCCCGGCAGCAGCGTCCGTGTGGCGACCTTGCCGACCAGCGCGGCGCGGCGATCGACGATCGCGCCGTCAGCGGCCGGCAGATCGTAGATGGAGGTGTCGACCAGCATGCTCTCGCGAATGACGTCGCCGGGATAGATGACCTGGTTGGGGGTCGGGACGGTCCTGTCCTCGGCGTGGGCGACCGCGACGCCGCCGGCCAGCGCGAGCGCGCACGCCGACAGGACGCTGCGGGCCAGCCTCGCCGGCGCCCAGCGGCGCGCTCGCCGTCCCGTGTCAGCTGGCATGGCGCGCGCCCGTCACTGTCTGATGTTGGTGATCGTGGCCGACATCTGGTCGGCCGCCTGGATCACCTTCGAGTTCATCTCATAGGCCCGCTGGGCCGCGATCAGATTGGTGATCTCGGTGACCGGATCGACGTTGGAGGATTCGAGATAGCCCTGCTGAAGCGTGCCGAACGCCGGATCGCCGGGCACGCCGACGGTGGGCGGACCGGACGCAGAGGTCTGCTGGGTGAGGTTGCTGCCGAGCTGCTGCAGGCCCGCCTCGTTGACGAAATTGGCGATCGTCAGCTGCCCGAGCGTCTGCGGCGCGACCTGGCCGGGAATCGTCGCCGTCACCACGCCGGTCTGGCTGACGGCGACGTTGGTCGCGGTGGTCGGGACGATGATGCCCGGCGTGATGGCGTAGCCGTCCGTCGTGACGATCTGGCCGGTCGCGTTGGTGTTGAGGGCGCCGTCGCGCGTATAGGCGATCGTGCCGTCGGGCATGGTGACCTGGAACCAGCCGCGGCCGTTGACGGCGAGATCGAGCGTGTTGCCGGTGTTGGTCAGCGATCCCTGGATGTTGAGACTGCGGATCGCTGCGATGCGCACGCCCAGACCGAGCTGCGCGCCCTCCGGAATGGTCGCGTCGCGGCCGCGGTTGGAGACGCCCATCAGGCGCTCCGACTGGTACATGAGATCGGTGAATTCGGCGCGCGAGCGCTTGAAGCCGGTGGTGTTGATGTTGGCGATGTTGTTCGCGATGACCTCCAGGTTCTTCTCCTGGGCGCTCATGCCGGTCGCCGCAATGGCAAGGGTTTCCATGATCTAGTTCCTCAGATCGCCATCCGGCTGATTTCCTGGTAGGCGGCGACCGCCTTGTCGCGGATCGCCAGCGTCGACTGAAGCGACCTCTGCGCCGCCATGATCGATTCGACGACGTTGTGGACGGGCGCGGAGCCCTGGATGCCCTGGATCGAAGCGGCTTCCGCGGTCTTCAGCGACCCGATCGCATCGCCGGAAATCTGGTTCATCATCGCGCTGAAATCGGCGCCGCCGGTCGCGCTGGCGGTCGAGCCGGCCGCCCCGCTGGCGCCGAGCGCGCCGAGGGACGACTTGGAAGAGGTGAGCGCTGAAATGCCGTCTATCATCTTCAATCCTTCAACAGGCCGATGGTCATGGAGGTCAGATCGCCGGATTGCTTGACGACCTGCAGATTCGCCTCATAGGAGCGATTGGCTTCGCGCATGTCCGCGAGTTCGACGAGCAGATTGACGTTGGGCATTTTCACATAGCCCTTCTCGTCGGCGGCCGGATTGCCCGGATCGAGTTCGACCATGAACGGCTGATCGTCGGCGCCGATGCCCTTGACGCGCACCGTCTGGATTCCGGAGGCGCGATCGAGTTCGCTGTCGAACGAGATGGTCTTGCGCCGGTAGGGGTCGGCGCCGGGGGTCGTCCCGGTCGACTGCGCATTGGCGACATTCTCGGAGATCACCCGCAGCCGAGCGGACTGGACCTCCATCCCCGAGCCGGCGATCTTCAGGGCGGCTTGCAACGGATCGACCATGGCTGATCACTTTACGCTGAGCATGAGCATTTGGTGAAACGCCCGTTTGATGTTGGCGTTGAGCGTGTAGCTGCGATTGATGTCGCCCTCTTTCATCAGCTCCTGTTCCAGGCTGACTGAATTGCCCGAAAAGGTGGTCTCCCAGGAATCCGTCGCGGCCGGGCGGCTGGCCGTGAAGTCGTTGCCTTCCGGCAGCAGATGGGCGCTGTTGGTCGACGCCATCGTGATCTGCGTCTTGTCGAGCACGTCGGCGAACGGCTGGATGTCCATGCTGGTGTATCCCGGCGTATTGGCGTTGGCGATGTTGGTCGCCGTCGCGCGCTGCCGGGCCGAGAGCCACTGGGCCTGCTGCGAAGCCAACTGGAGGAGGTAGATGCCTGACAAAGCGGGACTCCGGGAGCCGAAACTTATCGTGAGCGTATCGGGCCTATCTTGCCCGAGGCTGGCGTGGCGCCCGGAGGCGGGTCGCGCGCCGCCGGGCGACCCTCAGGCGGCGGACTGCGACGGTCGCGCGCGCTGATCGGGCAGCCGGGCGTCGGCGACCGCGCCGAGCAGCCGGCGGACCTTTTCGTCCCCGGCGAGGCCGGTCTCGTCGAAGAATATGTCGATGATCTCGACGGCGGCGCGCGACTGGCTGAGCACGAGCCGGAAGAAGACGCTCACCGCCGCATGCCTGAATTCCATGTCGAGCAGGATTGTCGGCGAGGTGTCCCATCGCACGCTGCAGCCGGCGGCGAGCGCATATTTCAGCGTGCCGTTCTTGAAATAGAGCTCGGTCGAGGAGTTCACGATGTCCTCGATGTTCGCCGACTGGTCGCACCGGATGAACAGCATGAGGTCCGAGACGTCGGCGAGCCGGATCTCGGTCGCGACGTCGACAATTCCCTCGGCGATGATCTTCTCGAAGGAGCGAAAATCCGTCCTGCCGCCTTGTTGGGTCATCGGCTTTGTCCGTGTCTCACGATGGGCCAATTGCTCTTCTTGGTCTGGATGAGATGAATGATTTCGGCGATCGTCCTGTAGAATTCGGCGGGAATCACGCTATCGACGGTGACAACATCGTACAGCGACCTTGCGAGAGCCTTGTCTTCGATCAGGGGGATGCCGTTCTGTTCCGCGATCTCGCGGATCCTCAGCGCGATCAGGTCGAGGCCCTTGGCCACGACCATCGGCACGCCGCCCTCGCTGCGCACGTAGCGCAGCGCGACGGCGTAATGGGTCGGATTGACGATCACCATCGTCGCCTTCGGCACGCTGGCGAGCATGCGGCGGCGCGAGCGGTCGAGGCGGATCGAGCGGAGGCGGGACTTCATCAGGCGATCGCCCTCGGTCGACTTGATCTCCTCCTTGATCTCCTGGTGGCTCATGCGGTGGTCGCGGCGCCAGTGGATTCGCGCCCACGCCACGTCGGCACCGGCGACGACCGCGGTCGCCACGACGACCGCCGAGAAGAGACGGATCACCGTCCCCAGAATGTGCTCGGGCAGGTCGCCGATGTCCATGAACATCGCATTGACGAGCGCGATCCGCTCGCCGCTGAGGACGACGGCGACGATGACGATGACCGCGCAGAGCTTGACGACGCTCTTGAAGAATTCGGTCAGCCCCTTCAGCCCGAACATGCGGGACAGGCCGCTGCGCGGGGAGAGCCGGGAGAGATCGGGCTGGATCCGCTCCAGTACGAAGCGCGGCGCGTTCTGCGCCATCGAAGCGACCAGCCCCCCGATCATCAGGAGTCCGACGATCGGCGCCAGGAAGGCGAACGCCTGGCCCATCAGGACCTTGTAGAGCGCCATCGCGTCGTCGCCCTTGTCGAGCCGCCAGCCGCTGGGATCGTCGATGAACAGGACGAGCGCCTGGGCGAGGCGCTCGGCGCCGCCGCGCGTGAGGAAGATCATCGAGATCAGGATGCAGGCCAGGGAGGTGACGAGCGCCACCTCGCGCGATACCGGCACGTCGCCGCGCTCCATCGAGTCGTGGAGCTTCTTCTCGGTCGCCGCTTCGGTTTGACTGTCCTTGTCGGGGGCGTCGCTCATCTCCGGATCAGTTCCCGGCTAGGCCGCGCCGGCGTCGTCGCCGGACGAAATCTCGATCTCGTTGCGCTGGGCGAGCTCGAGCACGAGATCGGCGATCGCGCGGCGGGCCTTCTGGACGTCGCGGGGCGCGACGACCGTGCCGTCGTCGAGTTCGCTCTCGACGAGCCGCCGCGCGCGCGAGGTCAGCGAGGACAGGCAGGCGTCGCGGAACGCGGCCTCGGATCCCCGCAGCGCGAGGACGACGCGCTCGGTCGGGATCTTGTCGAACAGGGTCGAGCGCGCCTTGGCCGACAGCCTGAGCATGTCGTCGAACGAGAACAGCAGTTTCCTGAGGGCTTCGGCCTCCTTCGGGCGCGCCAGGGTCAGGCTCTGGAGGACGTCCTCCATCTGCTCGGGCTCCAGCTGGTTGATGATGTTGGCCATGCGCGAATGCGGATTGCCGCCGGACTGGCGCGCCGCCGCCTTCAGCAGATCTTCCTGCAGGGCGTCTTCGACGCAGCGCAGGACCGATTCCTGCACGGGTTCGAGCGACAGCATGCGGCGCATCACCTGATTGCGGAACTCGCGCGGGATCTGGGCGGAGATCTTGGCGGCGGCGCTCGGCGTCAGCTTCGACAGGACAAAGGCCGCGGTCTGCGGGTGCTCCTTGACGAGATAGGTGGCGAACAGGGCCTCCGGGACCGCAGTGAGCTTCTCCCACATGCCCGAATTGGAGCTGCCGAGGACATCCGACAGGATGTCGGCGACCTGCTCGGGCGGGAACGCGCCGTTCAGCAATTGCTCGGCCTCGCCGGCGTTGCCGAGGAGATCGAGCCCCTTGGCGAAATGCGAGGAGAATTCCTCGATGAGCGCCTCCAGCACCGGCGTCGGCACCGAGCCCAGCTGCGAGGCCGACCGGATGATCAGGCGCAATTCGAGGGGATCGAAATGCTTGAGGAGCCGCCCCGCGACCGGTTTGCCCATCGCCAGCAGCAGAGCGGCGACCTTGTCCGCGCCCTTGAGGACGCGCGCATCGCCGGGAAGCCGCACGGAGGAAATGGACACGGCGCGCCTCCCCGGTCAGCCCGCAGCTTCGGTGCTGGAGGAGGTTACGATCTCGGTCAGCGAGACTCCGAAGCGCGAGCTGTCCTCGTCGACCACGACGACCTCGCCGCGCGCGACGACGCGCCCGTTGACCACGACGCTGACCGGCTCGCCGACCCGCTGGTCGAGCGAGATGACGGCGCCGCGCCCGAGCTTCATCAGGCTGGCGACCGGCATGGAGGTCGAGCCGAGCACGACCTGGACGGTGACCGGAATCTTCAGGATGGTCTCGTAATTGGGGGCGCTTTCGCGCACGCCGGCGTTGGTCGTGGCGTCCGGGCTGATCGGGGCGTCGGGGTCTGTCATCTCGGGGTTCGCTTTCTCGTCGGCTCGGCAAAGGGAAGGGCGCGGCGTCGCTTGTTGGGTTCCGCCGGAGCGGCGCTCCGGAACACTGGGGTCCTGGGACGTTCCGCGCGCTGCGCGGCGCTCGCCGCCCGGGGCTCAGGTCAGCAGGAGATCCTCCAGAAAGTCGTTCTTCTCTACGATCGGCTCTTCGATCTCCAGGGTGTAGCGGCCGTCGACCTGATCGAGCTTGCACCAGAACAGGTCGTGCTCGCCGCATTCGAGCCTGACCCGGCCCATGCCGAGTCCCTGCAGTTTGAGGACATGGCCGACCTCGATGGCGGCGATTTCGCCGAGGGTCATCGGGATCTCCTCGAGAATGCCCTTGACGACGATCTCCGCCGAGCTGATCCCGTCCTGCATCTGCCGGGTCCACTGCGGATCGACGCTCGTATTGTCGTTCGACTGGTCGCGCGACAGCTTCTGCCGGATCGGCTGCAGCGCGGCCTGCGGCAGCGCGACGGTGATCTTTCCCTGCGCGCCGAGAACCTGGAAGCTGTAGTCGACCGCCACCACCGCGGCGTCGCGCCGGCCCAGCAGCGTCGTGTCGACGATCGGCTCCTGCCGCTCGACCTTGAAGGAAGCCGAAACCAGGCCGGCGAGTGCGTTCGGCAGCGACCGCGCGGCGAGGTCGGCGACCTTCTGGACCAGAGCCAGCTCGATCCTCGTGAACGGGCGGTCCGCCGGCTCGGGGACGTCGGAGCCGTCGCCGCCGAGCAGCGTCTGGACGAGCGCGAACACGAAGTTCGCGTCGAACGCCACCAGCGCGCGGCAATCGAGCTCGGGCGAATGCAGGACCGCGCCGACGCCGCCCTTCGACGCGGCCAGCACCTCGAACAGGCCGCCGGTCGCGAGCCCCTCGATCGCGAACGAGGTCGGCGCGCGGCAGATGACGCGCATGCCCTCGACGAGGCTGGTCGCGAGCCGCTCGAACACGACGCCGAGCATCGGCATGCGCTCGACCGAAAATCCGGACTGGTCCAGTAGCGGATCGGAACTCCTGCGCTGGGGCGAGCCGGCGTTCTGCTCTCGGGCGGCCATATGCTCTACGCCGCCGCCTTGGAGGCGTCGGCCGGCGCGCCGCCGCCGGCGATCGTCTCGTTCTCGACGGTATCGATCGAGGGACGCTCTTTCGACGGGATCGTCTTGCGGCCGAACTCCACCGCGACCTGGGGCATCGCCCCGTTCATGAACGCCAGCAGCGTCTGCTTGATGAGGACGAAGCTGCGCAATTGCTTCTGGCGCACGGTTTTGATCTTGCTGGCGAGTGGGGCCATGATTCCATAGGAGAGGAAAATGCCGGCGAACGTGCCCACGAGGGCCGCGCCGATCAGCCCGCCGAGGATTTCCGGCGATTGGTCGAGCGAGCCCATCGCATGGATGATGCCGAGCACCGCCGCGACGATGCCGAGCGCCGGCAGGCCGTCGGCGACCGCCTGCAGCGCGTGGACCGGCTTGAACCGGTCGTAGGTCAGGGTCTGGATCTCCTCGTCCATCAGCGCTTCGATTTCATGCGTTCGCGCATTGCCGATGATGATGAGGCGGCAATAGTCGCAGATGAAGGTGACGAGGTCGGTGTCCTTCAGCAGGTTCGGGAAGGCCTTGAAAATTTCCGATTCCTTGGGATTTTCGAAGTGGTTCTCGACCTCGCTGCGCGACTTGCCCTTCAATTCCCGCATCAGGGCGTGCAAGACGCTGAGGACGTCGAGAAAATTGCGCGCCTTGGGCCCCTTGTCGAGGATCGCCTCCAGCATCGCCGTCCCGCAATCCTTGATGGTCGGCAGCGGATTGGCGACCACGAAAATGCCGAGCGACGAGCCGCCGATGATGACGAATTCGAACGGCTGCGCGAGGACTTCGAGGTGCCCGCCGAGCGCCGCGAAGCCGCCGAGCATGCATCCGAAGGCGATCACCAACCCGATGACGAAATTCAATTGGCTCTCCCGCCGTTTCCGAGCCCTCGCAGGGTGCGGCTTCGAGCTTGTGTGAGGCTGGCCCGTCCAAATCAGCTTCGCGCAAGTCACGCATGGAAGTCTGGCAGGCGCGGCCACGGCGCCGCCGGCTGATCCGCCGTCGGGAAAACAACCAACCTGAGACGGGCTTTGTCCATGCAGTCTGGGCTCTATGTCGCGCTTTCCGGCCAGGTCGCGATCGAGCGGCGGCTGCAGACGATCGCCTCGAACGTGGCGAACATGAACACGCCGGGCTACCGCGCCGACGGCGTCAGCTTCGAAGCCCAACTGGCGAAGACTGGAGACGTCACGGTCGCGTTCGCGGGCAGCGGCGCCGGATACATTTCGCGCCGCGCCGGCGGGGTCAGCAAGACGGGCAATCCGCTCGACGTCGCGATCCAGGGCGAAGGCTTTCTGGGGATCAAGACGCCGGGCGGTACCGTCTACACCCGCGACGGCCGCATGACGATCCAGGAATCGGGCCAGCTGACGACGCTGAACGGCTATCCCGTGCTCGACGCGGGCGGCGCGCCGATCCTGCTCGACGCCAGCGCGGGCGCCCCCGACATCGCCGGGGACGGGATGATCAGCCAGAAGGGCGTCCAGGTCGGCGCGCTCGGCCTGTTCGCGATCGACGACGGCGCCAGGCTGACGCGCTACGACAATTCGGGCGTCATTCCCGACAAGCCGGCGACCCCGGTCCTGGACTTCGGCGCCAACGGCGTCGCCCAGGGCTTCGTCGAAGGCTCGAACGTCAACCCGATCATGGAGATGACCAAGCTCATCGCCGTCACCCGGGCGTTCGACGGGATCAACGCGGCGACCGAGAAATCCGAATCCTCGCTGACCGACGCGATCAAGACGCTGGGGTCGAGTTCGTGACGCCGGGACCCCGGCGGCCGGCGGCCGGAGCCGATGGGCGGGTCGCGCGCCCATGAACGCCCTCGATCGTCTCGAAGCGGGAATGGTCTGGGGCCGCAAGAACCTGGAGCCGGTGCGCCTCGGCGGCGTCGTGACCGAAGTCGCGATGTCGCATTACCGCGTGGCCGGACTTTCGCGATTCCTGAAGCTCGGCGAATGCGTCAGCCTCGACGTCGAGGGGCGCGCACAGCTCGGCGAGGTCGTGCGGATCGAGGGTGGCAACGTCACGCTGAAGCCGTTCGATTCCCGCTGCGACGCCGGCATCGGCGCGCGGGCCTTTCGGACCGAAAATCTTTCGCTCTCGCCCCACCCGCTCTGGAAGGGGCGGGTGATCGACGCCCTCGGCCGGCCGATCGACTCCGGCCCGCCGCTGCAACACGGGGAGCGCGCCATGCCGCTCGACGCCGAGCCGCCGCCGGCGATGCGGCGGGCGCGCGTCAAGCATCCCATCAAGAGCGGCATCCGGGTCATCGACTTCTTCTCGCCGCTCTGCGCAGGCCAGAGGATCGGCATTTTCTCGGGATCGGGCGTCGGCAAGTCCTCGCTGCTGGCGATGCTCGCCCAGTCGCCCGACTTCGACGCCGTCGTCATCGCGCTCGTCGGCGAGCGAGGCCGCGAAGTGCGCGAATTTCTCGACGATACGCTCGGCGCGAACAAGGCCTCGGCGATCACGGTCGTCTCGACCGGCGACGAGAGTCCGATGATGCGCCGGCTGGCGCCCAAGACCGCCATGACGATCGCCGAATATTTCAGGGATCGCGGCGACTCCGTCCTGCTGATCATCGATTCGGTGACCCGCTTCGCCCATGCGGCGCGCGACGTCGCGCTCGCGGCGGGCGAACCCGCCGTCGCGCGCGGCTACGCCCCGAGCGTGTTCAGCGAGTTGCCCCGGCTGCTGGAGCGCGCCGGCCCGGGCCTCGAGGGGAGCGGGTCGATCACCGGCATATTCTCGGTGCTCGTCGATGGCGACGACCACAACGATCCGGTCGCCGACAGCATCCGCGGAACGCTCGACGGTCACATCGTGCTCGACCGCGCGATCGCCGATCAGGGCCGCTATCCCGCCGTCAACATCCTGTCCTCGATCTCGCGCCTCGCGCATTTCGGATGGACCCCGGAGCAGCGCAAGCTCGTGGCGCGGTTGCGCGCCCTGGTCTCCCGCTACGAGGAGACGCGCGATCTGCGCCTGATGGGCGGTTACCAGGCGGGTTCGGACGCCGGCCTCGATCAGGCCATCAGCATCGTGCCGCGCATCTACGAGGCGATGACGCAGCTCCTGTCGTCGGGCCCGAGCGTCGACGCCTTCCAGGAGCTCGCGGCCGCCCTGAAGGCCGACCCGAAATCCGAAAAGCCGGGCAAGCCGTCGTGACACGGCGTCCGATGAACCCCGCCAATGCGAAAGGCGACCGCCACGATGAGTGAAACCGCCGAACTACCCGCCTCGCGCGGCAGGCGACCGCTCCGCAAACCGGACGTCGCGGCGATCGTCCCGCGGTCGCGGGTCGACCGGGCGCTCGCCGGCTTCGGCGTCCTGATCGCCCTGTCGTCGCTCGGCTTCGCCGGCTACATGGTGTCCGACATCGACCGGCCGACGCGGGTCGCCGGCATGGAATATCTCGCGATCTTCGCGCGGCCGAGCCATCCGACGATTCCGGCCGACGAGCGCGTCGGCGCGCTGTCGGCTCCGGGCGCGCGCGATGCTTCGGAGCGCGCGCTCGACCGGACGCCGACCGGATCGATTTCCGACCCGGCCGCCGTCGGCCGGGCCGCCAACGGCCTCGCGCCCTCCGCCCTCGCCGCCGGTCCGGCGGCGGCGCCCGCGTTCAAGCTGCTCTATGTCTCGGAGGGCGAGGGATTGCTGCAGACCGACGTCGGCATCCTCCACGTCAAGGCCGGCGACGTCCTGCCGCGGCTCGGGCGGATCGAATCGATAGAGAAGGTCGGTCAGCGCTGGGTTCTGCTCAGCGAAAACGGCGCGGCGCTGGATTGGCCGCCCACCCCGAAGCCCTGACCCGCGCCCGCCGTCACGCCGCGCTTTCGACCATGATGCGGTTTCTGCCCGCGCGCTTGGCCTGGTAGAGCATGGTGTCGGCGCGGTTCACCAGGGTCTCCCGATCGTCGTTGTCGCCGAGCCGGACGATGCCGAACGAGGCCGTGATCTTGCTGTACAGCCGGCCGTTCTGCAGGTTGATCCATTCCTGCGTCTCGAGCCGGTTCCGGATCTGGTCGGTCAGCCGTTTGGCGTGTTCGAGCGAAGTCTGCGGCAGGATGACCGCGAATTCCTCGCCGCCGAAGCGCGCCGCAATGTCGGTGGCGCGGATGTGCTTGGTCAGGAGTTCGGCGAAATGCTTGAGCACGCGGTCGCCGAACGGGTGGCCGAAGCTGTCGTTGATCTCCTTGAAATGGTCGAGGTCGCCGAGCACCAGGCACATTTCGGTGCCCTGCGCCCGCGCCCCGATGATTTCCCGGGCGAGACGGCTGTCGAAGAAACGCCGGTTGCCCAGCGCGGTGAGGGAATCGCGCATGCCGAGCGCCTTGGCGTCGCGCAGCTTCGAGCGCAGCGCCTCCACGCGCGACCGCGATTTCTCGAGGCTCCGCGCCATATCGCTCGTCTTGCTCTGCATCTTCCTGTTGGCGTCGATGAGGAGATGCACGATCGCGCGGACCTTTTCCGGGTTGGTCAGCGGCGGCAGATTCTTGTTCGCTTCGGCCAGAGAATGGGAAAAGTCGCCGTTGGCGTCGAGATGCGACTGGATGAGATCGTCGATCGTCACCAGTTCGCCTTCGAGCAGCGCGGGCTTGGCGTCGGGATTGTCGTTGGCGAGGGACGGCTGGGCGGGCGCCTTGCCGGCCGCGCGCCACTCGCCGAGGCCGATGCCGAGATAGCCGAGCCCCATCAGCGAGAGGATGGCGGCGAGGCGCGGCGGCTCGTCGAGCGAATAGAGCACGCCGATGATCCCGGCGACGGCGATCAGGACGATGATCGCCAGTTGCGCAACGAGCGCCGAGAGGATTCTCACGGCGCACCCACCCGCACGGACGCGCCGGACGTCCCGCGCGCCGCGCCCGCGCCGCGCCGGCTCTGGCGATCGGCTGATGAGTATTCGACCCGCGTCATCGTCGCTCCGGTTGCACTGCGCGCGCGGAAAACTAGCCGAGCTGTGCTAACGTGAAATGAAGTTTCTTCGCCGTGACGAAAGAATTGCAATTTCACGACTTTCGACCGTTATTAATACGGGCCTGTGCGCGATCGACGAGCATGTTGGCGATCGCC
Source organism: Roseiarcus sp. (assembly GCA_050013915.1). Classification (GTDB taxonomy): domain Bacteria; phylum Pseudomonadota; class Alphaproteobacteria; order Rhizobiales; family Beijerinckiaceae; genus Roseiarcus. The sequence continues at coordinate 25,241 of JBEKEI010000047.1, forward strand.
ACGCGTCGCGTCGCGATCTCCCGGTGCGCCTCGCCGTGGCGGTCGGGATGGTTGCGCCACATGAAGAGACGCCTCAGGCGATTGAGTTGTTCATGGCTGAGGCCTTCGCGAAGGCCGAGCTCCCTGCCGATCGCCTCGGGCGTTTCGGTCGGTTCGGGCGGCGGCGCGGGGGCGGCGCTCGGCTCCTCCCGCTCGTCGATCCAGGCGAGCGCGGCGTCCCAGTCCGACCCCCCGCCGCCCACATTGCGCAGGTTGGCGTCGATCGAGAATGCCCCGCCCGGGAGCGGATGGGCCGGGCGCGTCCAGACCGCATCGAAGGCGTGCGCCGGGTCAGCCGCGCCGGATCTGCGGACCTCGGCGAGAATCTGGCGAAATCGAGCGCCCGAGGCCGCTTCGGCGGATTGTTTGGGGAGGGGCGACATTCATCTCGATCCGCGACACATGCGAGCATTTAACCGCCCACGGATTGACATCCCGTAAATGGCGAGGCCCGGCGCGTCGGGCAAGGCTCGCGAAAGCCTCGGCCCCTAGCCTTTCCCGGTCGCCAGCTTGCCCGAATCCATCGGCGCGCGGCGGGAGACGCGCTGCATGTCGAAACCCTTTGTCGTTGTCGCGACCCCCTGTTACGGCGGCCTCGTCAACCAGAACTACATGTTGTCGATCCTCAAGCTCGTGCAGTTCGCCTCGGGCGGAGAATTCGACCTCGACGTCGTCCTGCTCGGGGGCGACTCGCTGATCACCCGCTCGCGCAGCGTGCTGGTCGCGCGCTTCCTCGACAATCCCCGCGCGACCCATCTCATGTTCGTCGACGCCGACATCGGCTTCGAACCCGACCAGTTCCTGCGCCTGCTGCGGTTCGACAAGGAATTCGTCGCCGGCGCCTATCCGCTCAAGCAGATCGACTGGCGGGCTTTTCCGAGCCGTGCGGTCGCCGGGGAGCCGCTCGCCGCGGCGGGCCTGTCTTACGTCGGGCAGATCTGCGAGGGCGAGCGGCTACGCCGCAAGGGCGGGTTCGCCACCGCGAAATACGCCGGCACCGGCTTCCAGCTGATCCGCCGCTGCGTGTTCGAGAGGATGATCGCCGCGCACCCGGAACTCAAGTTCAGGGCGGTCCATACCCTGACCAACGAGGCGCCGAACAGCGCGAATCTCTATGCCCTGTTCGAATGCGCGATCGATCCCGAAAGCGGCGCCTATCTCAGCGAGGACTACGCCTTCTGCCGTCGCTGGAGCGCGCTCGGCGGCGACATCTGGCTCGACCTGCAGAGCCGGCTCACCCATTCCGGAATGAGCCATTACGACGGCGACTGCACGGGCAGATTCGCGCCTTCGACTGCGGTCGAGTCGCTGGACTCGCGCGGCAGGCGGCGGCGGGACGCGGAAGCGGCCTGAACCGGCGCCGGCCGGCGGCGGGGCCTGACCCGACGCAAGGAATTTGCGCGATCGGGCGGCATTTGATAGAGCGGCGCGGCTGGGGGCCGGTCGTCCGCGGCCGCCGACGGAAGCCAAGCGCCATGGAAAAATTCACCACGCTGACCGGCGTCGCCGCGCCGCTCGAGATCGACAATGTCGACACCGACATGATCATCCCGAAGCAATATCTGAAAACGATCAAGCGGACCGGGCTCGGCGCCGGCCTGTTTTCGGAAATGCGCTACCGGGACGACGGATCGCCCAATCCCGATTTCGTCCTCAACAAGCCGGCCTACGCCAAGGCGACGATCCTGGTGGCGGGCGACAATTTCGGCTGCGGCTCCTCGCGCGAACATGCGCCCTGGGCGCTGCTCGACTTCGGCGTCCGCTGCGTGATCTCGACCGCCTTCGCCGACATTTTCTACAACAATTGCTTCAAGAACGGCATCCTGCCGATCAGGGTCTCCGCCGAGGATCTGGAGAAGCTGATGGACGACGCGCGCCGCGGCGCGAACGCCACGCTCAGCGTCGACCTGCCGGCCCAGACGATCAAGGGTCCCGACGGCGGCACGGTGCGCTTCGAAATCGACCCGTTCCGCAAGCATTGCCTGATCGAAGGCCTCGACGACATCGGCCTGACCATGGTCGAGGCGCCCGCGATCGCCGCCTTCGAGGCGAATGCGGCGAACGCCCGGCCCTGGCTCTGACCGCCGGGGTCCGAT
>JBEKEI010000048.1:0-26435 GCA_050013915.1 Roseiarcus sp.
CGCGCCCCCTCCCCGGCCCTCCCCCGCCTTGCGGGGGAGGGAGGCGCGCGCGGCCGCCGGCAGGGCGCGCTAGCCCGGGAACACCGTGAAGCCGCCGTCGACCCGCAGCACCTGGCCGTTGATGAATTTCGACCGGTCGCCGGCGAGGAACGCCACCGCATCGGCGATCTCGGCGGGTTCGGCGTAGCGGTTGAACGACTTGCCGGAGGAATCCATCCGCCTGGGATCGACGGCCCGGGTCGCCTGGAAGCGCGCGGTCTTGGTCGCGCCGGGGCTCACCGCATTGATCCGCACGCCGTCCTCCATCAGCTCCTTGGCGAGGCAGCGGGTGTAATGGACGACCGCCGCCTTCAGGGTGGAATAGACGACTTCGGGCGAGACGCCGATATGGGCGGCGGCCGAGGCGATGTTGATCACCGAGCCGCGCCCCGCCTTGACCATCGGCGGCACGAACGCCTGGACGACCAGCATCGTGCCGACCAGGTTGTTGTTGATCAGCGTCTGGATGTCCTCCAGCGATATGTCGAGCGCATTGTTGGGGCTCGGCTTGCCGCCGGCGGCGCCGATGTCGCCGCCCGCGCAATTGACGAGCACGTCGACGACGCCGAGCTTGTCCTCGATCGCCTTCTTCATCGCGGCGACCGCCTCCTTCGAGCCGATGTTGCCGGTCACCGCGGTCGTCCGGCCGCCGTATTTCTCGATCTCCCGGGCGACGACGCCGAGATTGTCCGCCTCGCCGTATTTGGCGGTCGCGGTCCAGTCGAGATCGTGGATCGCGACATCGGCGCCGAGCTCGGCGAGCCGCTCGGCGATGGTGCGGCCGAGCCCGCGGCCCGAACCGGTGACGAAGGCGATTTTCCCCTCGAGTTCCCTGGTCATGTCCTCTCCGCTCCCATCAGGCCGAGCGCCTTCATGTTGGCGGCGCTGCGCAGGATCATCTCGCGTTCGTACCGGATCAGTTCGCCGTCGGCGCCGCGCTCCCACGGCGTGCGGAAATCGGCGTCGTCGCCGAGCCGGTTGCGGCGGGTCGCGGCGAGGCAGGCGGCGAGGTCCGGCGCGCTCCGCGGCGGATATCCGCGCCACCATCCCGGGGTCAGCAGCCGGACGTGGCGCGCCTCCAGCGCGCCCGGCTCGAGCACGGCGGGGAGCGTGGCGTGATGGCGCGCGAGAATGTCGACGATCTCGACGAACGGCACCGCGCCGTCGCCGATCGCGCAGCGCACGAGGCGGAAGCCCTCGTCGGTCGCCTGCACCCGATAGTCCTTGAGATGGACGTGGCGGACGTGCGCGGCGATGACTTCGGTGAAGTCGAGCGGCGCCTCGCCGACCGGAAAGCTGTTGCCGGTGTCGTAGACGATGCCGACATTGTCGCCCGACTCGCGGCAGAAGGCGACGAGTTCGGCGCTGGTGAAATCCTGGTGGTTCTCGATGCCGATCGCGACGCCGCGCCTGGCGGCGGCCTTCGCATGGGCCGGCAGCTTCGCGCGCACCGCCTCCACCAGCTCGCCCCAGCGCGCGCCCGCCGCGGCGCGGTCGCCGCACAGGATCGGGGTCAGCGCAAAGCGGATCAGCGCGGCGCCGAGCGCCTCCGCGCAGCGCAGGCAGGAGTCGATGTCGGCGCTCTGCAGGCCCGAACTGACGATCGGCGTCATGCCGAGCCCGGTGAGCCGGGCGCGCAGCGCGGCGAGCGCGGAATCGTCGAGCGCGGCGAGCCAGGGCTCGAATATCTCCAGCGTCGCGGCGCCGAGTTCGCGGCCGATCGCGATGAAGCCTTCGAGCCCGCCGCCGCGCGGATTGGCGCGCGGGGATCCCTGGCCCTGGAGGCCGAGCGTGTAGGTCAGTCCATAGGGGTTGAGCCCGACCTGGAACATGCGGCGTCCGTCTCCCGATTGCTGCGCCGCCGCGCTCGAGGGCGCGGCGGTCACGGGCCCGCCCGACGGCGGCCCGCAGGCCGAATCTTAGCCCAAGCGCGCCGCGAGGTCGATCCCGGCGGCCGCCAGTCCGGCGCAAGCTCGCCCTGCGCGAAGTGCCGGGGCACCCGAGCGCGCGCCATGAAATTCGCCATCACCGCCATCGACCGCTATTGCGGCGTGTTCGAAGCCTTCCTCGCCGCCGGCTGGGAGCCGGTCAAGCTGTTCACGATCGAGGCGCGCTCCGATCTCGACAGCCAGCACGCCGTGCTGGCGCTCGCCGCGCAACACGGCGCGGCGATCCAGATCTCGAAGATGACCGCGCCCGATCTCGCCGACCTCGCCGCCCGCGGCTGCGAGGCGCTGATCGTGGCGAGCTACGACTGGCCGATCGGCGACTGGACGCCCCACCTCAAATATGCGGTGAACTTCCACGCCTCGCCGCTGCCCGAGGGCCGCGGGCCCTATCCCGTCCCGCGCGCGATCCTCGAGCAACGCGACGCCTGGGGCGTCGCCTGCCACAGACTGACCGGCGAGATCGATGGCGGCGATATCCTCGACGCCGAGGCGTTTCCGCTGCGCCCAGACGAATGCCACGAGCGCCTCGACCTCAAGATCCAGATGGCCGCCGCGCGGCTGGCGCGGCGGCTCGCCGGCGATTTCGCCGGCGCCTGGGCGCGCGCCCGGCCGCAGGGCGAAGGCAGCTACTGGCGCAAGAGCGCCCTGCGCGAGCATGTCCTCGATTTCCGCCTGCCGGTCGACCATGTCCTGCGGCATGTGCGCGCCTTCGGCGCGACCGGCTCGCTCGCCGCGATCGGCGCGACCTGGTTTGCGGTCAGGCGCGCGGTCGGCTGGGCGGAGCGCCACGATCTGGCCCCCGGCGCCGTCGCCCATGTCCACAACCGGTCGATCGTCATCGCGACGCCGGACGGTTACGTGGCGCTGCTGGAGACCGAGCCGGTGCCGCTCGCCGCGGTCGCCGAACTGCAGGCGCAGCTGAGGCCGCCCGACGCCCCGCACGCGCCTTTGCTTCAGCGCGCGGCGAGCCAGCCGGCGATCGCGCCCGCCGCATCCGCCGCAACCTCGGCGGAAAACCCGCTCGCCGCCCAACGCGCGGCCGCCGCGTCCAGGCGCGCCGCCTCGCCGGCGCCATAGCCGGTGCGCACCAGCGCGCCGCGCTTGAGGCCGGCGGCGACGCCCGCCTCGAGGTCGCTCAGCCGGTCGCCGACGACCAGCGACCGGCCGAGATCGACGCCCAGCCGCGCGCGCGCCTCGAGCAGCATGCCGGGCGCCGGCTTGCGCCAGGGATGGTCGGCGACCGCGAGCGCGCCCTTGCCGTCGGGGTGATAGCCGCAGGCGAAGGCCGCATCGATCCGGGCCCCGGCGCGCGCGAGCCGCGCCGCGATTTCGTCCTGCACGGCGGCGAAATCGGCCCAGGACAGCCGCCCGCGCGCGACGCCCGACTGGTTGGTGATCGCGACGACCGCGATTCCGGCGCCGTTCAGCGCGGCGATCGCCGCCGCGACGCCCGCGGTCAGCCGCACGTCCTGCGGCCGGCGCAGGAAATGAACCTCCTGCGCGATCACCCCGTCGCGGTCGAGGAACACGGCGGGCCGGCCCGCGAACTCGCCGCCGGAGGCGCCCTGCGCCCACAGGCCGATCCCGTCGACGAGGAACGGCGACGCCGCGGCGCTCACAGGTCCTTGACCAGCCGCAGCGCGTCATAGATCGCCGCATGGGTGTTGCGCGCGGCGACCGCGTCGCCGATCCGGAACAGCCGGAACGCGCCGTCGGGATTGCCGGCGAGCGTCTGCGCCCGCCCCTCGATCAGCGCGGAATAGTCGACGGCGCCCAGATTGCGCGACAGCGGCTTCAGCGCGAAATAGAGGTCGTCGAGCGGGATCGTGCCGTGGTTGACCACGACCTGGTCGACGCGCCGCTCCTGCCGCACCCCGCCATAGTCGCTGCCGATGGTCGCGACGAGCCCGTTGCCGTCGCGCCGCACCGATTCGAGGCGGAGCGCGACGGTGAAGGTCACCTCGCGCTTCTGCAGGCTGCGCATGTAGGGGACGAGGTTCATCGCCATCACCTCGGGGGCGAACGTGCGGTCGGGCGTCATGATTTCGACCCGCGCGCCGGTCGCCGCGACGACCTCGGCCGCCTGCAGCGCGGCATGGTCGCCCGCGTCGTCGAACAGCAGCACGTTGGCGCCGGGGGTCGCGTCGCCGGCGATGACGTCCCAGCTCGAGACGACGAGGTCGTCGCCCGCGCTCAGCACCTGGGTGTGTGGTACGCCGCCGGTCGCGACGATCGCGACGTCGGGCCGCTCGGCGACCACGGTCTCGGCCTCGGCCCAGACGTTGAACCGGAACGTCACCCCGCGCGCTTCGCATTGCGCCATCCGCCAGTCGACGATGCCCATCATCTCGCGACGGCGCGCGCTGCGCGCGGTCAGCCGGATCTGGCCGCCGGGCCCGGCCGCCGCCTCGAACACCACGACCACGTGGCCGCGCTCGGCGGCGACCCGCGCCGCCTCCAGCCCCGCGGGACCCGCCCCGACGACGACGATCCGGCGCCGGGCCGCAGCGCCTGCGATCGCGTGCGGCATGGTCGTCTCGCGGCCGGTCGCGGGATTGTGGATGCAATAGGCGGCGCCGCCCTGGTAGATGCGGTCGAGGCAGTAATTGGCGCCGACGCAGGGGCGGATCGCGTCCTCGCGGCCCTCGAGGATCTTGCGCACGATATGCGGGTCCGCCATATGCGCGCGGGTCATCCCGACCATGTCGAGCTTGCCGGAGGCGATCGCGTGGCGCGCGGTCGCGACGTCGGCAATCCTGGCGGCGTGGAAGGTCGGGAAGCGCGTAGCGGCGCGGATTTCGCCGGCGAAGTCGAGATGCGGCGAGGCGGGCATGCCCTGGATCGGAATGACGTCGGTCAGCGCGGCGTCGGTGTCGATATGGCCGCGGATGACATTGAGAAAGTCGACGAGGCCGCTGTCCTTCAGCCGGCGCGAGATTTCGAGGCCGTCCTGCCTGGTCAGGCCGCCGGCGACGGCCTCGTCGGCGGTGTAGCGGACGCCGACGATGAAGTCGGGCCCGACGCGCGAGCGGATCGCGCCGAGGACCTCGAAGCCGAAGCGCAGCCGGTTCTCCAGCGCGCCGCCGTGAGGCGCGTCGAGATCATTGGTCAGCGGCGACCAGAACTGGTCGATGAGATGGCCATAGGCCTCGAGCTCGATCCCGTCGAGCCCGGCCGCCTTCATGCGCTCGGCGGCGTCGGCGTAATCGCCGACGATGCGGGCGATGTCCCAGTCCTCGATGCGCTTGGGGAAGGCGCGATGGGCGGCCTCGCGCCGGTGCGAGGGCGCGACGACCGGCAACCAGTCGTCCTTGTCCCAGCGCGTGCGCCGGCCCAGATGGGTCAGCTGGATCATCACCGCCGCGCCATGTTCGCGGCAGGCGTCGGCGAGTTCCTTCAGCCAGGGCACGACCTCGTCCTTGTAGGCGAGGATGTTGTTGAACGCCGGCGGGCTGTCGCGTCCGACCGAGGCGGAGCCCGCAGTCATCGTCAGCGCGATTCCCGCCCTCGCGCGCTCGACGTGATAGGCCCGATAGAGCGCCTTGGGCATGCCGTCCTCGGCATAGGCCGGCTCGTGCGCCGTCGTCATGATGCGGTTTCTGAGCGTCAGGCCCTTGAGCCGATACGGCCGCAGCAGCGGGTCATCCTTCATCGGCGGGGCTCCGGGCGCCGGGACGGAATCGGGTAGGGGGCATTGTCACCGCCGCTCCGGTCTGCTGCATTGGGGCCAAGCCCGCTCCAACGATAAGGCGCCCGGCATGAACAATGAAGTCTTCATCACCTGCGCGGTCACCGGCGCCGGCGACACCGTGGGCCGGCATCCCGGCGTGCCGGTGACGCCCAAGCAGATCGCCGAGGCCTCGATCGAGGCGGCGCAGGCGGGCGCGGCGATCGCCCATATTCACGTTCGCGATCCCGAAACAGGCAGGGCCGCGCGCCGCCTCGACCTCTATCGCGAGGTGGTCGACCGGATCCGCTCGTCCGGCGTCGACGTGGTCATCAACCTCACCGCCGGCATGGGCGGCGACGTCGTGTTCGGCTCGGGCGAGAACCCGCTGCCGCTCGATCCCGCCGGCACCGACATGGTCGGCCCGGCCGAACGGCTCGCCCATGTCGCTGCGCTGCTGCCGGAAATCTGCACGCTCGACTGCGGCACCATGAATTTCGCGCTCGGCGATTACGTGATGACCAACACGCCCTCGACGCTGCGCGCGATGGCGCGGCAGGTCCAGTCGCTCGGCGTCCGTCCCGAGCTCGAGGTGTTCGACGCCGGCCATCTCGTCTTCGTCAGGCAGTTGATCAAGGAGGGGCTGATCGACGACCCCTGCCTCATCCAGCTGTGCATGGGGGTCGCCTATGGCGCGCCCGACGATCCGCTGACGCTGATGGCGCTCGTCAACCAGGTCCCGCCGGGCGCGATCTTCAGCGCCTTCTCGATCGGCCGCCATCAGTTGCCCTATGCGGCGATGGCCGCGCTGGTCGGCGGCAATGTGCGGGTCGGGCTCGAGGACAACCTCTTCCTCGACCGCGGCGCGCTCGCGTCGAACGGCCAGCTGGTCGAACGCGCCGCGACGATCGTCACTGCGATGGGCGCGAAGGTGCTCGGGCCCGCCGAGACGCGCGCAAAACTGAAATTGATGCAGAGGCGGTCATGAGCGATCTCCCTCGCATCGGGCTCGTCGGCGGCGGCGTCATCGGCGCCGGCTGGGCGGCGCGCTTCCTGCTCGAGGGCCATGAGGTCGCCGTCTTCGATCCCGACCCCGACATCGCGCGCAAGCTCGAGGCGACACTCGTCAATGCGCGGCGCGCGCACGCCCGCCTGTTCCCCGAGCTCGGGCGCCCCGAGGGCCGCCTGACGATCGCCGGATCGGTCGCGGAAGCGGTCGGCGCGGCCGATTTCATCCAGGAGAGCCTGCCCGAGCGCGAGGACCGCAAGCGGGCGGCGCTCGCCGAGATCGAGGCGGCCGCCCCGCCCGAGGCGATCGTCGCCTCTTCCACATCGGGCCTGCTGCCGACGCGGCTGCAATCGGCCATGGCCCGTCCCGAGCGCTTCGTCGTCGGCCATCCCTTCAACCCCGTCTATCTGCTCCCGCTGGTCGAGGTCTGCGGCGGCGAGCGCACCAGCGCGGCGACGAAGGAGGCCGCGATCGCGCTCTATCGCACCGTCGGCATGCGCCCGCTCCTCGTGCGCAAGGAGATCGACGGCTTCATCGCCGACCGGCTGTTGGAAGCGCTCTGGCGCGAGGCGCTGTGGCTCGTCAGGGACGGCGTCGCTACGACCGAGGAGATCGACGATGCGATCCGCTTCGGCGCGGGCCTGCGCTGGTCGTTCATGGGCACGTTTCTCATTTACCGGATGGCGGGCGGCGAGGCGGGCATGCGCCATTTCCTCGCGCAGTTCGGGCCGGCGCTGAAGCTGCCGTGGACGAAGCTCGAGGCGCCGGAACTGACCGAGGATCTCGTCGAGCTGGTCGCGGCGCAGTCGGACGACCAGGCGGCCGGCGTTTCGATCCGCGAGCTCGAGGCGCGCCGCGACGAGTGTCTCGTCGCCGTCCTGTCGGCGCTCCGCGGCGCCGCGTTCGGCGCCGGCGCGGTCGTCGGCGACCACGAGCGGCGGCTGCGCGACGGGATCGACGGCGTATGACCGCAGCGGCGTTTCATTCCACCGCGCGCCCGGGCGGAATCGCCGATCCAGAGCAAAATGCGGGCCTTGCCCCGGAAAATGTGGTCGCCGAAACCAGCGGGGCGGTATTGCGCTTTGGAAAGCCGCCGCCGATAATGAACAGGCTCGACGTCCTCCCAGAGGGACGCGACACCGGGCCGTAGCAGCATTGCAGGAGACAGCGGGCATGATGAAGCGACACAGCGCATCAGGATTGATCGTCGACCGCCGCGAATTGATGGCGGGCGCCGCCGCTCTCGGCCTCGGTCTCGGCTTCGGCGCCGGTCCGTCCATCGGCGCGGAGGCCCCCAAGAAGGGCGGAACGCTGAAGCTCGGCATGGAAGGCGGGAGCGCATCCGACAGCCTCGATCCGCGCACCTACGCCGATTCCATCCCGATCTCCTATGGCTGGCAGATCTGGAACGGTCTGGTCGAGGTCGACGAAAAGGGCGACGCGGTCGGCGAACTCGCCGAGAGCTTCGAAGCCAAGCCGGGCGCCACGACCTGGATCTTCAACATCCGCAAGGGCGTCGCCTTCACCTCCGGAAAGACGCTCGACGCCGACGACGTCATCTACTCGCTGAATCTCCATCGCGGCGAGACCAAGTCGGGCGCCAAGGATCTGCTCAGCGGCATTTCCGACATGAAGAAGCTGACCCCCCTGCAGGTCGAGTTCACGCTGAAGAGTGGCGACGCCGGGTTCCCCTACATCTTCGCCGACTATCATATCCTCATCGTGCCCAACGGCTTCACCGACTTCTCCAAGCCCGACGGCACCGGCGCCTTTGCGCTCGAGACCTTCGAGCCGGGCGTGCGCGTCATCACCAAGAGCAAGGGCGGCTACTGGAAGCCGGGCCGCGGCAATTTCGACAGCGTCGAACTGCGCTACATTCCCGACGCCGCGGCGCGCACCCAGGCCTTGATCTCGGGGCAGATCGACGCCGCCAACCGTCTCGACGCGCGCACGGTATCGCTGGTGATGAAGGCGCCGACGGTCAACGTGGTGAGGACCAAGGGCACCGGCAATCGCTTCGCCTTCGTGGCGCTGTGCGACACCGATCCCTACACCAACAACGACATCCGGCTGGCGCTCAAATATGGCATCGATCGCCAGAAGATCGTCGACACCGTCTACAAAGGCTTCGCGACCATCGGCAACGACACGACGGTACCGCCGTCGATGAAATATTTCGCCAAGGACGTCCCCCAGCGGCCCTATGATCCCGACAAGGCGGCATTCCACTTCAAGAAGGCCGGCGTCGCCGGCGCCAAGATGGAGTTGCAGGTGTCGGAGGGCGCCTTCTCCGGCGCGACCGACGCCGGCGTCCTCTATCAGGAGTCGATGAAGAAGGCCGGCATCGACCTCGAGGTCAAGCGCGTCTCGGGCGACGGCTACTGGGACAACGTCTGGCTCAAGGCGCCGTTCTGCGCGGTCTACTGGGGCGGCCGGCCGACCTGCGACAACCAGCTTTCGCAGACCTTCCTGTCCTCGGCGAACTGGAACGACACCCACTGGCGCAGCCCGGAGTTCGACAAGATCATCCTCGCCGCCCGCGCCGAACTCGACGAAGCCAAGCGCACGCAGATGTACGCGGACGCCCAGAAGCTGATCGTCGACGACGGCGGCATGGTCTGCTTCGCGATCGGCGATTATCTCGACGGCTACGGCAAGAAGGTGAAGGGTACGGCTCCCCATCCCCACTACGACATGTGCGACCAGCGCGTCGCCGAAAAGGGCTGGTTCGCCTGATCCTGGCAGCCGTGCATCCGTAACCGCCAGAGTGAAAGGCTTCCCGTGCTCCGTCTCATCGCCACCCGAGCCGGACTGGGGATTCTGACGCTTCTGGCGGTTTCGGTCCTGATCTTCGTCTGCACGCAGATCCTACCCGGGGATGTCGCCTCCGCTGTCCTTGGGCAGCAGGCGACGCCCGACGCGTTGCGCGTGTTCCGGCAGGAGCTCGGTCTCGACAAGCCGGCCTATGTCCGCTACCTCACTTGGCTGTTCGGCGTGCTTCACGGCGATTTCGGCCGGGCGCTGACCAACCAGCGCGACATCATCGAGGAACTGGCCCCGCGCTTCGCCGCCACCATGTTCCTGGCCGCCTATACCGCCCTGATCGCGGTGCCGCTCGCAGTCGGGCTCGGCATATTCTCGGCGATCCGCGAGGGGCGGTTTTCCGACCGGTTCGTCAACGTGGTGACACTGATCGCCATTTCGGTCCCCGAATTCTTCGTCGGCTACCTCCTCATCATCTTCTTCGCGATCGATCTTCCTTGGTTCCCCTCGCTGGCGACGGTCTTTCCCGGGATGGGCGTCGGCGAGCGCTTCTATGTGGCGACGCTGCCGGCGATCACGCTTACCCTCGTCGTCGCCGCGCACATGCTGCGGATGACCCGCAATTCCGTTCTGTCCATCATGTCGACGCCCTACATCGAGATGGCCTTTCTGAAGGGCATGTCGCGCAGCCGGGTGGTCATGTGGCACGCGCTGCCGAACGCGGCGGGGCCGATCATCTCGATCGTCGCGCTCGATCTGGCCTATCTCGTCGTCGGCGTGGTGGTGGTCGAGGTCGTGTTCGTCTATCCTGGCGTCGGTCAATACATGGTCGACGCCGTCGCCAAGCGCGACGTGCCGGTGGTTCAGGCCTGCGGCCTCGTGTTCGCGGCGGTCTACGTCACGCTGAATACGCTCGCCGACATCGCGGCCATTCTCGTCAATCCGCGCCTGCGGCGACGGCGCTAGGGGGAAGGAATGACCTTGTTCGGCTATAAGGCGCCCCTGACGGCCCAGGTCGGCATGCTCATCGTCGCGGTGGACCTGCTGATCGCCGTTTTCGGGCCCTGGCTGGCGCCCTACGGCCAGTCCCAATCGGTCGGCGACACTTGGGGGGCGCCCTCGGCGCAGATGTGGTTCGGAGCCGATCAGATCGGCCGCGACATGCTGACCCGGCTGATCTACGGCGCGCGCATGACGATCGGCATCGCCGCGGCGACGACGCTTCTGTCGTTCTTCATCGGCATCACCCTCGGCTTCACTGCGGCGGTCGGCGGCGCCTGGGCGGACGTACTGCTGTCGCGGCTCGTCGATGTCATCCTGTCGATCCCGCAACTGATCCTCGCGTTGATCATCCTTGGCGTGTTCGGCTCGTCGATCCCGGTGCTGATCGTCACGATCGCGGTGCTCGACTCGACGCGCGTGTTCCGGCTCGCGCGCGCGCTCGGCAAGAACCTGACCGTGCTCGAATTCGTCGAGGTCGCGCGGATGCGCGGCGAGGGCCTGTGGTGGGTGATCTCCAAGGAGATCCTGCCCAATGCGATGGCGCCGCTGGTGTCGGAATTCGGCCTGCGCTTCTGCTTCAACTTCCTGTTCGTCGCGACGCTGAGCTTCCTCGGGATCGGCGTGCAGCCGCCCTATGCCGACTGGGGCGGCATGGTGCGCGAGAACGCCGCCGCGATCAATTACGGCTTGCTCGCCCCGCTCTATCCGGCGGTCGCGATCGCGCTGCTGACGGTCGCGGTCAACCTCATCGTCGACTGGCTGCTGTCGATCGACGCGCGGCCGTCCGGTTCCCAGGCGGAAATGTGAGGAGTTCGCCCGCATGAGCGACGATCTCGTACTTCACCTCGAAGGGCTCAGGATCGAGACGATCAAGGGCGTCGTGCTCGTCGACAATGTCGACGTGACGCTGAAGCGGGGCGAAATCCTCGGCCTGATCGGCGAGTCCGGCGCCGGTAAGTCGACAATCGGCCTGGGCGCGATGGCCTACGCGCGCGCCGGCTGCCGGATCACCGGCGGCAAGATCGCGATCAACGGCACGGAACTGCGCGCGAGCACCGCGATCCAGCGCCGCAACTTTCGCGGCAAGAGCATCGCCTATATCGCGCAGAGCGCGGCCGCCTCGTTCAATCCGGCGATGACGCTGATGGACCAGGTCTGCGAGGCCCCGGTGATCCACGGAGTGATGAGCCGGTCCGAGGCGGAGACCTACGCCCGCCGCCTGTTCCGCACGCTGCAGCTGCCCGATCCCGATACGTTCGGCGACCGTTATCCGCACGAGGCGTCCGGCGGCCAGTTGCAGCGCGCGATGGCCGCCATGGCGATGAGTTGCCGCCCCGACATCATCGTGCTCGACGAGCCGACGACCGCGCTCGACGTGACGACGCAGATCGAAGTGCTCGCACTGCTGCGCGACCTCATCCGCGAGTTCGGGACCGCCGGCCTCTATATCACCCACGATCTGGCGGTCGTCGCGCAGATCGCCAATCGCATCATGGTGCTGCGGCACGGCAAGATGGTCGAGGTCGGCGACGCCCGCCAGGTGCTGGAGAAGCCGACCACCCCCTATGCGACCGCGCTGGTCAACGAGCGGCGCGACGCCAAGCACCAGGAGCTGATCGATCCGCCGCGCGGCGCCGCGCCCGTGTTGACGATCGCCAATGTCGAAGCCGGCTATCGCGCGAATACCCCCGCGGTCAAGAACATCAACCTGACGATCGCGCGCGGCGAGACCGTCGCCGTCGTCGGCGAATCCGGCTCCGGCAAGAGCACGCTGGCGCGGATCGTCACCGGACTCCTGCCGCGCTGGGCGGGCGACATCAAGCTGAAGGGCGAGACGCTGACCCCGGCGCTGGCGCAGCGCCAGCGCGATGTGCTGCGCCGGCTCCAGATGGTGCATCAGATGCCCGACGTCGCGCTCAACCCGCGTCAGACTCTCGGCGAGATCATCGGCCGCCCAGTGGCCTTCTTCTTCGACCGGACCGGCGGGGCGAATCGGACGCGCGTCGCCGAACTGCTGCGCCTCGTCGGCCTCCCCGAGGATTTCGCCGTGCGCCGCCCCGGCCAGTTGTCCGGCGGCCAAAAGCAGCGCGTCTGCATCGCGCGGGCGCTCGCGGCCGAGCCCGACGTGATCATCTGCGACGAACCAACCTCCGCGCTCGACCCGCTGGTCGCCGAGGAAGTGCTGAAGCTGCTGCGGCGCCTGCAGGACGAACTTGGCCTTGCCTATATGTTCATCACCCACGATCTGGGCACCGTCCGGCGGATCGCGCACAGGACCGCCGTGATGCTGAAGGGCGAGATCATCGCGCAGGGGCCGACGGCGCAGATATTCGCCCCGCCGTTCCATCCCTATACGGAAAAGCTGATCGCCTCCGTGCCCGAGATGGATACGACATGGCTCGATCAGGTCCTCGCGCGGCGGGCAGCCGCGTAGTCGCCGCGCGCGCGCTCGCGATCAAGGGCAAGCCGCAATGCCCGCCATCGAAGTCGTCGAGCATTTCTTCATCCCGCTGCTGGACGGCGTTCGTCTCGCCGCGCGGCTGTGGCTGCCCGAAGGGGCGGCGGCGACTCCTGTCCCGGCGATCCTCGAATACATCCCCTATCGCAAGCGTGACGGCACGCGCGCGCGCGACGAGCCAATGCACGGCTGGTTCGCGGCGCAGGGCTACGCCGCGATCCGCGTCGACATGCGCGGTTCCGGCGAATCCGACGGGCTGATGGCGGACGAATATCTCCCGCAGGAGCTCGACGACGCCTGCGCCGTGATCGACTGGCTGAGCCGGCAGCCCTGGTGCGACGGCAGGGTCGGCATGATGGGCAAGTCGTGGGGCGGCTTCAATGCACTGCAGACCGCCGCGCTGCGCCCGCCCGCGCTCAAGGCGATCGTCACGGTCTGCTCGACCGACGATCGCTACGCCGACGACATCCACTACATGGGCGGCGCGCTGCTCAACGACAATCTCTGGTGGGGCGCGATCATGCTCGCCTATCAGGCGCGCCCCGCCGATCCCGCGCTCGTCGGCGACGGCTGGCGCGCGCAATGGCTGGAGCGGCTACGGGCACTGCCGTTCTTCCCCGCCCTGTGGCTCGCCCATCAACGGCGCGACGCCTATTGGCGCCACGGCTCGGTCTGCGAGGATTTCGCCGCGATCGCTTGCCCGGTGCTCGCGGTCGGCGGCTGGGCCGACGCGTATACGAACGCCGTTCCGCGCCTGCTCGCAGGGTTGAAGGTTCCGCGGCGCGGGCTGATCGGGCCGTGGGCGCACCTCTACCCGCAGGACGGCAGACCGGGCCCCGCGATCGGATTCCTGCAGGAGGCGCTGCGTTGGTGGGATCACTGGCTGAAGGGCAAGGATAGCGGCGTCATGGCCGAACCGATGCTGCGCGCCTTCATCGAGGAATGGTCGCCGCCGGGCGACCGCGATCCCGCGCCCGGCCGCTTCGTCGCGGAGGACGAATGGCCGTCGCCGCGCATCGCGCCGCTCGCCTTCGCTGTCAACGCCGGCGGACTCGGCGCCGAGGCCGGAGCCGCCGCGGAAGCCGGAATCCGCTCGCCCTGCTGGACCGGCATGGCCTGCGGCGAATGGATGGGCACCGGCGTGGCGGGCGAGACTCCCTTCGACCAGCGCGGCGACGACGGCTTCTCCCTGGTCTTCGACGGCGCGCCGCTCGCCAAACGTCTGGAAATCCTCGGCGCGCCGGAGATCGAAGTGGAGATCGCCTCGGACAGGCCCGTCGGGCAGCTCTGCGCGCGACTGTGCGACGTCGCGCCGGACGGCGCGTCGCGCCGGGTCTCCTATGGCGTGCTCAACCTCGCCCATCGCGCCAGCCATGCCGAGCCGGTGGCGCTGACGCCCGGCGTCTTCTGCCGGATTCGCCTGAGGCTCAACGATTGCGGCTACGCTTTCGTGCCTGGCCATCGGCTGCGCCTCGCGCTGTCGAGCGCCTATTGGCCGCTGATCTGGCCTTCGCCCGAGAGCGCCGCCTTGAAGATCCGCCTGCCCGGCGTGCTCACGCTGCCGGCGCGCGCCCTCAGGCCGGGCGAGGCGCCGGTCCGTTTCGCACCGCCGGCGCGCGGGGCGCCCGCGCCGGTCACCCGAACGGCGCTGGGGCGCCTGACGCGGACGGCCGCGCTCGACCTGCTGACGGGCGTGGCGACCTATGTGATTCATGGCGGAGGCGGCTTGTTTGGCGAAGGCGCGCTGCGTTTCGACGCGATCAACACGACGATCGCTCACGACCTGAGGCGCGAATTGACGATTGGCGCGACAGACCCGCTGACGGCGCGCCATGTCGTGACCCAATGCTATGAGCTCGGCCGCGAGGGCTGGCGCATCCGCATCGAGACCACGACCGCGATGCGCGCCACCGCGACCGACTTCGTGCTCGAAGGGCGGCTTCGCGCCTACGAGAACGGCGCGCTTGCGGCCGAGCGCGAGTGGAGCCAGACGATCCCCCGCGACCTCCTGTGATCCGCCTTCGCGGAGCCGAGATCTGCGCCCGGCATCGACGGCCCGGCGGCGCCGTGCGCCGAGAGCGGCCGCCTCGTCGCCCTCGAAGCGAGCGGACAAGGGAGCGGCCGGTCGCACTGGGATCCGGCCGCCGCGATCGATCGATGAACAAATCGCGCGCGCGATCAGCGGGCCCAGCAGCGACGGCCCTCCGGACCAAGATGGTAGTGCGGCGGACACGCGCGTCCCATCGCCATAGGGTGACAAACGCCGTGCGGGCCGCGCCAGAACCCAGGACCGCAGCCTTCCGCGATCCTGACGATCGCGCTCCCGACTTCTTCCATCGGCGCCGACGCCATAGCGGCGTTCCCCGCCGTGGCGAGGCCGATCGCCAGCGCGGCGCCCAGTACGATTGAGTTCATCGTCTTGAGGCCTCGCTGCGTCCGAGCCGATCGCGAGCGGCTGCACGTCCGATCGCCATCGACGCGTTGGCTAGCTGCCATCGGATTCAAGGATTGCAATCGCAGCGAGGCAGGAACCCGGCGCGACGACCGCCTGGGCGCGCCGCCGGATTTGGCGGCCTTCCTTCTGGACACGCTACGCCTTTCATGTCTAATCCGCGAACGCAATCGAAGACTTGCGCATCGGGGGAGGATGCAATGGATTTCACCAGACGGTCGGTCGCCGCCGGCCTTGCCCTCGGCTTCGCGGCGCCGGCGTTGCTGCGTCGCGCGAGCGCCCAGAGCGCGCCGCTGAAGATCGGCATGGTGCTGCCCGTGACGGGACCGGCGGCGGACTCCGGCAAATATGCCCTTGCCGGCGCGAAGATCGCTCTGGAGCGCATCAACAAGGCGGGCGGCGTCCTGTCGCGCCAGGTGGAACTGGTGACCGAGGACGACCAGACGACCAATCCCGGCGCGGTGCTCGCCTTCTCCAAACTCGCAGCGCAGCCAGACATCGTCGCCTTCCTCGGCTCGATCCGCTCGACGCAGAACCATGCGATGGCCCCCGACATCCTGAAGACCGGCAAACCCGTCTGCTTCGGCGGAACCGATCCCGCTCTGACCAAGCTCGGCAATCCCTGGCTGTTCCGCTTCCGGCCCAACGACAGCTACTCCGGACGCGTGATCGCAGCTTACGGAGTCGAGACGCTTGGCAAGAAGAACTGGGCGATTGTCCATTCGACCGACGCGTTCGGCACGGGCGGCTCGAGGGCGCTGACGGCGGCCCTCGACAGGGCGGGCGGGAAAATCGCGATCGACCAGGGCTATCCCAACCAGAGCCAGGATTTCACCCCAGTAGTGCTCGCGATCAAGTCGTCGGGCGCCGATGTCATCGGCTCCTATTTCACCTTCGACGGCGATCTCGGCATTTTCGCGCGGCAGTTGCGCCAGCTCGGCGTGACGATCCCCTGGGTCGGCTCGCCCTCGATCATCGATTCGGGCGCGGTCAGGCTAGCCGGCCCTGCGTTGTACGGCACATTCGGCGTCGCCGACTATGCGGTCGACGCGAGCCCTGAATCGAAGGAGTTCGCGCGGCTGTACGCCACGGTTTCCAGCGTGCCGCCGGACCAATACAGCTCATGGACCTACGACGCGCTCGGCGTTCTCTGCGCGGCGATCGCCAAGGCGGGAGACACCGATCCCGAGAAGATTCGCGCGGCGATCCTGTCGACCAGGGGCTACAAAGGGGCGGAGGGCGAGTACAATTTCGATCAGTTCGGCGACGGCCTGCACGGCTACAACATCGTGCGCAACGAGAAGGGCGTGATCGTGTTCGACAAGCACGTCGAGTTCACGGATTGATCGCCTGGCGGCGAGCGTCGCCGGCGCCCCGGCGCCGCGGTCGGTGAGCGCGATGGGAGTTGCGCTTCAACTGCTGTTCACCGGACTCGGCATCGGCGCCGTCTATGCGCTCGTCGCGCTCGGTTTCGTGCTGATCTTCCGGGCGACCAATGTGGTGAACTTCGCGCAAGGCGAATTCTCCATGGTTGCGGCCTATCTCATGGTGGTTTTCGCCGTGGATCTGGGCTGGCCCTATTGGCTGTCCTTCCTCGTCGCGATCGCCGGCATGGCCTTGTTGGGCGCCATCTTCAATCTCGGCGTCTATTATCCACTGCGCAACCGCACATTCCTGCCCGTGATCATCTCGACGATCGGCGCCTCGATCTTCCTGTCCAACACGGTGCTCGCCCTCTACGGCCCGCAGCCGCAGGTCCTGCCCGGCTGGTTCGACACGCCGGGCCTCCAGCTCGGGCCTGTCTATCTCGACAGCCAATATCTGCTGATCATCGTGGTGACCATCGCGCTCGTCGCGTTCCAGTACTGGTTCTTCGAGCGCACTCTGCTCGGCAAGAAGCTGCAGGCGACCAGCCAGGACAAGGAGATGGCGGCGCTGCTCGGCATTCCCGTGGCGCGGATGATCATGATCACCTTCGTCTACAGCGCAATTCTCGGCGGGGTCGCCGGCATTCTCGTGGCGCCGGTGCTGTTCGTTTCGATCCAGATGGGATCGGCGATCGCGCTCAAGGCCTTCGCGGCCACGATCATCGGCGGATTCGGCGACGTCGCCGGAGCGATCACCGGCGGGCTGGCGCTCGGGATCATCGAGACATTCGGTGCGGCCTATGTTTCGGTGCCGTTCAAGGACGCCTTCGCCTTCCTGGTCCTGATCCTGTTCCTCGCGTTCCGGCCGCAGGGCCTGTTCGGCGAACGCGTCGCGGAGAAGGCATGAGCATGGCCCGCGTGGCGCGGCCGCCCGCGTCGATCGTCTCCCGTTCGATGGTCGGCCACGCGCTCTACGGGCTCGTCGCGGTCGCGGCGGCCTGCGGCGCGGCGCTCGTCGCAACCGACGCCTATACTGCGAACATCCTTGTCCAGGCGGTCACCTATGCGATCGCGGTGTTCGGCCTTTCCGTCGTTCTCGGCCTGTGCGGGCAGATCAATCTCGCGCAGGCGGGTTTCTTCGCGCTGGGCGCCTACGCGGTCGGCCTCGGCACCACGGACTATCGCCTGCCGTTCTTCCCGTGTCTGGCCGCCGGGATGGCGCTCGCCTTCGCGGCGGGCGCGGCGCTCGGTCTGTCGACGCTGCGGCTCGGCGGCCATTATCTCGCGATGGTGACGATCTCGTTCCAGCAGATACTCACCGTCGTCCTCATCAACGCGATCGCGATTACGCACGGGCCGGACGGCGTGTCTTCGATCCGGCGTCCCGAACTGTTCAGCTCGAGCCGGGCCTATCTCGCGCTCGCCGTGGCGGTCCTCGCGACGACTGGCTATCTCGTCTGGCGGCTCGCCGACACGCGGCTCGGCCGCGCGATGCGCGCGGTGCGCGACAACGAGATCGCCGCCGCGGCCGCCGGGATCGACGTCTACCGCACAAAGGTCGCCGCCTTCGCGATCTGCGCGCTGCTCGGTGGCCTCGGCGGCGGGCTGTTCGCCGGCGGCTTCGCCTATGTGAGTCCGGACCAGTTCGCCTTCTCGGACTCCATCGTGTTCCTGACGATGGCGCTGCTGGGCGGCGTGGCCTCGCCGATCGGCTCGGCGATCGGGACGGGACTGCTGATCCTGATTCCCGAATGGCTGCGCTTCCTCAAGAGCGTGCCGGGTCTCTACCTGGCGATTTACGGCCTCGCGGTGATTCTCATCGTCGTCTTCCTACCCGACGGCATCTGGGGCTTCTTCTCACGGTTCGGGCGCCGGCCGGCCGGCGCGACGGCCGCCCCCGGGCGGCCCCTCGTGCTGCAGCCCGCCGATTCCGGCGCGGCCGCCGCGCTCGAGGTGCGCGGGCTCTCGAAATATTTCGGCGGCCTCAAGGCGGTGGACGACGTCGACTTCACCGTCCGCCGCGGCGCCGTTCACGCGCTGATCGGCCCTAACGGCAGCGGCAAGACAACGACGCTCAACGTCGTGTCCGGGCTCTACCGGCCGACTGCCGGCCGCATTGTCGTCGACGGGGTCGACGTTACCGGACTGCCTGCGCACCGGCGCACGATCGCCGGCCTCGGACGAACGTTCCAGAATATCCGCCTGTTCCGTTCGATGACCGCGCTCGAGAACGTCGTGATCGGCGCGGAGCGGCGCGGCAACGCGCAGGTCGCAGGCAGCCACGCCGCGATCGTCGAGCGCGCGCGCGCCGCGCTCGAATTCGTCGGCCTCGGCGTGCGCGCCGACGAGCCCGTGCCGCGCTTCAGCTACGGCCATCAGCGACTGATCGAGATTGCGCGCGCGCTCGCCGCCAACCCGACCGTGCTGCTGCTCGACGAACCCGCCGCCGGCCTCAATTCGAGCGAGAAACAGGGGCTGCACGGCCTGCTTGACCGTATCGCGGGGCAGGGCCTGACGATCCTCATCATCGATCACGATATGACCCTGGTGGCAGGGGTCGCGCGCCGCCTCACCGTGCTCAATTTCGGCCGCCGGATAGCCGACGGCGATACGGCCGAGGTGCTGCGCCAGCCCGAAGTCGTCGCCGCCTATCTTGGGGCCGAGTGATGGGGCTGCTCGAAATCGTCGATCTCGACGTGCGCTATGGCGAGATCGAGGCGCTGCGCGGCGTGTCCTTCGGCGTCGAGCAGGGCGCTGTCGTCACGCTGCTCGGGGCCAACGGCGCTGGCAAATCGACGACGCTGCGGGCGATCTCCGGCCTCATCACGCCGCGCTCGGGCGTGATCCTGTTCGACGGCGAACGCATCGACGGCCTCGGCCCGGAGAGGATCGTGCGGCGCGGAATCGCGCATGTGCCCGAGGGTCGGCGCATTTTTCCCGGCCTCAGCGTGCGCGAGAACATCATGCTCGGGGCCTCGAACCACCGGGCCTCGGCGGCGGCGATCCGCCGCGCCGCCGACGGGATGTTCGCGCTGTTTCCGGAAATCGCGCCGTTCGCCGACAAGCTCGGCTGGACGTTGTCGGGCGGCCAGCAGCAGATGGTCGCGGTCGCGCGCGGCCTGATGGCGAGGCCGCGGCTGCTGCTGCTCGACGAACCCTCGCTGGGCCTGGCCCCCGTCGTCGTTCAGGCGGTGTTCCGGATCATCGCCGATATCCGCGCGCGCGGCGCGACCGTCCTGCTCGTCGAACAGAACGCGCGCATGGCGCTGAAGGTCGCCGACCGGGGCTATGTGCTCGAAACAGGACGTCTCGCGCTGGGCGGCGCGCCCGAAGCGCTGTGGAGCGATCCGCGCATCCGGGACGCCTATCTCGGGGGCAGTCAGACGAAGGTCTCGCCATGAACATCGCCATTCCCGTCGAACCGCTCGTCGCGCTGTGCGCGGAGGTGTTCGAATGCGTCGGCAGCAGCCCGCAGGAGGCGCGGCGGGTCGCCGCATCGCTGGTCGGCGCCAATCTCACCGGCCACGACAGCCACGGCGTGATCCGGGCGCCGCGCTATGTCGACTGGGTGCGCTCGGGCGACATCAAGCCGAACCAGACGGTCGCGCGACTCGTCGACACGCCGGTCTTCGCGGTCATCGACGGCCGATTCGGTTTCGGCCAGACCGTCGCGCCGCTCGCCGTCGAGGCGGGGGTCGAAAAGGCCAAGGCGGTCGGCCTCGCCGCAATATCGCTGCGCAACGCCGGCCACATCGGCCGCGTCGGCGAATGGGCTGAGCTGGCGGCGGCCGAAGGCCTTGTCTCGATCCATTTCGTCAATGTCGCGGGCTCGGTGCTGGTCGCGCCCTACGGCGGGATCGAACGGCGCCTGTCGACGGCGCCGTTCTGCGTCGCGATTCCGCGCCCGGGGGCCGAGCCGGTCGTGCTCGATTTCGCGACCTCGCTGGTCGCCGAAGGCAAGGTCGCGGTGGCGAGCCGCGGCGGCAAGCCGCTGCCGGCCGACGCGCTGGTTGGTCCGGACGGCGCGCTCTCGGGCGACCCGGCGACGCTCTACGGGCCGCTGACCCCGGCGGGGCCGCGCGACCCCGCGCTCGGCCGGGGCGCCATCCGCGCCTTCGGCGAGCACAAGGGGTCCGGCCTCGCGCTGATCTGCGAACTGCTCGGCGGATCGCTGACCGGAAACGGCGCCACCGGGCTTGGCCGCCGCTTTGCAAACGGCATGTTCTCGCTCTACGTCGACCCCGCCAGGATCGACCCCGCGCATGTTTTCGACGCCGACGTGGCCCGCTATTGCGCCTGGTTCACCGAAGGCCGGGCGATGCCGGGCGAGACGATCGTCACTCCCGGCGAGCCCGAGCGCGCCTGCCGCGTGCGGCGAACGGCGGATGGCGTGCCGTTGCCCGAGGAGGTCTGGGCGACGATCGCGGCGACGGCGCGTAGCGTCGGCCTGCCGGACGCGCGCATCGCTCGCACGCTCGTGCGAGGCTGACCCGAGCGGGCGCCCTCATCGGTAGGGATCGGGCTGGGTCAGATAGTTGCGGACATAGTCGCGCACGCCGTCCTCGATCGACCGGAACGGCGCCGCATAACCCGCGTCGCGCAGCTTCGCCATCTCGGCCTGCGTGAAATACTGGTACTGATCGCGCAGCGAGTAGGGCATGGCGACGAAGTCGAACGCGACCTCCCTGTCCAGCGCCGCGCCGACCGCGAGCATCAGATCCCGGAAGCTGCGCGCCACGCCGGTCGCGAGATTGAACAGCCCGCTGACGCCCGGATTGTCCAGCAGCCATAGCACGACCGCCCCGCAATCCTTGACATAGACGAAGTCGCGCGCCTGCGCGCCGTCGGCGAAGTCCGGGCGATCCGACTTGAACAGGCGCAGCGTCTCGCCGCGCGCGACCAGCGGCGTATTCTTCGCAACGAGGCTGCGCATTTCACCCTTGTGGCCCTCGTTGGGGCCGTAGACGTTGAAGAACTTGAGCCCGGCCCATTGCGGCGGGGCGACGCCGTTGCGCGCCCGTTCGACCGCCCAGCGGTCGAACGCGTGTTTCGACCAGCCGTAGAGATTGAGCGGCATCAGGCGATCGAGCGCGGCGTCGGACTCGTCGTCGAGGAAGCCCTGCCCGCCGTCGCCGTAGGTCGCCGCGGAGGAAGCGTAGATGAGCGGCACGCGTTCGCGCGCGCACCAGTTCCACAGCCGTGCCGAAAGCCGGAAGTTCGAGCGTACGATCGCGTCGGCGTCGCGCGCCGTGGTCGAGGAAACGGCGCCCATGTGGACGATCGCGGCCACGTCGTCGCGGGCGCCCAGGAATGCCTCGATCTCGTCGGGAAATACGATGTCGAGAAAGCGCCGCTTGGCGATGTTGCGCCATTTGTCGTCCGTCCCCAGCGAATCGGCGATCACGATGTCGGTCGTCCCCGCCGCATTGAGGTCGGCCGCGATGTTGGAGCCGATAAAGCCGGCGCCGCCGGTCAACAGGATCATTCCGATGCCGCCCCGATCTAGTCGTTCGACTGGATGGCCGAGAGCAGCCGGGACGTCGAGCGTCCCGGCGTCAGCTCCGCCAGCAGGACCGAGCCGCCCGCCGCCTTGACGATTTCGGCGCCGACGACCTGCGCCTCGGCGTAGTCGGCGCCCTTGACCAGCACGTCGGGGAGCACCGCTGCGATCAATTGGCGCGGCGTGTCCTCGTCGAAGAAGGTCAGGGCGGCGACGCCGCGGAGCGCGCCCATCACGTCGGCGCGCGCCGCCTCGTTCTGCACCGGCCGCGCCGGGCCCTTCAGCCTGCGCACCGAGGCGTCCGTATTGAGCGCGACGACCAACCGGTCGCAGGCCGCGGCGGCCTGGCGGATCAACGAGATGTGGCCGGGGTGAATGAGGTCGAAACAGCCGTTGGCGATCCCGACGGTCAGCCCCTCGCGCCGCCAGAACGCGCGCTGGGCGACGAGCTCGGCGCGGTCGAGCACCCGCCCGTCGGTCACGTCGCCCTTGCGGGAGGCCTCACCCATCGCCGCGAGCAGCTCGGCGCGCGTCACCGTCGCGGCGCCGAATTTCCCGACGACGACGCCGGCGGCGTGGTTGGCGATTCGCATCGCCTCGACCAACGGATGCCCGGCGGCGAGCGCGATCGCGATCGCCGCCACCACCGTGTCGCCGGCGCCGGAGACGTCGAAGACTTCGCGCGCCACGGTCGGCAGATGGATCGCCGCCCCGCGAAGCGGAAAATAGGACATGCCCTTCTCCGACCGGGTCAGCAGCACGTCGGCGCCGCACAAGTCCTGCGCGACGCGCGCGGCCGCCTCGGCCTCGGCGTCGCTCTGGCAGGGCCGGCCCGTGGCGAGCGCCAGTTCGGCCTGATTGGGCGTGATGATCGTGGCGCCGCGGTAGACCGAGAGATCGCGCCGCTTGGGATCGACGATCGCCCTGGCGCCGACGCGGCGCGCGTGGTCGAGAGTCGCCGCGAGGACGCGGTCGGAAAAGACGCCCTTGCCATAGTCGGAGAAGACGGCGATCTGGCTGGCGTCGATCGCGGCGTTGGTGTTCGCGACCAGAGCGGCCTGGACGGCGGCGGCGGGGGCGTCGGAGGCTTCGCGATCGATGCGCACGATCTGCTGGCGATGGCCGACGACGCGCGTCTTGGTCGTCGTGGCCCGCGTCCCGTCCGGCACCATGCCGGAGAGATCGATCCCGTCGATTTCGCCCAGCAGTCCGCGCAGGCGCTCATATGCGGAATCGCCGCCGGCGAGGCCGACGAGCCGTACGGCGCCGCCGAGCGCGGCGACATTGGCCGCCACATTGGCCGCGCCGCCCGCGACGGCGCGCTCGGACGTCGAACGGATCACCGGCACCGGGGCCTCCGGCGAGATCCGCTCGACGTCGCCCTGGATGTAGACGTCGAGCATCAGGTCGCCAACGACGGCGACGCGCGCGCTGTCAAACCCCTCGAGAATGCCCGCCATTCCAGCCCGACCCCGCCGCCCGAGGGCGCCGCCAACATTCGATGCAGAGACGAACCCGGTCTATTTCTGCTTGCCTGCGTCGAATTCGCCGCCGGGCTGCATGTCGAGGCAGGTCAGGATCGCGACATAGCTCGTGGGAATGCCCTTCATCGGCGCGCAATCGCCGCGCCCCTCGGCCGAAGTCTTCGGCCATTTCTGGCGCACCTGATCGCGGGCCGCCTGCTCCTCGGACAGGCAATTGTCATAGGCGCGCGACTTTTCGTCGGGAAGCGCGTCGCGGGTCGCGTTGTGGCATATGCTGGCCAGGTTGACCGACGGCAACGGCGTCGCGAGCGCGAGCAGGATCAGCAGGGGCGCCATGGCGATGACCTCCGAAATCACGCGGGCACGATAGCACGATTCGGGCCCTGCCGCCGCGATCGGCCGCCGGGACAGCCGGAGGCAAATCGGGCCAGGGGTCGGTCGACTCCGGGCCCGGTCTGCCGGCCGGCGGCGATCAGCACACGCGGCGCCAATGCCATCCGTACGGGCCATAGTAGCGACGCCAGCATGGGCCGGGGCCGGCTACGGCGCCGCCGATCGCGTCGGCGGTCCCGACCGCCGCCGCGCCGAGGGCGCCGACGACCCCGAACGGCCCGTAGCCGTACGCGTAGCGATCGGGATGCCAGCGGCCCCACCGATCCCACCAGACCCTCTGGATCTGCGCCTGCGCGGAGGGCTGCGCGAGCGAGGGTCCGGGAAGGGTGAACGCCGAAGCGGCGCTCGACGCCGCCGCCAGCATCGAGGCGCCCGCGAGCGCCGCGGCCAGATGAACCGGGAGTTTTCCAGACAACATGACGGTCCTCCATTCAGGTGACGTGGAAGCTGAACGCCGGCGCGGCTTCGAGGTTGCGGCGTCCGGCGCTCGGACCGATCGTCAGCGGCGTGGCTGCGCGGCGCCGGGCGTTCGCGTGCCTCCGGTCGACGGCTCATGCCCTTGCGCCCTCGTCCCGCCGCTGGCGCCCGTGCGCCCCTTGTCGAGATCGGCGCCGGCCGCATCGCCCGACAAATCCTTTCGTTGTGGAAACATTTGGAAATACATTTCTCGGCGGATCGAGGGAAATCAGAGGGTTGCAGGCAAATGGAAACCGCGCGCGGTCTCGGGCGCGCCGCCGTCCGGCTCCCCGCGCGGAGCGGCGCCCGGGGCCGCGTCGCCCGACAGATCCTTTCGGTTTGGAAATATTTGGAAATTCAATTCTCGGCCGATCGAGGCAAATCATAGGGTTGCCGGCAAAAGCAAGCCGCGCGGGGGTCTGGGCGCGCGCCGGCGGCCGGCTGCCCGCGCGCCGCGGCCCGCGCCTTGTCCTCGCCGACCCTGCGGAGGCGTTCGTCGTACTCCATCCGCGCAGCGCGCGCTCGATGATCCGATGCCTGCGGACTTGCCGCGCGCTCGCGCCGAGGCGGCTGGCGGGCGGCGGCGCGGGGACGGCCGGGACGGACATTGCGGGACTCCGGCGGGGAGGATCAATGGTGGGAGCATAGCCGATCTTTTGGAATTACGGAAGAACTTTTTCAATTTTCTCTTTTACAGACGTCCGGGCTCTGCTCGCGAACACGGCCGGCGCGCCGAACGCCGCGCCGACGAGACGCAGTCACCCCCGGCGACGAAATCGTCTGGTGAAGGCGCCGGAGCGGCAATGGAGCCGCGACGCAGCGCCCGGCGGCATGGCCCGGCGGCAATGCCGCGTCGATGTCCCCGAGGCTGAACAGGGCTGGCCAATCCTGAAATGGGCCAGGCGGAGTCGCGCGCGCTCGAGCCGGCAGGCGTCGCGACGGGCCGGCCGGCCGATCCGCCGCGCTGCACCAAGCCGGCTCCGGCCGGAAGGCCACGCTCGCCGCGTTGGCGGGGCCGCGAATCTCTGATTAGTCTGCCGCCGGTCCCGCCTGTCGGGCGCCGCCGGCGGCGAACGAATCGAACGGGTCCCGAAGGAGCGCCGCCATGATCCACGAACTTCGCGTCTATCGCTGCGTGCCCGGCCGGTTGCCGGCGCTGTTGAAACGGTTCGAGACGACGACCCTGCCGATCTGGGGCCGGCACGGCATCCGCCAGGCGGGGTTCTGGACGACGGCGATCGGCGCCTCCAACCACGAGCTCACCTATCTGCTCGCCTGGGAATCGCTCGCCGAGCGTGAAACGAAATGGACTGCTTTCGCGAGCGATCCGGAATGGCTCGCCGCCCGCGCCGAAAGCGAGCGGGACGGCCAGATCGTCGCCAACATCACCAATTCGATCCTTCAGCCCACGGCGTTCTCCAGCGTGCGATGACCGATCCACCTCCGACCCGGGGGAATCGCGCCGACGGCGAAGGGCTCGAAACGCCTCGCCGGCGGCCTCTTCCATTTCGAACGATTCGCGCCTCGAGGCCTCCTTGGATACGTCACGATAGCCGCCCATATTCAGGGCGCGGGCCCCGACGGGCCCTGATGGGAGAAGATCATGACCCCCGAAGAACGCCAAATGCTCGCCGGCCTGTTCGAACGCGTCGGTTCGACCGCCGCGACGCCGCGCGATCCCCAGGCGGAAGCCTTCATCAACGACGCGGTGCGCGCGCAACCCTACGCCCCCTATGTGCTCGCCCAGACCGTGCTCGTGCAGCAACAGGCGCTGGAGAACGCGAGCCGGCGCCTCGCCGAACTCGAAGCCCAGGCCAGGGCCGAACCCAAGGAGGAGCCCAGCTTCCTCGGCAGTCTCGGCAAGTCCCTGTTCGGCGGCGGGTCGGCGCCCCCGCC